>CABUBX010000140.1 GCA_902489925.1 uncultured Lachnospiraceae bacterium | reverse complement strand
CTCCTTGTATTTTCGTTGTTTTCATCACTTGCGTTATCTACAACCTCCATGGGGCAACGAAGACACCGACGAATTGCTTGAAATTCTTTCAGAAAACAACGTCAAAACAACTTTTTTTATGACCGGCGGCTGGGTTGATTCCTACCCCGATGATGTCAAAAAGATTGCTGCCGCAGGACATGACCTTGGAAACCACTCCGAAAATCACAAACAAATGTCCCAGCTTTCAGAAAGCGACTGCCAGTCGGAATTATCGCTTGTCACTGAAAAGGTTAAGGCTTTAACAGGAATTGAAATGTGTCTTTTCAGACCGCCCTACGGTGATTACAATAATTGCCTCATTGAAACCGCAAACACTTTAAATTATCACGTCATCCAATGGTCCGTAGACAGTCTGGACTGGAAAAACTATGGGGCTGATGCGATTGTTGATACAGTATTAAATCACAAAAACTTAAAAAACGGGGCAATTATCCTTATGCACAACGGCGCTCAGTATACAAAGACTGCACTCCCCAAAATTATTCAAGGTTTAAAAAATCAGGGCTTTGAAATTGTTCCGATTTCACAGCTTATTTATAAGGAAGGCTACCATACCGACCACTCCGGACTGCAAATCAAAGATGAATAGCCTCTTTTTGTGAATACTTTGTGAACTTTTTGCCTTTTCCCTTGACGCTTTATGTTTTGTATGTTATATTACATATAGAACAAACGAAGAGATAAAAAATATCTCCTCCTGTTCGGGCATATTCATTCAACACCTCGGATTTCTCCGACAGTGCTCAAATATTTTGTCATTATGAAAGGAGACATGACTTATGATGATGCCTAGTATTTTTGGAGAAAACTTATTTGATGACCTGATGGATTTCCCATTTGAAAACAGCTTTTGGGGTGAAAAAAATCCACTTTACGGAAAACATGCAAAAAACATGATGAAGACAGATGTACGCGAAACCAAACAGAGCTATGAAGTTGACATCGACTTGCCGGGCTTTAAGAAGGATGAGCTTTCTGCCGAGTTAAAAGACGGCTATTTAACAATTTCAGCCGTCAAAGGACTTGACAAAGATGAAAAAGATAATGACGGCCGTTTTATCCGCCGCGAGCGCTATGCCGGTGCCATGAGCAGAAGCTTTTACGTCGGTGACGCCGTTCGTCAGGAAGATATTCATGCAAAATATGAAGACGGCATTTTAAAGCTGTCCGTACCCAAAAATGAAGTAAAACCTGTTACAGAAAGTAACTATATTTCCATTGAAGGATGACAAAAAGGTGAAAGGTCTCTTAAATGACAGGCCTTTCACCTTTTTGCTTTTAATACCTGTTATGCACATCTTCGGCAAAACACATTAAATCTTTAATCTCCAATACTCTGCCGTCATCAAGCACTGCCTTTCCACTCATACGCCCAAACACCTGATGCTGGTCGGTCTCAATAATCAGTGCGGATGTCTTTGCCGCTCTGTCAAGCACCGGCTTAAATTCCATCTCAAAACGATTGTCACTTGAAGTAAACGTCCACGGCTTCATGTAGCTGTCCTTTGGAATATTAAAAGTCACATCGTCCAATTTATGAATCTTTCCGTCATACACAAGGACATTTTCTGTTGCCGCTGTCGTGTCCCCAAAACCATAGCCGATGTTAAAGCCAAAAGCCTTGCCGTCAATACGCCCGTTGCCTGAACCCCAGTACCACCGATTGTCATAAGTCCACACACCGCGTCCCCAATCCAGTGTGCCAAAATCCGTTCTTGGATTAAAGCGGTATTCGCGGCCATCATAGCGCATATATCCCGAAGCCGGCATACAATTAATTTTCTGATTATAATAAAAAGCCGTCTTTTTCTCCCTCCATGGTGTTGCAATCACCATCGACTCTGTCTTAGGTTCGTTAAGAACAATCTGACACTCAAAAGGCTTTCCCTTATAAAAATTATCAAACTTGCATTGAATCTTACGCTTCCCATCTTCAACAACAAACCGCATCTTCAGCCGTCGGTCTGCATACTTTGTCACGCCATAGACTGAAGTTTCCGGAAGTTTAAACTTCCCCATAGGAAAAGGATTTAAAATCGTTTCCGTATGTTCCCAGCCCTCTTTAAAATTCAAAAGCGACACCGACTGCAGCCCGATATAGCCGTCATCCGAAATCGTAAATGCACCCGCAAAGTCTTCATTAAGCACAAGATAATAATCCCACTCCTTAATTCTGAATTTTGGCGCCTTAATTTTCTCCCGCTCGTAAATCTGCAGAAGCTGTCTTGACCAGCCCGGCTCACGCAAAATACCTTCATCGGTTAAAAGCGGTTTTCTTTCTGTAACTTCATGATTTCGCATAAACATCCCCCAATTCATTTTATAATCTTAACATTTTTAAATTTCTATCTTCTCAAAACGATATTTTTGCTTTATGTCAGGATATTTCTCCCTGTCCACCTCGCTCATAAACATATCATGCGGTCTTGCACATACTTTAAAAGGTGCATAAAGAGCCTGATAAATTACAAGGCGTTCTCCGGTTTCCGTATGCTGTGCAAAAGCGAGCACTTTATATAAATACTCCGACGTTTCTTCAGACACCCACGCCCGTTTAAAATGCCTTACGATATCTCCGACACAAATGCGCCCGCCGTCATCGGCAATCGGCTCGCCCTCCGGCTCTGTGCTTAATACTGTATACTCGTCATTGTCCAGCGAAATCGGAACGCCGGTCTTTCCCAAAATATGAACACCGCCGTACCACGTCCCTTCAACATTGAAAATATCCCCGATATCATATTCAGAGCTATAGTCATCATTTTTCTTTATAATTCTTATTTTTTTCATTATCATCCCTCTTTTGCTAAAATTTAACCTGTCTGTCCTTTTTATTTAGACACGGCTTTCGGATAAATACGGTTCATGCGTTCATCATCAAACCGTTCATCAATTATCTTCTCCCAAGCGCTGTCGGCCACATCCCCATTTGCGCGGGCGTCCGAACGATGCAATGCCAAGGAAGACACAACAATATTGACAGCCATAAATACGATAAGAATCCATGAAAGCACATAGCCAAACTTTATCGGTATCTTTTCAATCAGTGCGGACAGCTTTGGATAAACACCTTTAATCCAGATAACCGCGGCAATGCCCCAGAAAAAGCAGTATAAAAGATTCACTCTGCCGCCAAGGTTAAAGGCCATATCACTGTAATCCCAAAATACTTTTCCGAAAACAACCTCTGTAAACACACTGCAAATATACTCATAAGCGCCGCCAAGCAATGTTCCGAAGACAAACAAATGGCCGTCCGACTTATCTCTGTCTTTATACAAAAGCGCTGTTGCCAAAGCCATGGCAAGACCCCACACAATGCTGAAAGGCCCCCACACAAGACTGCTTCGGCTCATCCACCATCCCATCGTAATACGGCAAAATACTGTTTCCACTAAATCTCCGAGAATACATCCGATAAAAAACAGCCAAAACAGTTTATAAAATCCACAGCCGGCAGCAAAGCAATGTTTCTTTTCTGGCAGCTTTGCTTTTTGCTCTATCGCAGGATAAGCTTTCACCATACGTTTGCTTACATGACGCACAATCCATTCACCGAAATTATACGTCCAACGCGAAATCCGATGACTCCACTCATGAACAACAGGAATTTCTTTTTTAATGTGGAAAACTGCCGCCAGAGAAGCAATCATATCAATCACCGCTGCCCCGATAAGTACCCATATGATAATTTTTCTCACAAGCGACGGCACCATATCGAAAAGTCCTGCCAAAAGATGATTTCCGTATTTCATGGCTACACAGCCAAGAAGTCCCCACAACACTGTATACTGCAGACATATGTAACCGTCAAAATTAAACTTCTTTTCCGAATAATCCCACCATTTATGATGGTTAAGCTTTTCCAAAATTTTTCCTGTAATCCACTCAATAACTGTTGCCTGAATCGCACAGCCTAAAAACAGGAAAAACCACCGATTCTCAAGTTCCCACAGCGTCATTGCCATAAGCACGGCAGAAAAGCCGTAGACAAAACAAAATGGACCGGTAAAAAATCCTCTGTTGACAAAACGGTGCTTTTTAACAGAGCCTGCAACTGTCTCTATGAGCCATCCGATAAAGGAATAGGCCAAAAACAGCCACATCAATTCATAACCCGTATAATTCATATCTTTTCCTCTTTCCTATAATATTTCCCCATCATTATATGAATAATATTATAACAGCTATTACGGAAAAAAAGGATATATTATGTCATATTTTATAGTTTCTTAATATTTTTTGTACTTCCACTTTCTTTTCTAAAAAAAGTGTGCTATACTTCTTGTCTGTAAAGGTGGTACTTAAAATGTTCAAATCAAAAACTTCTGTTTGGAATTTAAAATTTAACGATATACAACAAAAGCAGTCTGCATAAGCAGCCTGCTTTTTTCGCTTTATCAAAGTATAACTTAACACAAAGAAAGGATTTACAAAAATGAACCAAAATATTTTTAAGCCCAAAAATATCCTGTTAATTCTTCTCGGAAATACTATCATGGCTTTGGCTATTGTCATGTTTGTTCTTCCAAACGGTCTGATGACCGGCGGTACAACAGGTCTCGGCCTAATTGCTGACCATTTTTTCCATTTACCGATTTCATCCTTTGTCCTTGTCTTTAATACACTCATGTTTATTTTGGGTGCCTTAATTATCGGCAAGGCCTTTGCGCTGACAACCTTAATCAGTTCATTTTATTATCCTATCATCCTCGGTATTTTTCAAAAGATTCCTTGGCTTTCAGATTTTACAAGCGACCGCCTTTTATCTGTTATTTTTGCAGGTATTATGGTCGGATTTTCCATCGGCATCGTTATTCGCGCCGGCGCCTCCACCGGCGGTATGGATATTCCGCCATTAATCCTGAACAAAAAATTCGGTCTGAACATTTCCGTCATGCTTTACACTTTCGACTTCGTTATTTTACTCTGACAAGCCGTATTCTGCGACAAGGAGGCCGTCCTCTACGGTATTCTGCTCGTCCTTATTTACAGCGTTGTCCTCAATAAGATTCTTCTCATCGGAAGCGCCCAGACACAGGTTAAAATTGTCAGCAAGCACTTTGAAGCAATCAACGCTGCCATCATCGGTCGCTTAGACAGAGGCTCAACCTTGCTTCATGCAGAAACAGGCTTCTTTAGAGATGAACAGTCTGTTGTGCTCACTGTCGTGTCAAACCGTGAACTAAATAAGCTCAATGAGCTTGTAACA
>CABUBX010000139.1 GCA_902489925.1 uncultured Lachnospiraceae bacterium | reverse complement strand
AACGGCAAAACGATAAAAACATGAAAAAATGTCGAATTTAATGTTGACATTTTTATGTATTATCCCTTTTTGCGAAAAATATTGATTTGTATCGCAAAATATGAGATAATTAGACATCATTCAAACCATTGTATAACAAAAATATGGAATAGGAGAGGGTATGATATGATGAATAAGAGACGTGCACTTATTTTAACAGTAGCCGTAGCCGGAGTAGTGGCTATGGGCGCAGGCTGCGGTAAAAAGGTTACTGCGGAAAGCCTTATTGAGTCTGTTACAAAAAATATGGAGGAGAAAAAGTCGGTTGAGGCAAACATGCTGTTGGACTTTGACGGCGGATTTTCTGCGATGCAGGACGGCGCCAGTTTCGGCCTCGATATGAAGATGAGTCTGGATGCGGATTTACAGGCTATCAATGACAAGGATGATAAAAACTCAGATGCTTCTTATATGAAAGGCACAATAAAGATGGAGATGATGGGCGCCAATGTTTCGCTGGATATGGAAAACTATGTGGTGCCGGAGGACGGAAAGATGGCCGTCTATACAGGTACTCAGGGTCAGTGGGTGCGCGAGGAACAGGATATAGAGGATTCGGCGAGCCTTGAGAGTGAGATGCTCGGCATGGATTTAAAGAGCTTTATCAAAGACGGCGGCAAGGTTGAGCTGGCAAAGGAGACAGAGAAGGTTGGCGATAAAGAGTGCTATAAGCTGACAGTTGGCGTCAGCGGCGATATGTTTAGCGAGCTGATGGATATGTCTTCGGGGATGATGGGCGATGCGTTTCCTTCGGATGATATTGATTTTTCAGAGGCAACATTAGATTACGTCATGTATATTGATAAAAAAGAAGAAGTTCCGGTAAAGATTGTCGTTGACGGTAAAGAGATGATGAATTCGGTGATGGGCGCTTTGGAAGAAAGCGAAGTTTCTGTTGATATCTCTAAGTTTGATATTTCTGTGGAAATTAAGGGCTTTGATACAATCGATGAAATCAAGGTGCCTGAAGATGTTAAGGCTCAGGCGATAGATGCCAGTGACGCCGGCGGTCTTTTAGATGACACACTTGATGACACTGAAAGCGAAACTGAAGAAGAAACTGAAGAATACGAAGAAGAAACAGGGGAGACGGACGAGGCCGGAAATCCGGTGATTTCAAATTATAAGGGTATCTACAAAGCAGCAGTTGCTGCGCCGGAAGGCTATGAAGTCGGTTACACAAGCGACACGATGATAGGCATTGACAAAGAGACTGATACTGTAATATTTGATGCCAATTATATGTTCGACGATTATACAACAGCAGATGAGATGAAAGAGCAGTCAATGCAGTCTGTTATTGATGAATATCCGGATGAATATGCGGACTATAAAAAGTCAGAGGTGATGGAATTTGACCTTAACGGACAGAAGGTTACATGGTTTTATGAAACCTATAAATTCATGAAATCGCCTTGTGTGAATGTGACAGCATGGATTGCTGTTGATGAGGAGACGATGTTTGTCTGCGAACTTGATAAATTCCGCGTTGACGAGCAGCCGGTTGATGTGACGGAAGAAGAAGTAAGAGCACTGTTTGCCGGTGTGACAATCCGATAATATTTTTAAATTAAATAAGTATTGACGTGTGTCCTGCGGGATGAGCAGCATAAAAAAATGTTGCTTTTTTCGCAGGACTTGTTATAATGGGGATTGACAATTAAATGATGGGAGAATTATTACGAAATTAAGAGGTAAGAAACAATGAAAAAAAGAATGGGATTCCTTTTAAGCGCGATGGTGATTTTTGTATCTGCTGCACTTGTCGGATGTCAAGGCGGCAAGACTACAGAAAGCCGGCAGACAGGTAATACTTCTTCAGAGAGTCAGACTGAAAGCAGTCAGACTTCACAACCAACTGAAGGTGGTTCTGTTGTTATTGGTATGACACAGGACATCGTTAGTCTTGACCCGCATGTAGAAACGGACGCAGGAACTAGAAGTGTGGTATTTAATTTATACGAAGGCTTAGTCAAACCGACGGTAAGCGGTGAACTAGAGGCAGCTGTGGCAAGTGATTACAAAATTTCAGATGATGCAAAGGTATATACTTTCACATTGAGAGATGGCGTGACCTTCCATGATGGCAGTGCGGTGACAGCCGAGGATGTTAAATATTCTATTGAGCGTTTTGCGGAGAATTCGGGTGAATCCTCCGCTTTTTCTAATTTAGAGGAAGTTGTCATTGCGGATGATAAGACTGTGGAGGTTCGGCTTAAAGAGGGCTACTCTGAATTTTTGCCTGATTTGGCAGAAGCGGTGATTATTCCGAAGGCAGTGGAAGACATCAACAAAACACCTGTTGGCACAGGTCCGTACAAGTTTGCCTCATACACACCGGGACAGAATATAAAGCTTGAAAAGTATGACGGCTACTGGGGTGAAAAGGGACATCTTGATACTGCGGAGTTTAAGATTATTGCGGATGTGGATACTGCATTTATGGAACTTCAGGCAGGAACAATTGACGTTTTGAATTACCTGACAGCAGACCAGGTGGCGGCTTTAAATGACGACTTTAATATTGTTGAGGGCAATATGCATCTTGTTCATGCCATGTTTTTGAACAATGATTTTGAGCCGTTTAAGGATGTTAAAGTCAGACAGGCGATGTGTTATGCTGTAGACCGTCAGGCTATCAACGATTTCCTTTTCGGCGGTAAGAGCAAGCTTATCGGCTCACATATGATTCCGGCACTTTCAAAGTATTACGAGAACGGCGCCGAAAGTCTCTACACTTATGACCCTGAAAAGGCAAAGGCGCTTCTTACAGAGGCCGGATATGCGGGCGGCTTTGATTTAGAAATCACAGTGCCAAGCTCATATTCACAGCATGTGGATTCGGCACAGATTATTGCAGAACAGTTAAAGGCTGTCGGCATCAATGCTACATTAAAGCTTGTGGAGTGGAGTACATGGCTTGATGAAATTTACAACGGACGTCAGTATGAAGCAACCGTGATTGGATTTGACGGTACACTGGCGCCGAACGACTGGCTGAAAAAATACGGCTCTGATGCGGCAAACAATATTGCCAATTTTAAAAATGACGAATATGATAAAACCTTAGCGGAAGCTTTAAAGACAGTGGATGAAGAAGAAAAGGTGACACTGTATAAAAAGCTTCAGATGATTCTTGCTGAAAATGCGGCAAGTGTTTATATTGAAGACCCTGCAGATTTTGTTGCTGTAAATAAGCGTATCGGCGGTTATGAATTCTATCCGGTAGCGGCAACAGATATTGCGAAGATGTACGCTGTGCAGTAAGCACGGATTAATATTTATAAGGAAAGGCACCAAGGAGGCTTATATGAAATATTTTTTTAAGAAACTTTTTACTCTCATTATGACATTGTTATTCATATCTGTACTCACCTTCGGTGCCTTTTCTGTCATTTCGGGTGATGCGGCAATTACAAAGCTTGGCACTGAGGCTACACCTGAACAGATTGAAGCCCTCAGAGAAGACATGGGACTGAATAAACCGGTGACGGAACGCTATCTCCATTGGCTTGGCGGCGCCATCCGGGGCGATTTTGGCGAATCTTATCAATATACAGGTCAGGCGGTATCTAATCTTTTGGCAGACAGGCTGCCTGTGACGGTGATGCTTGCCGTACTTTCGTTTTTAATTATTTTAGTGCTGTCGATTCCGCTGGGAATTTTTGCGGCAAAGTATTCGGGACGATGGCCGGACACGGTCATTAACCAAGTGACTCAGATTACAATGGCGATACCGCCGTTTTTCCTCGGTATCATCTTAACATATATATTCGGACTTATTTTAAAATGGTTTCAGCCCGGAAAGTTTGTGAATCCGTCCGAAGATTTTTGGGGCGCGGTTTCCTACCTTATTTTTCCGGCGGTGGCGGTGGCGCTTCCTAAAATAGCGATGGTTGTCAAGTTTTTGAGAAACTCCGTGCTCAGTGAGGTGCGAAAGGACTATGTGCGCACAGCTTACAGCAAGGGCAGCGGGAAAAACAGGGCGCTCTACCATCATATATTAAAAAATGCATTGATTCCGGTGATTACGTTTATGGCGCTTGTTGTCGCAGAAATTTTGGCAGGCAGCATTATTGTCGAGCAGGTATTTAGTGTGCCGGGTGTCGGCAGACTTTTAGTCAGTGCGATTTCAACGAGAGATTATCCTGTTGTGCAGGCGATTGTCATGTATGTCACAACAGTTGTCATATGCATTAATTTTGTTGTGGATATGCTGTATCAGCTGGCTGACCCTAGAGTGAAGACAGCGTAGGGGGACGAAAGATGAATAAAAAGATGTTAAAAAAGAAACATAACTGGCAGCTGATAATTGGCTGCGGGCTGACAGGCTTTTTAGTGCTTTTAACACTGATTGGCCAGTTTTGGACACCCTACGATGTGACGGGGATGGATGCCGCACTTAAAAATATGCCGCCGAGCCCGGCGCACATTATGGGAACGGACAATTTTGGGCGCGATGTATTCAGCCGTGTCATGAGCGGCAGCGGCAATACATTTTTTGTGGCGCTTTGTACGGTAGGCATTGGCGCCGTCTTTGGCACAATCATCGGTGCGGTGACAGGCTATGTCGGCGGATGGCTGGATGAAATTGTTATGCGCATTAACGATGTTGTCCTTTCGTTTCCGAGTATTTTGCTTGCACTTATTTTTATCAGTCTTTTAGGGCCGGGAAAGATGAATATTATATTGGCGCTCGGTGTCATTTTCATTCCGAGCTTTGCAAGAATTGTCCGCGGCGAGGTGATTCGGTGCAAGGCTTTAGAATATGTCCAGAGTGCCCGTGTGATGGGTGCGGGAAGCTTTAGAATTATATTTTTTCATATATTGCCTAATATATGGGTAAGTATGCTGACTGCGGCAATGATTGGATTTAACAATGCCGTGCTTTCAGAGGCGAGCATGAGTTATTTAAGCCTTGGCGTACAGCCGCCGGAGGCGAGCCTTGGACGTATGCTTTCGGAGGCTCAGTCATTTATTTTTAATGCGCCGTGGTATGCGATATGGCCGGGCGTTGTGATTATCTTAATTATCTTGGGCTTTTCGATGATTGGCGAAGGTTTAAGACGACTTAAAAAATAAGAATACTATAAAATTGCTTAAGAATTATATTTATTAAGGCATAGAAAAAGTTGGTATCAAAATTAAAGTTTGTTACCAACTTTTTTGGGTTTATTTAAAAATAAATATAATGCTAGTAGTTTCAAGTATAGTTATTAGAAGTTTGTATATTGTTTTGC
>CABUBX010000138.1 GCA_902489925.1 uncultured Lachnospiraceae bacterium | reverse complement strand
TGTCAGAGAAAAGCTTTTGGAACTTCAAAGAGAGATGGCAGAAAAATATGATGTTTTAATGGATGGCCGGGATATTGGAACGACGATTCTTCCGAATGCGCAGCTGAAAATTTATTTGACGGCTTCAAGTGCCGTGCGTGCGCTAAGACGCTTTCTTGAACAGCAGGCGCGCGGAATTGTCTGTACAGTCGATGAGATTGAGCGTGATATCAATGAACGTGATGAGCGTGATAAAAACCGTGCGGTTTCACCGCTTAGAAAAGCTGATGATGCGGTTTATCTTGATACGTCAGAGATGACAATTGATGAAGTAATTGAGGCAATCATCACACTTTATAAAGAGAGGGTACAGGCATGAAGGTAACGCTTGCGAAGACAGCCGGATTTTGTCCCGGTGTAAAACGGGCGGTGGACATGGCCTACAAAGCTGCCGGAAACGGCCGTGTTTATACATACGGACCGATTATTCATAATGAAGCTGTTGTGGAAGATTTGGCACGTCAGGGTGTACAGGTCGCGGACACGATTGAAGCAATTCCGAATGGCGGGGATGTGACAGTTGTTTTGCGCTCTCACGGTGTGTCAAGGGCAACTTATGAAGCGATTGCCGCAAAAGGTGTGAAGGTTATTGATGCAACATGCCCTTTCGTAAAGAAAATACACCATATTGTTGAGGAAAAAGGCAATGAAGGCAGGGAAATTATAATTATCGGTGATGCGAAGCATCCGGAGGTTCAGGCAATTTGCGGATGGTGCAAAGAAGCGCCGACAGTGATTGAAAACAGGCAGCAAGCCGAAAATTTTATGCCGAAACGGTCTGAAAAACTTTGTATTGTGTCACAGACGACATTTAATTACAAGAAATTTCAAGAATTAGTTGAAATTCTTTCAAAAAAAGGTTATGATATATTATGTTTAAATACGATATGCAATGCAACTGAGGAAAGACAGTCAGAAGCAAAGCATATCGCGGGTTCTGTGGATGCCATGATTGTCATTGGCGGACGGAACAGCTCAAACACACAAAAACTTTATGAAATAAGTAAAGAAGAATGTGAAAATACTTACTATATACAGGCACTTGGTGACTTAGATTTCTCTAAATTGGAATCTGTAGATAATGTAGGTATTACAGCAGGGGCATCGACCCCAAATAATATTATCGAGGAGGTTCATAAAGCATGTCAGAAATGAGTTTTGAACAATTATTGGAGGCATCATTAAAAACAATAAGAACAGGAGAAGTCGTTGAAGGCACCGTTATCGATGTTAAAGAAGATGAAATCATCTTAAATATAGGCTATAAGGCAGACGGAATCATTTCAAGAAATGAGTATTCAAACACACCAAACCTTGACCTTAGAACAGTTATCAACGTTGGTGACACAATGCAGGCTAAAGTATTAAAAGTTAATGACGGCGAAGGTCAGGTATTATTGACATACAAACGTCTTCTTGCTGAAAAAGGCAATAAGCGCCTTGAAGAAGCTTTTGAGAACAAAGAAGTATTAACAGCAAAGGTTGCCAGTGTTTTAGATGGCGGTTTATCAGTTGTTGTTGAGGAAGCAAGAGTATTTATTCCTGCAAGCCTTGTATCTGATACTTACGAGAAGAATCTTGGCAAGTATGCTGACCAGGAAATCTCTTTCGTGATTACAGAGTTCAACCCTAGAAAGAGAAGAATTATCGGTGACAGAAAGCAGTTATTGGTTGCTGAAAAAGCTCAGAAGCAGAAAGAATTATTTGAGAGAATTTCTGCTGGTATGGTTGTTGAAGGCAAAGTTAAGAATGTGACAGATTTTGGTGCATTTATTGACCTTGGCGGCGCTGACGGTCTTCTTCATATTTCAGAGATGTCATGGGGCCGTGTTGAGAACCCTAAGAAGTTCTTAAAGGTTGGCGATGATATCAAAGTATTAATCAAAGATATTCAGGGCGAGAAGATTGCACTCAGCTTAAAATTCGAAGACCAGAACCCATGGTTAAACGCAGCTGAGAAGTATGCTATCGGCAATGTTGTTGAAGGCTGTGTAGCAAGAATGACAGACTTCGGTGCATTTGTAGAATTAGAGCCGGGCGTAGATGCGCTTTTACATGTATCTCAGATTTCTAAAGATCATGTTGAAAAACCGGCAGATGCATTAAAGATTGGTCAGAAGATTACAGCAAAGGTTGTTGACTTCAACGAAGCTGACAAGAAGATTAGTTTAAGCATTAAGGCGCTTGAGTCTGATAAGACTGAGGAAGAAGCTACAGAAGAATAATATTTACCAGATTTTATGAAAGCTGGTCGGGACTGTTGTTCATCAGACAGCAGTCCCGTATTTTTTTGTGATGATTTTGTCAAGATGCGGCCGCGGCTTTCGGCTTGCGTCAGCGGCAAATAAGGAGGATTTGGCGTGAATGTATTTAACAGCATACGTATGCGCAGTTATCTTGAGCATTTGACAGTTGGTGTGGCGGCGATTTTTATTGGCGGCAGTATTTTGTATGGCATTGTTGAGGAAATGTTGTCTGCATATTTGGCTGAAAGTCATCTGGCATATATTCTCGGGATTGTCGCCAGCGGCTTTATTATTGCCACAGGAATTATATTTATTATCCGTGCGTTTTACATGGATAAAAAGATGTTTGTACATCTTGATTCGGAAGAACGTCAATTGTTTTTTAAAGAGCTCAGTGATGAAACGACGATGTTTTTCGGACATAGATTAGTGATTACAAATCATTTTATTTTAGTTTATGCCAGATATTTTCGGGCGTTTGTCCATATATGGCGCATTGAAGATTTGACTGCCTGCTATGGAAAGGCTGTATATGCCGAAAGCCCGGATAAGCCGGACAGCTATCGTCTTGTAATTGCTGATAGAAGCTTTGCCCCTGTTGTTTGTGTGATTAAGGGTGAAGCGGCAGTTGTCATGGATGAAGCTTATCAGGCGATTATCAGTTTGGCGCCTTGGGTATTTACGGATAATTACAGGGAATTTATGGATGATTATACGAGAAATGCCAGAAAAAAAGCCTTTATGAGGGAAATCGAGCATCGAAAGGCCGAGACAGAAAGGGAAGGTCTCGATGATGAGACAATCCCTATGGCAGTTGTGACAGCGGCAGATATTATTAAGGCTTTTAATGAAAAACAAAAGCAAAAGGCAGTCCCAAAAGTGAATCCAAAGGCTATTTTCCATAAGAAGCAATCAGATGATGGGCATAAGTGATGAGGTTTTCTTCGTTATCTAAGACAGAGGCGGGAAACCATAGCTGCTTATCCTCGCAGCTGTATTTAAACACCGGTGTGAATAATGTATCGGCTTCCGGCAGGAAGTAATCCGTCTTTTTTGTGTAGCAGTTTTGACGGGTTGCTTTCTGCCGGAATTTTTTGTCAACAAAAGCGGCAACACTTTTGTGAATGGCTTCATCCTCTAAAGTCAAGTATTCGTAATCTTTATAATTTTCATAAAAGTATTTGAGTTGTCCTTCAAAGCCGTGAATGATTAACTGAGCCGTGTAGGCACTTAATGAAAAGCTGCAAAGAGCCGTGTGCGCTGTCACCGGTATTTGAATAAAATGCTGAAGCTTTAAGGTGATGAAATAATCATCACCGGCGCAATTTTTGTCAGTAACGGTAAATTCGCCGTTAAAAAAATTGAGGTAAGCCATCATTGGAAGTAAATCAAACATTCCGCGGACATCTTCAAAATTGTGAAGCATAAGGCATGACAGCATTGCATCGTCACGGCATCGGATATAGTTGTGGTAAACGTGAATAAGCTCTTTGCCGCTGTAGGTATCTTTTCTGTGCAGTCCAAGGAAGGCTTCCACAGATTTTTGTTTGAAATCAGGCGTTTTAAATAAATCCCTGTATGGCTTTAAGCTGCGGTAAAGGTCCGTGTGGCCAAGGTGAGAAAGCGGGTCGGACATATTGTGAACTGCCGCCTTCTTTTTTATGTAAGGGAAGTCGAAAGTTTGACCGTTAAAAGAGATACAGTGTTCAGCTTTTTTTGCCGCGGATGAGAAGGCGGATAGGAGGGCAGCTTCGCCCTCAAAAGTTTGTGTATCATCAAACCATTGAATGAGCTGCCAGCCGTCGTCCTCATAGAGACAGCAGCCAATCATATAAAGATGGGTTGTGTCCGGAGAAAATCCGGTTGTTTCTATATCAAAAAACATTGTTTTTTTCGGTAAAATGATGTCACCGCAGTCGGCGGTGATTTGCTGTTTGTATGTAAGCATAAGAATTTCCTTTCTTTGTTTAGGGGGTGGGTATTTTTATTATACTTATTTTTGGCTTCGGGGTAAAGTAAAAGTGTTTGTGCGGCTTTACTTTAGGCGGGCTTTCATGTATAATAGAACTGATGTTTGCAGACAAGGAGAATTGAAGATGATTTCATATATTAAGGGAACAGTCGCAGAAATTGAGCCGAATTATATTGTCGTTGAAAATAATCATATAGGCTACGAAATCTTTGTGCCGGCGACAGTGATTGATGAAATTCCGTGCGCAGGTTCAGAAGTTAAGATATATACTTACTTATATGTCAAGGAAGATATTTTAAACCTTTACGGCTTTATGTCCAAGGAGGATTTGTATATATTTAAGCTTTTAATTACAGTCAACGGCATTGGCCCTAAAGGGGCACTTGGCATTTTATCGACGATATCGCCGGATGATTTGAGATTTGCCGTTTTGGCGGGGGATATAAAGACGATTTCAAAGGCGCCGGGCATCGGACAAAAAACTGCCCAGAAGCTTATTATTGAACTTAAAGACAAGCTGAGTCTTGAGGAAGCTTTTGAGATTAAGCGAAGTAAAGGGATGCCTGCATCAGATATTTCGGATAACCGCAATGAGGCTGTCCTCGCCTTAACGGCTTTGGGTTATGGCCAGGCAGAGTCGATGAAGGCTGTAAAGCTTTGTGAGGCGGATGACTCCATGTCAACCGATGAGATATTAAAGCTGGCATTAAAGAAACTAATGACCTTTTAGAAGACGGAGGCTTTTATGAACAAGAGAGTAATCACAACCGAGCTGATGGAAGAAGACATCGGCATTGAAAACCATTTGCGTCCGAAGCTTTTAAAGGATTATATCGGACAGACAGGCGTTAAGGATAAGTTAAAGATTTATATAGAGGCGGCAAAGCAAAGAGATGAGCCGCTAGACCATGTGCTTTTTTACGGCCCTCCGGGACTTGGCAAGACAACACTTGCGATGATTATAGCCAATGAGATGAATGTGCATTTAAAAATCACAAGCGGTCCGGCGATTGAGAAGCCGGGGGAGATTGCAGCGAT
>CABUBX010000137.1 GCA_902489925.1 uncultured Lachnospiraceae bacterium | reverse complement strand
CGGGCTGTACGGCCGGATTTTGTTACTGTAATAATCGCCGCAGCGCCTAAATCCATCGCTGTCGTACATGTCGCATGGGAGATCGCATTTGTCACATCCGGCTTTAAGTCAAAGCGGCTCAGCTGACGCAGACGTCTGTTATAGTCGATATCCTGCTCTGTTCTTGTGGCAATCTTTACCATCGTCTTTAATGCTTCTACCGGGTACATGCCGGAGGCCGTCTCACCGGAAAGCATAATGGCACTTGTACCGTCGTAAATGGCATTGGCAACGTCTGTAGCCTCCGCTCTTGTCGGACGCGGATTTTTAATCATCGAATCAAGCATCTGAGTTGCTGTAATTACCTGCTTGCCGGCATTACATACTTTTCTGATAATCTGCTTCTGAATCACAGGAACATCTTCGAGCGGAATCTCAACACCCATGTCACCGCGGGCAATCATAATACCATCCGATACACGGATAATTTCATCGATGTTTTCAACACCCTGCATATTTTCAATCTTTGCAATAATATTCATTGTTGTACAATGCTTTTCCTGAAAGATTTTGCGGATTTCCAAAATATCATCGGCGCATCTTGTAAATGAAGCCGCAATAAAATCAAAGCCCTGTTCAATGGCAAAGCATATATCTTCATAATCCTTCTTGCTGACAAAAGGCATGGAAATATGTGTTCCCGGAACATTTACACCCTTTCTGTCAGAAATAATACCACCGTTTAACACCTTACATATAATATCTGTGTCTGTCAGACGTTCAACCCGCATGGCAATCAAACCGTCATCAAGAAGAACAATCGCACCAACCTTCAAATCATTGACAAGACCCTTGTAGGTAATTGAAACAGTATTCTCATCACCCTCCACATCTCTTGTTGTCAATGTAAAAAGCTGCCCCTCGGAAAGATTCACCTTCATCCCATCTTTGAAAGTTCCGAGACGGATTTCCGGTCCTTTTGTGTCTAAAAGCGCAGCAACAGGCAGATTTAATTCCTCACGAAGCTTTAAAAGTGTTCTGTATTTGCCCATATGTTCTTCGTAATCGCCATGTGAAAAATTGAATCTCGCTACGTTCATACCCTCGAGCAATAACTCTTTCATAATTTTTTCATCTGTTGATTTCGGGCCTAATGTACAAATAATCTTTGTTTTTCTCATTGAATATCTCCTTTCCTTATTATCAAGCAATCCATGCTGAAATTTCCCTATACATCTTTTCAGCTAACCCATTGTAACACTTTTAGTAAAACTTGAATAGTTATTTTTTTCACATTTTACAAATTTTTTACGTCTCTGCTTTGACAACAAAACACAACTGTACTATAATGAAAACCAAATTTAGTAAAAAGGAGTGCTGACTTATGAGTTTTATAATGTCTCAAAAGCTGCCTACACCAAAAGAAATTATCGCACGTTATCCTGTACCGCAAAAGGCTGCACAGCACAAATTACAGTGGGATAAAGAAATCAGCGATGTTATTACGGGAAAATCCGACAAATTTTTAGTCATTATCGGTCCGTGTTCTGCCGATAACGAGGCTTCGGTCTGCGACTATATCAGCCGTCTTGTACCCGTACAGGAAAAAGTCAAAGATAAAGTGATTATTGTTCCCCGTATTTATACAAATAAACCGCGAACAAACGGACAAGGCTATAAAGGTATGATGCATCAGCCTGACCCAAATAAAGAGCCTGACCTTCTTGCCGGTCTTATTGCCATCAGAAAGCTTCACATCCGCGCACTTGAAGAATTTGGACTTCCTGTAGCGGACGAAATGCTCTATCCTGAGAATTTTCGCTATCTCGCCGACATTCTCTCCTATGTGGCCGTCGGCGCCCGCTCTGTCGAAGACCAGCAGCACCGCCTTGTTGCCAGCGGCATTGATGTCCCGGTCGGCATGAAAAATCCGACAAGCGGTGATTTTTCCGTCATGTTAAACTCTGTTTTCGCCGCACATCACAGCCATAATTTTATATACCGCGGCTGGGATGCCACAACTTCCGGAAATCCTCTGGCACACACAATTCTTCGCGGTGCTGTCAATCAATACGGCCGTACCCGTGAAAATTATCATTATGAAGATTTAATCCGCCTGCATGATATGTACAGGGAGATGAACATCAGTAACCCTGCTTGCATCGTCGATGCCAATCATTCAAACTCAGGCAAACAATTTAAAGAGCAAATTCGTATTGTCAAAGAAGTCCTGCACAGCAGAAGTCATTCCGACGAGATTAAAAGTCTTGTCAAAGGCGTCATGATTGAAAGCTATATTGTGGAAGGTGCCCAAAAAATTGACTGTGAATGTCATACATACGGCCAGTCCATCACTGACCCTTGTCTTGGATGGGAGGATTCCGAAAAACTGATTTACGAAATCGCCGAAAGATGCTAAAACAAAAAGTCTTCGGGGAAGTCTGTATAAAATACAGCTCTCCCGAAGACTTTTTAATTTTCCAGTGTTTTATAGATTTTCCACCGCCTATATTTTATTGTAAGCAATATAAAACGGCAGACATTATCTGCAATCATACACAGCCACACAGCCGTCAGACCGAGATGGAATATATTGACACAAACCCATGTCGAGGCAATTCTCACGCCCCACATACTCACAAGCGAAATCACAAAAGGCATCCTTGTATCGCCCGCACCATTAAAAATACCTTCAAGCATAATGACAACGCCAAATATAGGTTCAGAAAGCGCGACAAGACGAAGAATTGTGATGCCGCCCGCGACAACTTCCGCATCCGGTGTAAACAGCCCCATCAGCCATCCCGGAAAAATAAAGAGCAAAAGTCCTGTCACCGTCATCAGCCAAAAGGCAAGCTGCATCAACTGGCCGGAAACTTTTTTAAGCTTGTGCGCGTCGCGCTCGCCAAGCGCATTGCCGACAAGTGTTGAAGCGGCTGCCTGCATACCATAGCCCGGAATATAAAAAGCCTGTTCGGCTGTCAGAGCAATCGAATGTGATGCAAATGCAACTGTTCCAAGCTTCGTTACAAGACCTGTAAACGTCACATGTCCGAGACATACGCACATTCTCTCCAGTGCAACAGGTATGCCAATGACAACGCAGCGCTTCATAATATCTTTGTCCAGTCTCAGCTTTTCAGATTTCATATTCAACTTATCATTTCTCATAAACGCAATGAACATAAGAATACCACCAAAGGTCTGCGACAGTGCTGTTGCCGCTGCCGCCCCGACAACACCGAGTCCTGCCCCGACAATCGTGACCGACAGTCCTCCGATTGTCACCTGTCTTGTATCATATATAAGAAAATAGTTTAATACGATATTCATGCCGTTGATCAGCAAATTGACCTTCATCGGTGTTTTCATATCCTTCACAGCACGAAGCGCACTGCTTAAAATAATATTAGACGCCCTAAAAAGCATCGGCAAACTAATAATCGTAAAATAAGCCGCAGCAGCAGGCCGTATATGTTCTTCAGCGCCAAGCCACGTCGGAATGTGACTGCTTGCTGCCGTAAATACAATCCCTTCGGCAACACCGACAATCAATACAAGAAAAAGTGCCTGTCCGCCTGTTTTTGTCACCGACCTTTTATCCTTGCTACCCCAAAACCTTGCCATACAGGCCAAAACACCAATTCCCGCCGCAAACATAGGCGCATTCACAAGCCATGTCACCGATGTTGTCAGGCCGACAGCCGCCGATGCATCCGCACCAAGTCGTCCAACCATAGCCGTATCTGCATACTGCACGATAGTCTGCAGTGCCTGTTCAATAATTGTCGGCAGTGCCAGCAGCAAAATCATCTTAATATCAGCACTTAACCCCTTTTTTTCTCTAACGTTTATCATATCTTTTCCCTCATAATATACAAAAAGCAGCAAGTAAACAATCTAACCTGCTGCTATGCTCTCGGATGGGCTCTTGAATAAACCTCTTTAATCCTATTATTTGTCATCTTAGCATAAATCTGCGTTGTCGAAACATCCGAATGTCCAAGCATCTCCTGAACCGAATGTAAATCTGCCCCATTCTCTACAAGATGAGCCGCAAATGAATGCCGCAATGTGTGCGGTGTAATATCCGTTTCAATGCCGGCCCGCTTTGCATACTGTTTAAGCACTTTCCAAAATCCCTGTCGGCTCATCGGCTGACCGTTGCAGTTTGTAAACAGTATATCTTCATTCTCTGCATGAAGCATTGCTTGACGCGACTGAATAAGATAATTTTTAAGTGCCTCGCCCGCCGCATGACCAAAAGGAATGATTCGCTCTCTCGAACCGTCTTTGCAGCATATATAACCGTTTTGTAAATTGACATCACTGATTCTTAATGATATAAGCTCACTGACACGGATGCCCGTCGCATATAAAAGCTCCATCATTGCCTTATCGCGAATTTCTTTGTTGCTTGTGCCTGACGGCTGTGCAAGCAGCAGAGAAACCTCATCCACCGATAAAATTCCCGGGAGTTTTTTTTCTATCTTCGGTGCTTTTAAAAGACTTGCCGGGTCACTGTCCACAATATGCTCTTTCTGCAAATATGTAAAAAATGCTTTTAAGGTTGCGATATTTCTGGATATTGTTGAAGCTGCAAACTTTTCTCTTTCCATCATCAGCATATAGGAATTCATCACCGTATAGTTAATTTTTTTAACATCAGTGATTCCGTTGTCTACAAGAAATGCCGCAAACTTCAGTAAATCTCTCTTATATGACAAAACTGTATTTTTTGATGATTTTTTTACTGATATTAAATATTCGACAAAATCCTCAATGTACTGATTCATAGCTTCTCCCTCATTCGTAATTAAACATCCTATTTCTCATTATACTCAAAGTTTACAAGAAAATCAAACAAAAAATATTTGTCAAACCCGCCAAAAATCAGCATTTTAGGCAAAAAGCACAATATCATGTCGGATGCAATTTTATGTCTACTATATGTTGTAAAAATATTTTTAAAAATATTTTTGAATACGGCTCACAAGAAATGGATTTACATAACTTTCCAGTGCACATCCCAAAATAATGAGCACTGCCGCAGCCGTAATAAGCGCTGTACGCCTTTGATTTCGTCTGTAAACAGACGTATGTCCTATTGTATCATTGAATCCATTATTGTCAACCATTTTTAGCAAAAAAATGTAAATCGGAATGTATATAATATATTGCGGGAAAAGCATCGCTGCTGCCATCAAAATTCCTTTGTACCCGTAAGTCAGGGCAGACATAGATACCATACAGCCAAATGCCCCTCCAAAGATAACTGTAACAGCGCCAAACAGCACCGGCGTTTTAAAGGCTGCCGCAAGTATTGTCAGCACTAAAAAAGAAGCCAGTCTGCTGATACATA
>CABUBX010000136.1 GCA_902489925.1 uncultured Lachnospiraceae bacterium | reverse complement strand
CGCCGCCTTTGGTCACGACCCACTTCTCGCCCTTCGTCTCGTCAGCCGTAATACCGTCAACCGTTATCGGCACCTGGTAGCCCGCCTGCTCTCCAATCTCAGCAAGCCCGCTTCCGGAAAGCACTTCTCCAATATAGGTTTTGGCAGTTCTGTACTTAAATTCTTTTGAAGTACCATCCTGTTTAATCACTTCAATTGTCACCGTCTTTTGCTCACCGCCAAGCCCTCTGTAATTTGTCTTTACCGCAATCAAAGATGCCGCAATGGATATACCAATAACAATAGCCGCAATAATAAGTTTTGTCTTTATCGGAAGCTTCTTCCGGTTTGGATTTTCAAATTGAAAAAATTTCATGTTCCACTCTCCCCACTTTTATATGTTTCAAAAATACTGCTCAATGAATTATCCTCAAAGAAGGTATTGGCATTATATAAAAACAGCACATCCTGAATATCCGAATCTGCTATTTCTTTGTTCACATCCTCATAATAATATCTTGGGTCAATCATCGTGATTTCTTTATAGTGAGGAATTAAAAACGGCACAAAACAGTTTGCATAGGAATCCTTTATCACCAAAAGATTTCTGCCTTCTCTGTTTGTTGTCTTAATTTTTATCATCGGATAGTTACCACCAAAAAATACGGCGTACTTGTCATTATTGTCCAGCATCTCGCTGTCATAAACAGAGGCCTTCTTTTCCATCTGTTCCACATATTCAACCACATACTCGACATCCGAATTATTTGGTTTAAATATTTCTATTGTATCTTTTTTTGAAGCGCCGTAGCCGCTTGTCGCGGCAAGTGTTCCGACAAAATTACTGCTCACCGTATAACGGTCATAACTCACCTTATTGGCATCAAGTCCCAAAACACCTGCCGATGACTGAAATGCCAAATAAGCTGCTGCGGTTGTCCAATGATGGTCATTCCTGTAGTAAAGCTGTTCGCCTTCCTTTTTCCCTTCTAAAGCAGCTGTCACATCAAGCTGTTTGACATTGGCACTAAGCCGTCCGTTCAGCGCCTTTAAATCGTCCTTTTGACTCCGCACCGGCGCAAACGCAGGAAGTTTATCTTCCATCACACATACGGCATTCGGTACAAACATCGTATATACATTAACATTTCCCGAATCTGCCAGCTTGTTTATAGCATCAATATTTTGACTCATATGCACCTCATCAGGCTTTTTGGCATCCTCAATCAAATAACCGTTTCGACCGTGATAGACGCCGTTCGAGCTGTTTTTTCCAAGCATCAAATCCATCTTTGCCTTCGCACCGACCCATATATCACGAAACACAAACTGGTCTGAAACATAAGCTTCATAATCCTTCATAAACTTCCCGTCTGCAATATCTGTGACATTCACCTGGGGGCGCTGCTCAAGCATACGATTTTCACGGACGGACATCTCATCATCCTTCTTAATTAAATTTGCCGCAACAATCACAATAATTATTGTCAGCAAAGAAATACCCATCCCTTTGTGCAGCTTTTGCACAAAATATTTTCTCACTTTCTTCATATATCTCTGACCTGCCTAAAATCTAAAATACAAAAATGGGTTATATGTAGCGTTTACTAAATACGCAACAACCATCAAAAACAGCACAATATAAATGACTGTCGCTGCTCTTAAACGCTTGCGCTTCGGTCTGAAAACAAAACGCTTAAACAGCTTGTGAACAACCGGTGTCGAACCGATTGCCGCAAAAATAAGCAGCAGGAAATTCGTCAGCAAATAATAAATTCCGGCTGTATCACAAAAGCCGCTTGCACCGACACCAAACATGACACCGATATATTTTCCCGCAAAGGACAAATCCGGGCTGAAGAAAAATACCCAGCCGATAATAACAAGCACCATTGTATAAATATGGCGAAGCACCGACGGTATATATTTTTCAAATTTTACAAGCACATACTTTTCAAAGAGCAAAAGTACACCGTAGTACATACCCCACACAACAAAATTCCAGCTTGCACCGTGCCAAAGACCCGTCAAAAACCAAACAACAAGAATATTTCTTATATGACGTGCTGCATTTACCCTGTTGCCGCCAAGCGGAATATAGACATACTCTCTAAACCATGTCCCAAGGGAAATATGCCACCTGCGCCAAAATTCAGTGACATTCTTTGATATGTACGGATAATCAAAGTTCTTCATAAAATTGAAACCGAACATTTTACCCAAACCGATAGCCATATCCGAATAGCCGCCAAAATCGAAATAAATTTGGAATGTATAGGCAATCGCACCAAGCCATGCTGTGACTACCGAAAATTCCCCGAATGCCATCTGCGATACCGTTGTGAACAGCATACCAATGTTATTGGCAATGAGCACTTTTTTGGCAAGTCCCCGTATAAAATACATCGCGCCGTTTCCAAACATTGACAGGCTTTCATGCCGGTCGTTGAGCTGGGCATCAATATCCACATAGCGAACGATTGGTCCTGCAATCAGCTGAGGAAACATCGATACATAGACGCCGAAATTGATGATATCTTTTTGCACCGGGACTTTGCCTCTATAAACGTCAATAATGTATGACATTGTCTGAAAAGTATAAAACGAAATACCGATTGGCAGCGATATCTCCTTATACGGAATTTCAAACGGCAATATAGCATTTAATGACTCGATGGCAAAGCCGTAATATTTAAAAAATCCCAATATCAGTAAATTGACAATCACCGCGCAGAGCAGACTCCGCTTCTTTGCTTTTGAATCATCTTTATTAAAATCAATATCTCGTCCCAAAAAATAATTGAACACGATACTAAATATCATAAGATAAATATATACCGGCTCACCCCATGCATAAAACACAAGGCTGACTAAAAGTAATACAATATTTCTAACCCGGCGCACCGGTATAATAAAATAGAGCGCCAGCGTTATCGGTAAAAATGTAAATAAAAATACAATACTGCTGAATACCATCGCTGTTTCCTTTCAGACTGCTAAAGTTACAAACTACTTAAAAAGATTTTTTTATATTCGGATGCATCCTCGGCCACTGCGTAAAACACAAAATTTCCTTCAACCTTAACGACCGCATTTTCAAGAAGCTGGCACTGCTTCACACCATACCCCTGAAAACTTTGAAGCTGCTCATCCACCCTTGCTAAAGCTGCTTTTTCTACAGACTCACCTTGTTCCTTAGATTTGAGCTTTACAATAAGGATTTCCTGAACATCCATATTGGATACCGGCTTATAATAAACAACCCCCGAATAATCATCCGAATTCAATCCGAATACACGACGTATATCCCGCGTCTGTCCCTTTTCCATGCTGCTGACATCCGCGGATTCCAGCAAAACTTTTTCTACCTCCTCCACACTTTTCGCACTTTCTTTATCAGACATCAGTATCCGTCCGACAAAAACGAGAAGACAGGCAATCAAAACTATCTTTATATAAATCATCATACGTTTCATTTATTATTATGCCTCATTTCCTATAAGTCAGCTACTTCAGCCATATACTCTGCC
Organism: uncultured Lachnospiraceae bacterium; assembly: GCA_902489925.1. Taxonomy (GTDB): domain Bacteria; phylum Bacillota; class Clostridia; order Lachnospirales; family Lachnospiraceae; genus Scybalocola_A. Next base: position 1,868 of record CABUBX010000136.1, on the reverse strand, counting down.
CAACTGTTGTAGAAACTATAAACCATATGTATACCGTCCGGCTCGTAAGCCTCGGCGCTCACAAGACTGTTGCTGTCTATGCATGTAACACCGAGTTCAGTACACATCGCCTTAATTCCCTCATTAAACGATTCCCATCTTGCCAAATGAGACTGCTGGGCAATTGCCGCACTTGTAACCGGAAAAATAAGGTTTACATAAATCTTTGTTTCCGGAAGTCCAGCCTGCAAATCCTGAATCACTTTTTTGTAGACTGCAATAAATTCCTCTTTTGTACCATACATACCAAGGTCATTTACACCGTAAGTCAAAAAAATATTCTTCGGATTAAGATTAACAATCTTGTCATACTCCGAGTTTACATCCTTAATATGGGCTCCTTTATGTGCAATAACCTCCGAATCATCAAGTACCTTATAGGCGATAAATGCTTCTGCCTGTGAATCTCCCAAAATGAGTGAATCCTCATACTTGACATTAATCGGACGGTTTTTATATTCTTCACTACTCTTTAATTCATCTTCTTCCATCTGACGAATTCTATTCTCAACTGCACCGACATCGACGGCCTCCATATTTCTGATGACTTCTACACCCTTTGTCACCTCTGCCTGCTGCTGTCTGCTCTTATGAACAGAAATACCAATCGCTGTCGCTGCCACAATTACAATGACTGCCACTCCGGCAACTACTATTTTTAAAAATCCTCTTTTCATTATCGACACCTGCTGACTAAATTCGCATGTTTTCTCAAAAATAAAGTGGGCAAGCCCGATTCGGTCGGGCATGACCACTTTGTATACTAATACGCGGTAAAGTATTTACTGCATATCCCGGAAATTATTCCTCTTCACCATCAAATAACTCATCAAATTCTTCGCTGTCCAAAAGCTCATCAAAAGCGTCTGCAACTGCTTCATATTCATCGTCATCTTCGATGTTGCCAAGTTCAATCTCTCCGTCCTCAAACTCTGTAAAGCGATATAAATAAACATCGCCTTCTTCGCTGTCCTCATCTTCTGTCATCGGTACAAGCGCAATGTACTGCTTGTCCTGTACAGGGAAAATTGCAAGCACTGAACACTCAAGCTCTGAACCGTCTTCAAGTGTCAATGTCACTGTGGCTTCCTCATCATCTTCAATCTCATTTAATAAATCTTTATTCTCGCTCATATAAACCTCTTTCCTGATGGTTTTGTATTGTTTCTCCCATCTCATGTTTAAACTTTAACAGAATTTTTTTCACATTGCAATAGCATTTCTTATAAATTCAAAACTTTTTAAGTATTTGTTCATCATTGTAAAATTTCACTGACAAATCGTGACATTTCTGTCTTTTTAGAATGGCGTTCACGAACAAAATAAATATTTAAAAATCGCTTTGCCCGCGTCATCGCAACATAAAACATCCTGCGTTCTTCCTCGATTTCCGAATCCAATACAGCCCTTTGGTAAGGCGTAACTCCCTCATTGGCGTCAATAATAAATACCGCCTCATATTCCAGCCCCTTTGCACTGTGCATCGTCGATAAGACAAGGGCATCTTTCTCTGATATATTCTGTTTCTTCTCGCGTTCTTTCAAACGTTTTGTATACGTCTCGATATCTGAAAACCAAGCCTCCCACGTATCAAAAGGTTTTGACGCTTCCTGAATCGTATCAATCAGCTCATTAAAATCTTCCGGATTCAAATGCTTATCCATCGCATAGGTATACAAAAAGTCATCATAGCCGACTGACTTGCGAAGATAATTTATAAAGGCAAATGGCGGAAGCGAAGAAAGCACGCTTAAATCCGCTTCAAAATCTTCGATACGTTCTGCCATCCACGCTTTATCATCATAGTAAAATTTCAGTCTGTCCAAATC
>CABUBX010000135.1 GCA_902489925.1 uncultured Lachnospiraceae bacterium | reverse complement strand
TTAAATATTACATTTGAAAAATGTTCTATGTTAATCCCTATGATGTCTGTGCAAAAACCGGAAATCCGGAGAATTGCATATTTTTAGGAGTATACCGATTGGTATACATACGGAGGTTTTATGACGGGGAAATTTTTGAAAAAATTGATGTCAGCAGCTATGTGCGTTGTGCTGGGTGCCGGTGTTTTTTACAGTGGAAATGAGTTGGCAGCTTCGTTGTCGGCAACGGTTTTCGCGGAGGAAATTTCTGAATCAGAAAATGAAAGTACATATGTAGCAACAATCAGTAAAACGATTCTTTCAAAGCGTCTGGCTAATCCGACACCGGCCAATGTCGTACGCGAAAAGCTGAATCGCCTTGATGTTATGAACAAGATTATGGTAAATGTTGAGGTCGTTGACCCGGTGGGGAAGACGGCGGTTGTTGTGACAGATGATGAAGCACCTATTGATATTTATATGGCAGCCGATGAAGCGAGTGAGATTGTCGGACGCTTTTGTTCAAACGGCAGTGGTGTTGTTGAAGAAAAGGGCGAGACGTGGACGAAGCTTTCCTCAGGGGATGTCAGTGGTTATGTAAAAACAGCGCATGTTATTTTTGATGACGAGGCGCTTGCCTTTATTGAGAAAAATGGTGAAAAAAATGATGAGGGCGTGTGCGTGCTGCCTCAGGCAGTGAGCATTGAGGAAATTCGTGCCAAGGAAAGAGCTGAGGCGCAAAATCAGGGTGCGGGTGAAGCTGCCTTTGGACAGTCCGGCTCTGTTGCATCTGAAAGCTATTTGCTGGCATGTATTGTTTACTGTGAATCGGGAAACCAGTCTTATGAGGGACAGCTTGCGGTTGCCAATGTTGTGCTCAACAGGGTGAAAAGTCCGCTTTTTCCGAATACAGTGTCCGAGGTTGTTTATCAGCGCGGACAGTTCACACCGGCTTTTTCGGGGTCCTTGGCGAGAGTGCTTAAAAGCGGCCCGTCCGCTCAGTCAGTTCAGGCGGCGAATGACGCGCTTGCCGGAAACAATAATATCGGCGATTATCTTTACTTTAATGGTTATGTTGATACATCTAGGGTAAATTCCTATGTTGTTATCGGGGACCATACATTTTATAATTAAATCTTCGGGAAGACTATTGAAAAAGGCTTGTATTTTTTGTGAATACAGGCCTTTTAACTTGTGTATTTTTTTGTTTTGTATTATAATTGAGCAGGCGAGGTGAATATAAATGCAGTTTGGAACGATAGCCAGCGGAAGCAGCGGCAACTGTCTTTATGCGGGAAATCAGGACAGCCATATTCTGATAGATGCAGGCGTCAGCGGCAAGCGCATCAAAGAGGGGCTTGAAGGCTTTGGTGTGAATCCGGTAGAGCTTGATGCTATTTTGATTACCCACGAGCACATTGACCATATTTCCGGGCTTGGGGTTATGGCCAGAAAGTATAAGGTGCCGATTTATGCCACAGAAAAAACGCTGGTACAGATAGAGCGTACGAAAAGTGTCGGAAAGATACCGACAGATCTTTTTAGGGTTGTAAAACCGGATGATACATATAGAATCGGTGATATTCATATACGGCCGTTTTCAATTTCTCATGATGCACAGGACCCGGTAAGTTATGTGCTCGGATGCGGCGGGATTAAGATAGGTATGGTTACTGACCTTGGCTATTTTGATGAGGCTATTGTGGATGAACTAAAAGATTCGGATATCCTTTATATAGAAGCGAATCATGATATTCACATGCTTCAGGTAGGACCGTATCCGTACTATTTGAAGCAGAGAATCCTTGGCAATAAAGGACATTTGTGCAATGAGATGGCTGGCCGGCTGATTAAAGAGCTTTACAGCAGCCGACTTAAAAATGTAATTCTCGGCCACTTGAGCCGTGAAAATAATTTCCCTGAGCTTGCTTTGGAAGCTGTTCGGAATGAATTTATGGAATATTGGCTGTCCAATGAGGCTGCCGCGTTAAGTGTGGCGCCAAGAAACGAGGCTTCGGGACTGATTGCCCTTTGATGGGAAGTGTCGAATTATAAGGAGGATAAAATATGAAAAAGACAATCATTACAGTAATTGGCAAAGACACCGTAGGTATTATTGCGAAGGTATGTACTTTCCTGGCAGACAACAATGTGAATATCCTTGATATTTCTCAGACGATTGTACAGGGCTATTTTAATATGATGATGATTGTGGACAGAAGTCAGTCTGAAAAACGCTTTGAAGTGCTTTCCTCTGAGATTGAAGCGCTTGGTGAGGAAATCGGCGTTAAGATTAAGATGCAGCATGAGGACATTTTTAATACGATGCACCGAATCTGATACACAGGCATTAAGAGAAAAGAGGAGTTCTTGCGATGATTAATTTATATGAAGTGACTGAAACAAACAAGATGATTGAGGAATCCAAGCTTGATGTGCGTACAATTACGCTCGGCATCAGCCTTTTGGACTGTGCAGACGGTGACTTGAATAAAACATGTGAAAATATTTATAATAAGATTACAACAGTTGCGGAAAATCTTGTGGAGACAGGACGTGAAATTGAGCTGAAATACGGTATTCCTATTGTTAATAAACGTATTTCCGTAACCCCGATTGCGATTGTGGGGAGTGCCTGCTGTAAGACGCCGAGTGATTTTGTGAAGATTGGAAAGACTTTGGACAGGGCGGCAAAGACGGTCGGCGTCAATTTCCTTGGCGGCTTTTCTGCGCTTGTGTCAAAAAACATGACAGAGAGTGACAGGCTTTTGATAGAGGCGATTCCGACAACACTTGCACAGACAGAACGTGTATGTAGTTCGGTGAATGTAGGGTCTACGAAGTGTGGTCTTAACATGGATGCGGTAAAGCTACTCGGTGAGAAAATTGTGGAAACGGCAAGAATGACAGCTGATGAGGATTCTCTTGGTTGTGCAAAGCTTGTTGTGTTTTGTAATGCACCGGATGATAATCCTTTTATGGCAGGCGCTTTTCACGGTGTTACAGAGGGTGATGCCGTAATTAATGTGGGTGTCAGCGGTCCGGGTGTTGTTAAAAGAGCGATTGAACAGGTTCGGGGTAAGGACTTTGGGACGCTTTGCAGTACAATTAAAAAGACGGCGTTTAAGGTGACGCGTGTAGGTCAGCTTGTGGCTCAGGAAGCTTCACAGAGGCTGAATATTCCGTTTGGCATCATTGATTTGTCTTTGGCGCCGACACCTGCCGTCGGTGACAGTGTGGCAGAGATTCTTCAAGAAATCGGCCTTGAACGTGTCGGCGCGCCGGGGACAACGGCAGCTCTTGCGCTTTTAAATGACCAGGTGAAAAAGGGCGGTGTTATGGCATCATCTTATGTCGGAGGGCTTTCCGGTGCGTTTATCCCTGTGTCTGAGGACCAGGCGATGATTGATTCGGTTACGGCCGGTGCGCTGACAATGGAAAAGCTTGAGGCAATGACGTGTGTTTGCTCGGTCGGTCTTGATATGATTGCAATTCCGGGCAATACAAAAGCGACAACCATTTCCGGCATGATTGCCGATGAAATGGCGATTGGTATGATTAATCAAAAAACAACTGCCGTTCGTCTTATTCCGGTAATCGGTAAAAAAGTGGGCGATGTGGCAGAATTTGGCGGTTTGCTCGGATATGCGCCGATTATGCCGGTCAATGAGTTTGACTGCTCGGCTTTTGTGGACAGAGGCGGCAGAATACCTGCGCCAATCCACAGCTTTAAAAATTGAGTAAAGGGTAGCTTTTTGTTTATAAAAATAAATCTGTGGAGGTATAAAATATGTTGGAACATTTAGAACCTGTAAAGGTTATGACTTATTTTGAAAAATTGTGCAGTATTCCGCACGGTTCATACAATACAAAGGCAATCAGTGATTACTGTGTCGGATTTGCAAAGGAGAGAGGACTTGAGGTTCATCAGGACGATACAAACAATGTCATTATTGTGAAAGAGGCTTCAGAGGGCTATGAGGATGCACCGACTGTGATTTTGCAGGGACATTTGGATATGGTCTGTGAAAAAAATGAGGATGTTGACTTTGATTTTGAGAAAGAGAGTTTGCGTCTGAGAGTTGACGGTGATTTTATCTTGGCGGACGGAACAACACTGGGCGGTGATGACGGCATCGCTGTAGCCTGTGTGCTTGCCGTTTTAGATGACGATACTGTAAAACATCCGAGAATTGAGGCTGTTTTCACAACGGAAGAAGAAGTTGGAATGGATGGTGCGCTGGCGCTTGATATGAGCGGACTTCGCGGAAAATATCTCATCAATATTGATTCTGAAGAAGAAGGAAAGATTCTTACAAGCTGTGCCGGCGGCATGCGCTCTGATATAAGGTTTCACATGAAACCTGAAACAATGGAAGGTGAGCTTTTTACACTGAATATTAAAGGACTTCTTGGCGGACATTCCGGCGCTGAAATTGACAAGATGCGTGCCAATGCTAATGTGCTTCTTGCAAGGGTGCTGTTTGAGCTTAATAAGCTTGTAAATTATGGTGTTGTCAGTGTTGACGGCGGTATGAAGGATAATGCGATTCCGAGAGAGGCAAAAGCTAAATTGTGTGTTCCGGCCGATGCAGTCGATGCGGTTCATCAGATTATTGCAAAAGTTCGTGAGGATATTTGCAATGAGTTTAAGAGTTCGGATGCTAATATTACAATCACAATGGAAAAAGATGGTACGGGAGAAGTGGAAGTTTTTAATCCTGACGGCTTCCAGCGATTGCTTTTTGTGTGGTTTAATGCGCCGAACGGCATTCAGACGATGAGTGCAGAGCTTCCGGGGCTTGTTGAAAGTTCATTAAATCTTGGTGTTGTTTGTACTCAAAATGACGAAGTGATGCTTAGATATTCTGTGAGAAGCAGTGTGAAATCATTGAAATGGGTTATCAGTGATAAGCTTCAGTATTTAACTGAGGTGATGGGCGGAGAGTATACTTTTGAAGGCGAATATCCGGAGTGGGCTTATAAAAAGGAATCACCGCTTAGAGATATGGCAAGTGATGTTTACTGTGAAATGTTTGGAAAACGTCCGCAGCTTGAGGCAATTCACGCCGGCTTGGAGTGCGGCCTGTTCAGTGAAAAGCGCCCTGAGCTTGATATGATTTCTGTGGGACCGGATATCTTTGATATTCATACACCGGCTGAGCGTCTGAGTATTTCTTCGACACAGAGAGTTTATAAATATCTCGTAAAAATGCTTGAAGAATTTCCAAAGTATTGCAAATAAATGATATAGCAGATAAAAAAAGAGAGTGTGCTTCGTGCTACATTCTCTTTTTTTTGTGCACGAAATAAATCTAAGGACAATTTGTGCGAATGCAGTGTTTTTGAAGCTTTAACAGATATAAAGAGATGAAAAATATTCTATAAATATAGATTATTACAATCTATATTTATGTAGATTGTAATAAAATTATA
>CABUBX010000134.1 GCA_902489925.1 uncultured Lachnospiraceae bacterium | reverse complement strand
GATTACTCTGTCCGCCATCGGTGTCAGAGCCATATTATGGGTAATAACAATGACCGTCATTCCCTTTTCACGGCACGTATCCTGCAAAAGCTTTAAAATAGCTTTACCTGTCTGATAATCAAGTGCCCCCGTAGGCTCATCACATAAAAGCAACTTAGGATTCTTAGCTAATGCTCTGGCTATTGCAACACGTTGCTGTTCACCGCCGGATAATTGAGCCGGAAAATTGCTTTTTCTCTCACCAAGTCCAACCTCCTGCATCACCGTATCCGCACTCAGCGGGTGCTTACATATCTGCAATGCCAGCTCAACATTCTCAAGTGCCGTCAGGTTCTGTACAAGATTATAAAACTGAAACACAAAGCCGATGTCATCGCGACGATATGCCGTCAGTTGCTTCTCTGAATACTTTGAGATATCTGTGCCGTCTACAATGACACTGCCCTCTGTAGCTGAATCCATCCCGCCTAAAATATTAAGCACGGTTGTTTTTCCGGCACCGCTTGGCCCGACAATAACAACAAACTCTCCCTTTTTTATTTCAAAGCTGACACCGTCCACTGCATGAATTTCAACCTCACCCATCTTGTAAGTCTTTTTGACATTTTTAAGTTCTACTAAATTCTCCATAGTTATCACCCCTGATTTCCAATCTGTTTTGCGCAAAATTATCTAAATTAATTATAGCACTATTTTTGTGACAAAATCATGAAATTCACACAAAACTTCTGTAATATCAATTCTTTATTCCGACACCGGACGGTATTTTCTTCTTTTTTTCAAATAATGTATAAAATTTGTAGCCGTTGATTCTTCGGCTAATCTGCCATGTAAGCTCGGCAAACCCGACACCGGCAATAACATCAACAATAACATGCTGCTTTGTCACAAGTGTTGACACACATACAAGCAGCGCAAAGATTAGAGAAAACGCACGATAGCCTTTTGAAATCTCTGCTCTGCCCCGCATGCCCGCATAGCAATACCAGCTGACAAGACAATGGATTGACGGAAACAAATTATCTGCCGAATCAATTGTATACAAAAACTTCAGCAGCGCATCAAAAACTCCTGTCCCCGCAATTTCAGGGCGTACATTTGTCGTCGGCAAAAATAAATAAAATATCAAGCATATTGCCTTACCCATCAAATCCGCAAACAGGTATCTGTAGCAATGCTCTTTGCCAAGTCGGCATATCATAAGATAATTGGCAATCCAAAAAACATAGCATCCAAAATAAATGATTGTAAAAATAGGAATTACAGGAATTGCTTCATCAATCGGCAGTGTCATATCATAGTAATGGACACCCCGCCCCTGCATGAAGGCTCTTGAGCCAAGATAAACTGAAAAATTGAAAGTAACACATATAATGAGTGGAAGCACTGCATAACCGGGTATAAGTGTTTTAATTTTTTTAATCATAGATGTTTCTCTCCCTACGTATTTTCTATTTTATCATACCAGGCATGCGGGAAAAAATCTATAAACAAAGGATAAATTTTTCTTAAAAATACGAGGGTGTGAAAATTGTTGGCGTGCGCAAAATGCACGCTACACAATTTTCACACCCTCTTTTGTACTCTGGTTTGCTGATGTTATCAGATGTTTTATTTTGCCTGTATATAGTTTTGTGCTGTCAGAAGTTCTGCGCAAAGGATTGCGCCGCCTGCCGCACCGCGGATTGTATTGTGGGAGAGGCCGACAAATTTATAATCGTATACAGTATCTTCTCTTAAACGGCCAACAGATACCCCCATACCGTTTTCATAATCAACATCCTGTTTTACCTGAGGACGATTGTCTTCCTCAAGATACTGGATAAACTGCTTTGGTGCGCTCGGAAGGTTTAATTCCTGAGGAAGACCTTTAAAGTTTACCATTGCCTGAATCAGCTGCTCTTTTGTCGGTTTCTTTGCGAATTTTACAAATACTGCCGCTGTATGGCCGTTTAAGACAGGGACGCGGATACACTGTGTTGTAATAACCGGTGAGGATGCCTTAACGATTTCGCCGTTTTCAACCTTTCCCCAAAGTCTTAATGGCTCTTGTTCACTTTTTTCTTCTTCTCCGCCGATAAAAGGAATAATATTTTCAACCATTTCCGGCCAGTCTTTAAAAGTTTTTCCGGCGCCGGAGATTGCCTGATAAGTTGTTGCCACAACCTCTGTCGGCTCAAATGCTTTCCATGCAGTGAGCACAGGCGCATAGCTTTGAATAGAGCAGTTTGGTTTTACGGCAACAAAGCCCCTTGTTGTGCCAAGACGTTTTTTTTGCGCTTCAATCACCGCAAAATGTTCAGGGTTAATTTCAGGAACGACCATAGGTACGTCCGGAGTCCAGCGATGTGCACTGTTATTTGAAACAACAGGAGTTTCCGTTTTAGCGTAAGCTTCCTCAATCGCCTTGATTTCATCCTTACTCATATCAACGGCACTGAAAACAAAATCAACACTTGAAGCGACAGCTTCAACATCATTGACATTCATCACTACAAGTTTTTTCACAGCCTCCGGCATTGGCGTTGTCATCTTCCAACGGCCGCCGACTGCTTCCTCATATGTTTTACCGGCTGAACGAGGACTTGCCGCAACTGTAACAACTTCATACCACGGATGATTTTCAAGCAGCGAAATAAAACGCTGACCTACCATTCCTGTTGCCCCTAAGATACCTACTCTTAATTTCTTTTCCATAATTTTTCTTCCCTTCTGCTTTATTTTTCCGACATATTCAAAATGCTTTTTCTTATTTTTTTAGTGCCGAAGCAATGATTTGCTCAGATTTTACCAAGAAGCTTCTGAACACTGACAAGCTTTACACAAAGCACAAACAGCTGTGCTGCAAGCGCAAGCTCATCTGCGGATGGAAATGACGGTGCAATACGAATATTGCTGTCATGCGGGTCTTTTCCGTACGGATATGTTGCGCCCGCATTTGTCATGACAATGCCGGCTTCTTTTGCCTTTGCGACAATAGCCTTTGCACAGCCCTCCATTGCCTCAAAGGATATAAAATAACCGCCCTTTGGTTTTACCCAGCTTCCGATGCCAAGTCCCCCGAGTTCTGCCTCAAGTGTATCAATTACTGCCTCAAATTTCGGTCTTAAAATAGCTGCATGTTTTCTCATATGCTCGACAACACCATCAAGATTTTTGAAAAAATGCACATGGCGCAGCTGGTTTACTTTATCATGTCCTATTGTCTGTATCGTCAGCTGTTTCTTAATTTCTTCGATATTATTTTTTGATGTGGCAATCGCTGCAATACCTGAACCAGGAAATGAAATTTTAGACGTCGATGTAAATTTATATACCATATCCGGATTTCCCGCTTTTTCACACTCGTCAAGAATTTCTAAAATAACATCCTGCTCGTCATCATAGAGATGGTGCACAGAATAAGCATTATCCCAATAAATTCTAAAATCCTTTGCCGCAGGCTTTAACGCCGCAAATCTCTTGACAGTCTCATCCGAGTATGAAATACCCTGAGGATTTGAATACTTAGGCACACACCATATGCCTTTAATAGCCTCATCCTCAGACACCAGCTTTTCAACCATATCCATATCCGGTCCGGTCGGAGTCATCGGCACATTAATCATCTCAATGCCAAAATACTCTGTGATTGCAAAGTGCCTGTCATAGCCCGGCACAGGACAAAGAAACTTGACCTTATCCAATTTGCACCAAGGTGTGCTTCCCATAACACCATGAGTCATCGAACGTGAAATTGTGTCATACATCACATTAAGGCTTGAATTTCCATAAATGATAATTTTATCTGCACTGACCTCGCTGATTGCACCAAGCAGCTCTTTTGCTTCCTTAATACCATCAAGCACGCCATAATTACGGCAATCCACGCCTTCTTCCCCAACAAGATTAAGACCGCTTGACAATACATCCATCATTCCCATAGACAAATCCAACTGTTCCTTACTTGGCTTTCCCCTAGACATATCCAGTTTAAGATTCCTATTTTTAAAAGCATCGTAGGCTTTCTGCAATTCTTCCTCAAGGGATAATAATTCTTCCCTGCTTAATTCCTGATACGGTTTCATGTTCGGCAACTCCCTTTCTTTACCTATATATTTCTTTCTACACAGTATACAATATTTTTTGCTCTGCCGCAATAGACAAAATGCCCCTTTTTTGCAATTTAAAAGGCTTGCACTGTCACTTTTTAACAGTCAAGCCTTAATTTTTGTAATATTCATGTTCTTAAAATGCAAGTCTTACTTTTTCAAATGCATCTGTTAGACAATATCAGTCATTCTTTCTCTGATAAAAACGTCCATCCACCTGGTCCGTTTTCAGCGTATTAATAAATGCATGTTTATCAATTTCACGAATTGCATGGACAACTGATTTCACCTCATCACTGGCGATAACTGAATAAACCATTGTCTTTTTCTCTTTTTCATATCCGCCGATTCCCTCAAAAAACGTAACGCCGTGATTGGTCATTACAAGAATTTTTTCATAAATTTCCTGTGGTTTATCTGTAATAATAATCAGCGTATGCTTTTTATATCTTAAATGCAGCATATGAATCATCTGTGTCGATGCAAATTGAAAAATAATTGAATACAGCGCATCATTCCATTCAAAAATAAATCCGGCCGCAACAAGCATCACCGCATTGCCCATCAAAACATAATTCCATGTATCAATATGCTTTTTTTCCGACATATAGATTGCGATAAAATCTGTGCCGCCGCTTGTTGCACCTGCATGAAGAAATATACTGATTGCCAGACCATTAATCAAACCGCCGAAAATACTAATCAGCAATATATCATTTGTAACGGTCGCTGTCGGAAAAATATCCGTAAAAAGACCGGTCAAAAAAATACCTAAACACGAATAGAGTGTGAATTTTTTACCGATTGTCTTATAGGCAACAATTGCAGGCACAGCATTCAAAAGAAAGTTGACCGCACTGTACGGTACACTAATCCCTGCAAACTTTGAGAAAATTCTCTGAATTAAAAGTGTCAGACCTGTAAATCCGCCCGGAATCATGTTTCCTGCATGTACAAAGCTGTTGATATTCATAGCAAAAATTGCGGAACCTAAAACAACAAGAACAATTCTGAATATTTCTCTGCCCAGGCTGTCTTTTGGTTCTTGATATAAGGTTTCGGGTTTTTTCTTATTTGGCATATTTTCTCCTCTCGCCATTCATGATGCTCAAAATTTCTATCGGAAGATTAAGAAAGGATGTGCCCGGTATACACTCCGAGCACATCCCCCAAAAATCAACTTACTGAATCGCACCTGTCGGACAAACTTCCTTACATTTGCCACAATTCTGGCACTTTGTATAATCAATGCTTGCATGATTATCTTTTACTGTAATCGCACCATATTCGCATGTCTTCACACACTTCATACAGCCGATACAACCTGTTTTACATGTCTTTCTTGTAACCGCGCCTTTATCTTTATTAACGCAACGCACATGCTGAGTAAATTTCATAGGAA
>CABUBX010000133.1 GCA_902489925.1 uncultured Lachnospiraceae bacterium | reverse complement strand
CTATCTAATCTCAATACATTTCTAACTCCCCATATATACTGGGGAATACATATCAAAATTTGCGTAAACTACAATCAGCACACGCCGCGTCAAAAGAAAGGGCAACCTGTTTTTTATCGGTATCTACACAGTAAATCGGTATTTTGCGTTTTGCGGCGGCGCCGGTGATTGTGACAGACGGCGCAACAAAATGTGCAAAGATAAAGCCGAGTAAAAGAACGGTGCATACGATACAGCCGCATTTAAAAAATATTTTGGCATTTTGATGTTTTACATTTTTGAAATTCATAAGTTCACCGCCGGGGATTCTTTGTAAAGGATATGAAAAGGCGGTGTAAAATAGAACGAGAATATATTTTACAATCTTTGGTTGACGGTCACATGCAAAGAGAGTAGAATGGTGGCGTAAGATTTGTCAAAGGAGAAAAAGATATGGATTTAAAGCTTCAGACTGTCCAGTCTCATGTCTTATCGCAGAAGATGATACAGTCGGCTCAGATACTTCAGATGAGCTCTCAGGAATTGGAAGCGTATATGAAAGAAATCTCGCTTGAAAATCCGGTGATTGATTTGGATGAGCAATATGAAACGGGCAGTTACGACGGGGAAATACGACGTAAAATCGAATGGCTTGAGTCATCGGATGAACAAAACAGGGTCTATTATAACAATGATTATACAGAAGACGGAGAGCGGGATTGCTGGAATTTTGATACAGAAGAAGGGGAATCTCTTGCAGAATATTTGCTGTCGCAGCTTTTGACAAAAAACTTGACAAAGCAACAAGTAAAGATAGTGGAATATATTGTAAATTGTCTTGATGATAAAGGTTATTTTACAGAAGATAAAGAGCAGCTGGCAAAAAATTTGGGGACTGATACAGACCGGGTGGAGGAAGTCCTTTCGATGCTGAAAAAACTTGAACCTGCGGGCATATGTGCGGAAAGTCTGGCAGAATGTCTTATGCTGCAGCTTGAAAGAAAAGGGATGAGTACGCCGGTTTTAAGAAATATTGTTGAAAATTATCTTGAACTTGTCGGCAAAAATCAGCTTCATGTCATTGCGAAGAAGTTAAAAATCCCGGTGGAGACTGTACAGGCTGACTGTGAGCTTATTAAGGGGCTTAACCCAAAACCGGGGGCAAGTTTTTGCAGCCGTGAAACGCTAAAGTATATTACGCCGGATGTAACGGTCGTAAAGCTGGGCGGCTATTATGAAATCCTTTTAAATGAATATATGTACCCGAAGATAACGATTAACAGTTATTATAAGGGGATGCTTCAAGAGGATACGCCGAAGGAAGCCAAGGCTTATATCGGTGAAAAGGTGAGGCAGGCAGAATGGGTGATGAATTGTATTTCTCAGCGGAATAAAACTTTGCTTCAGGTGACAAAGACAATTGTTGATATGCAGGAAAACTTTTTTCTGAAAGGTCAGGGATACCTTGAGTCGATGCGCCAGGCGGATGTTGCCGGAAAGCTTTCTGTGCATGAATCGACGGTGAGCCGTGCGGTGCGCGACAAATATTTACAGTGCTCATGGGGCATTTTTCCGATGAATTATTTTTTCTCAAAGGGCATTGCATCTGAGAATGGGCAGGGGGCAGTGACACCTGAGAAAATCAAGCAGCTTATGGCGGAAATTATTGACGGTGAAAATAAGAAAAAACCATACAGTGACCGCGTAATTAGTGAAAAGCTTAATGAGAAGGGCGTACATATTTCCAGACGTACAGTTGCAAAATACAGGGAACAGGCTCAAATTAAGGACGCCGGCGGACGACGGGAATTTTAATGCTGCTTTAGGGAGAAATTATGAAAAGACAGAATAACTTAGGAAAAGATAATATAAAAACACTTGTGTGGCGCATTGCCATACCGAGTATGCTTGCGCAGTTTGTCAGTGTACTCTACAGTATTGTTGACCGAATGTATATCGGCAATATACCGGAAATCGGTGATATGGCGCTTGCAGGCGTCGGTGTCTGCGGGCCTGTTGTGACGATGATTTCGTCATTTGCATCCTTAATCGGTGTCGGCGGTTCGCCGCTGATGAGTATTCGTATGGGCGAAGGCCGCGAAAAAGAGGCACGGAAAATCTTATCGAATTGCTTTATGATGCTGTGCGTGTTGTCAGTAGTGCTGACGGTGGCAATTATGGCGCTGAAACGTCCGATGCTGTATCTTTTTGGTGCCAGTGACACAACCTATGTTTATGCAGATACTTATTTTACGACGTATCTGCTTGGAACGATTTTTGCACTTCTTGCAACAGGCATGAATCAGTTTATTATATGTCAGGGATTTGCAAAGCACGGTATGATTTCTGTCATGGTCGGCGCTGTGTGCAATATTGTGCTTGACCCGATTTTTATTTTTGGCTTGGATATGGGGGTTAAAGGTGCGGCAGTGGCGACGGTGCTCTCCCAGGTTGCCAGCTGTATTTTTGTACTGAGCTTTTTATTTGGAAAAGTACCGCCGATTAAGATTACATTCGGTGGTTACAGCTTTAAGATTATGCGGCGTGTTTTGGCGCTGGGCTTTACACCGTTTATAATTATCGCCATTGATAATGTCATGATTATTGCCATGAACTCTGTACTTCAGCGATACGGCGGCCCGGCGCAGGGCGATGCGCTGATTACATGTGCGACAATCGTTCAAAGCTTTATGCTTATTGTCACGATGCCTCTTGGCGGTATCAGCGGCGGAACACAGACAATACTCTCTTACAATTACGGTGCAGGTCAGACAGACCGGGTACTTAAAGCTCAAAAATATATTTTGTGCCTGTGTGTAGGCTATATGGTTCTGATGATGATTGCAGCATGGACAGTAAGTCCTTTGTTTGTGCGCTTATTTACAGCAGATGCAGCCCTTGGCGCAGAGGCTGTGTGGGCTATCAAGGTATGTACGCTGGCGATTATACCGTTAGGTTTTCAATATGAGCTTGTCGATGGATTTACGGCAATGGGACGTGTCAACTTTTCGCTTCCGCTGTCATTTTTCAGAAAGCTTGTATACTTTGCCGCCTTGTTTATTATACCGCTGTTTGCCGAGCCTAAGATGGTATTCTTTAGTGAAACGATATCAGACATACTCGGACCGCTGGCGACAATTATTGTTTATAAACTGACAATTAAAAAGGTTATGCAAAAAAGAATTGAAGAAGTTGAGGCAATGCGGCGCCTCGAAGGAGAGGAGTAAAGAGGAATAACCTCCGTATATTTCGCTTGTGTGCTTGAAACGCACACTTTGCAAAATATACGGGGGTTATTTTATACAATTTTTATAGCAGTCCCAGTGATTTTAGGAGGTACAGCCATCCGGTCAGTGTGAAGGCGGAAAAAAGGGTTGTCAGCATGACGGCGGCGGAGGTGACGGTGCCCTCGTGTCCCATGTTTTTTGCCATAACAAAGCAGCTGACAGTTGTTGCAGAGCCGAGCATGACGAGTATGGCGACAAGCTGTTCTTCGCGAAAGCCAAGCCGGACAGCAATCGGCAGGAATACGGCGGCAAGTCCGATAAGTTTGATAAATGCCGCGGTAACAGCCGGTTTTAATTTTTGGGATACCTTTTTTATATCAAAGGCTGCACCCATGGCCATAAGCCCAAGCGGGGTTGCCATGGCACCGATTTTGGATACGGTTTTTTCAAGGATGACAGGCATCGGGAGACGCAGCAGGGACCAGAGCATGCCGGCAGCGATACCTAAGATAATCGGGTTTGTAATAATGCCTTTTAAGGTCTTTATCCAAAGGTCTTTACCGATAGACTTTTGTTTGGGATTAAAAAGGGAGAGGACAGTTACAGCCATAATATTATAAAGCGGCACACTGCCGATAATCATCAATGGCGCCATACCCGCATTGCCGTAAATATTTTGAATGAGTGCGATGCCAAGCAGGGCAGCGCTGCTTCTGTAGGAGGCTTGTATAAATTCGCCACGTACAGTTTTGTCCTTCCATACTAAAGAAAGGGCGGCGGCGATGGCGATGCTTAAAAGGGTGGAAAAAAAGCAAAAAAGGACAAAACGTCCGTCCCATACCTCTTTAAAATCCACAGTCGCCAAGTCCTCAAAGACAAGCACGGGCAAAGGGATAAGAAATACGAATTTGTTGAGCCGCGAAGCAAAATTTTCGTCAATAATACCGGTTTTTCTAAACAATAGTCCGAGCAGCATCATTATAAAAATCGGTGCTGTGGCGTTTAAGCTGAAAATAAAATTTTCCATAATCATTTCTCCCAATAATAGATTCTTTAAAATCAATTTTACATGATAGTCATGGGAAACACAAGGGATGTTTTGTTGACGATAAATACTTAATATTGATGCGATTGCAAATACAATTTAAAAACCGATATGGTGGATAGGCGGAAGAAGATGAAGATAATAGCACAACTGACTGTTGCAGGCAAGATGGTGCCGGGCAATGGTGAAGATAGTAAGTCACATATGGTCACAGAGGATGAAGGATATATTGGCGTGTTTGACGGTTGTGGCGGATTGGGTTCTAAGCGGTATGATTGCGCGAAAGGGCATACCGGCGCTTATTTAGCTTCACGGCTGGCAGCAAGACGTGTATGGGAATTATAGAGAAAATATCCGGGATATTTGCACAAGTATGATGCGGCAGACAAGCTGCAGCGATTTTTCGCCAGCCAGTTTAAGATATACAAAAAATCAAATGGGGCACATATCTTAAACATCATGGATTTTAAAATGGGTACAGTTGATATTTTGTACTTTTTATAATTGTTAAGAAAACTACAAAAAAAATTGGGGAAAATTCACACAAGATACACGGTGATTAAAAAAAAGTTGTACTTAATGTCTTTACTTATGAGGCGGAATATTGTATTATAGAGTATGAAGTGAAACTCAAATATGAAAGGAAGTTAAAAAAATGTCAAATGTTTTGTATGAAGTCAAAGGTAACGTTGGTATTCTTACAATTAATCGCCCAAAGGCATTAAATGCATTGAATTCAGATGTTTTGAATGATTTGGACGCTGCTCTTGACGCTGTGGATTTAGATACAGTAAGATGTTTAATTCTCACAGGTGCAGGAGACAAGTCATTTGTTGCCGGTGCAGATATTGCCGAGATGAGCACATTAACAAAAGAAGGCGGAGAAGCTTTCGGAAAGAAGGGCAATGACGTTTTCAGAAAACTTGAAACATTCCCTGTTCCTGTGATTGCAGCAGTGAACGGTTTCGCTCTTGGTGGTGGATGTGAGATTTCCATGAGCTGTGATATCCGTATCTGTTCTGAAAACGCAGTATTCGGACAGCCTGAGGTTGGTCTTGGAATCACACCTGGATTTGGCGGTACACAAAGACTTGCGCGTTTAGTAAGCCCTGGTATGGCTAAACAGCTGATTTACACAGCAAGAAATATTAAAGCAGATGAAGCTTACCGCATTGGTCTTGTAAATGCAGTATATCCATCAGAAGAATTATTGCCGGCAGCAGAAAAGATGGCTGCAGGTATCGCAAAGAATGCGCCGATTGCAGTGCGCAACTGTAAGAAAGCTATCAATGACGGTTTACAGGTTGGTATCGATGAAGCTGTTGT
>CABUBX010000132.1 GCA_902489925.1 uncultured Lachnospiraceae bacterium | reverse complement strand
CTGATTGTTTCCGCTTTGACACGGCGTATATCTTCAAGCGCCTGCTGAAAAAGCATCCATTTTTTAAAATCCGTCTCATACTTTTCAAGAATCGCCATCGCCTCATCCGCTTCCTTAAGCTTCTTTTCATTATTTTCTTTTGCGGTTTCCCTAAAATCATCAATATTAAAGCAGCATGCTTTCGGAATTTCTCCTATTCTGCTTTCAATATCCGGCGGAACAGCCAAATCCATAAAAGCCCGCTGTTTTTCATCGCGTATATTTGCCCTCGCTTTTTCATAAGTCAAAGTGTAATGAGGGCTTGCTGTCGCGCTAATCACAACATCTATCTCATTCAAATACCGATACCGCCAATCATACGGAATTTCTGTGTAATCACAGCCGTAATGACTGTCCGTCACTTTCTTTGCCTCTTTGACATTGCGCATCGTCAGGTAAAGTTCCGGCTTATAGTCTGCCATAAGATTTTTCACGACAATACCGCCTATTTTTCCTGTAGCCCCGATAACCATGACCTTTTTCCCTGCCAGCGTACCGACGTAATCCCTCGCTGCTTTAATGCAGACCGAGGCTGTCGATACCGGTGTTTTTGAAAGGTTTGTATCCGTCTTTACCCGCTTTGCGGCCGTCACTGCATATCTGAAAAAAGCATTGAGATATGCCGCACACATATGATTTTCCATCGCCTGTCTGTGGGCATTTTTTACCTGCCCCAAAATCTGGTCTTCGCCAATTACCATGGAATCCAAGCCGCAAGTCACCTCAAACAAATGATGTTCGGCTTTTTCACCATAGTAAAAACGCAGAACGCGGCTGATATCTTCATCCGTCTTTGCCGCCTGTATAAGGCAGCGCTGTACCCATTCAAAAATTTCCCGCTCACTGCCCTGCACACTTGAATATGTATAAAGCTCTGTTCGGTTGCACGTTGCAATGACAACACATTCCTCCACAGCCGGATGCTCTCTTATCGCTTTCATAAGTTCAAGCTGCTGCACTTCGTCAAAAGCCACCAATGACCGTATATGCATCGGTGCTGTCTTATGGCTGATGCTGACTAATTGTATGCTCATAGCTTTAATGCCTCTCTATTCTCTGCCAGCGCAAATGTAATGCCGCTGTACTTTGTTTTTCCTGCCAATATTTTTCCGCCCCCTGCGCCAAGGTATGCACAGGCTTCACAGACTGAGCCAACGCCTGTCACCGAGCGCACAAAATCCGATGCCTCGATACGCTGTCCGCCGGCATCCTCCAAATCAACGGCCTCAATGGCTGTTTTTGTGTAAATCAAAAGCGGTACCTCTAAACTTCTTGCCAAAGCCTGTATGCACAATTCATCCTTTTTTAATTCTATCGTTGCCAAAGCACCGATATTATCCTTGGAAATCCACTGACGCATCCAAAAATCATTGAAAGCCTCCCACATCACGGCTTTTTCCATTCCGCGCTTGCAGCCGACGCCGACGACATACGGACGCAGCCTTAAATAAAGCACCGGCGTACTTTTCGGAAACAAGTCGGCATAAACACTGCAATCCTTTGCAATCACAACTGCGGCAGCCGTCTGTCCCCAACTTTTTTTATCAGGCTTTTTCCTGAAATCGTCTGATTTTATCGTCAAACTTTGAAATTCATCATCAATATCCGTCTCAAACACGGTCACATTTTGGGGAAAACTGCCCTCAATACTTCGCTCGGTAATTATTGTTACCGGCTGTTCTTCAATCAGCGCGCCGCTTACATACTTGAGCTTTTCAATATTTTCAATTACAAGCCCGTTCTCCTTCGCAAAAACATCCATTGCCGGAACCTTCGCCACATCCGTTGCCGTCGTTATAACCGGTGTACCGCCGCAAATTTCAGCCAGTCGGACAGCAAGTGCATTGGCACCGCCCAAATGCCCTGATAAAAGACTGATGACAAATTGTCCGTTCTGGTCAAGGACAAGGACTGCCGGGTCTGTTGTTTTAGATTGGATATACGGCGCTATCTTGCGCACAACAATCCCTGCCGCCATTACAAAAACGAGCGCGTCCGCCCTCTCCCACTGCTGCTGTATGCCTTCTTTGTAGGTTGTCTTATCGAAAAGTTTTCCGGGCATTATCGAACAAAGCCGCCGAACAAGCTGTTCACCCTGTCCGGTCATATAAAAATATGCAATATTCATCGACTACACTCCTGCCGTGTCTCTATTATAAAACACCTTTTCTAAATTCCGTCGTAAATGTTTTATCATAAAGCTTTGATAATTCATAATCATCGCCGAGAAAATCGCCGACAACTGTAAGCGCCGTCTTTGTAATCCTTGCCTCTTTAACACGAGCCGCAATATTTGTCAAATCGCCGCGCACAATTTTTTGGTCTTCCCATGTGGCTTTATAGACAACCGCAACCGGTGTTGTCTCACGGTAAGCTTTCCTCAAGGTTTTTGCCAGCTCATCAATCATCCCGACACTCAGGAAAATAATCATTGTCGCATTATGCTCTGCCAGTGATAAAAGCTTCTCTTTTTCAGGTACCGGTGTGCGTCCTTCCATTCTCGTAAGAATAACCGTCTGACTGACGCCCGGCAATGTATATTCTTTTTTAAGGGCAGCTGCCACACCGAGAAATGAACTGACACCCGGAATAACTTCATAGGCAATCCCCAAAGCATCGAGCGCATCCATCTGTTCCCGAATCGCCCCGAAAATCGAAGGGTCACCGGTATGCACCCGAGCCGTCATAAGACCTTTTGCCTCCGCCTCCTTCATCACCTCAAGCACTTCCTCAAGATTCATATAGGCGCTGTTGTAAACAACAGCATCCGTTTTTCTTGAAGCAAGCACCTGTTCATTGACAAGTGAGCCGGCGTAAATAATCACATCCGCCATATCTATATATTTTTTCCCTTTAACGGTTAAAAGTTCAGGGTCCCCCGGTCCCGCACCGATAAAATAAACCATCTTATAAGCCCCCTTTTTTTATAATAAGTGTTGTAAAGTAGCCATAATCCCTATCTGTATCCATAGGGCCTATATAGGCATCCATCATGCCGATATTCGAAAGGACGACTGTTTTATCCAAAAGCTTGCGCGCTTTAAGGATAGCGGCAATTTCTGACATATGACCTCCCGCCTTCATCACAACAAGGTTATCAAACTTCTCAAGCATATCTTCAAGACTCTGTGTACCTTTCAGAGAAGAAATGACACCGAGGCTTTCATTGCCTTCCACAAGACTGACCTCCGCCATCGCAGCACCGCTGCAAAAAGACGGTATTCCCGGAATAATCTCTGTCTCATACCCCATCGACTTGACTATTTGATTTACATAAGTATATGTACTGTACACGGACACATCGCCCAGCGTAATCATCGCAACATCTGCGCCTTCCGACAAATATCCTGCCAAAAGCTCAGCTGCTTTTATGCGGCACTGCTCACGCTTTGCTTTATCCTTGTCCATTCTGAAAATAACTTCTACAATTTCCTTTTCCGACAAATCAACGACCTGTTTTATAATATTTAAAGCTGTGCTTTCCTCACCCTTCTCTTTTACAGGGCAGGCAATAATCCTTGAATTATCAAGAATCTGCTTTGCTTTTAAAGTTAAAAGTCCGCTGTCCCCCGGGCCTACACCGATTCCATATAATTTTCCTGACATAAAATGCCTCCTTGTTAAGTTCTTATGTATCATAGCACAAAATGGCGCTCATGTACAGAAGTCTGCTTTTTGCCGGGGTTATTTTGTTACCCCGGACACAAGACTGACTGCATTATTGCTCTCCAAAATATGATAAGTGCCAAGCGTCCGGCTTCTTGAAACGGAAGTCTGTACAATATCAAACGCCAAAAAGCTTTCCTTCATTTCCGTCACAGCCTCCGAGAGCGTCTCAACAGTCACACAGGATACAATGACTTTAATGCCTGAACCCAGACTTCTTATTTTCCTTAAAATATCAGGCAGCTCGCGCCCTGAGCCTCCGACAAACACATGCGTCGGCGTCGGAAGGTCATCAATCTTTTTGGCAGCCATCCCTGTCACAACTGTCAAATTACCCAGACTGAATTTTTCTTTATTTCTTTCAATCAGTGCAGCCGCCTCCTTGTGACGTTCAACCGCATAGACATGACCAAATAGACACTGCCGCGCACACTCAACCGACACTGAGCCTGTTCCTGCGCCGATATCCCACACAACCGAGGTTTTATCAAGCTTTAGCTTGCCCATAATAATCCAGCGGATTTCCTCTTTTGTCATTGGCGTTTTGTCACGGATAAAGTCCGAATCACTTAACAGCGGCAGGATGCCGAGCTTTTGGCAGGCTTCATTTTTTACAAAAACAACAGACAGGCTTTCAAAATCTTTTTGTATAAAAGAAGCTGCGCTCCCCTGCTCGATAAACTCATTATCATAGCTTAAATAAGATGCGGCGCTCATGGGCAAATGTCCCAAACCGTATTTTTCAAGGACACCGCCAATCCATGACGGCCCCCTTTCTTTATCGCATAAAATAAAAACCTTTTCATGTTCAAAAACTGTAAGTCCAAGATGGCCTTCGTCCAAATTCCGCCCATGGGCACTTAAAAACACAGCATTTTCAAGCGTTTCCCCAAGACGTGCCGCAAAAAACTGCATCGAGCCGATGCCGGGTATAATCTCTATCTGCTCATTGGGCAATTTTCTTCGTATTGTCTTATACAGACTGTACATCAACGGGTCTCCCGAAACAACAACCGCCACATGATTTGACAGTGACAGCTGCCCGATTTCCTCAATCGCCGCCATCACCAATCCCATCGGCCGAACATCCTTATGTACAATCTCCGGTAAATATCGTTTATCTGCAATAACAATATCCGCAGCCTCAATGGCCTCCTTCGCCGCCAAAAGCATATATTTGTTTTTTCCCGGTCCCGCACCAATCACTGTAATCATATTTTATCTGCCACTCCTTTCAGCACTGCATCAATCACCTTATCGCATACCGCACTCATGCCGATTATCTTACCGTCCTTATCAAGAAGCAGTACACCGATGTCAATTTCATCGCCCGTGCGCAGTCTGCATTTTTGAGCCGCAGTTTCTGCAATCTGATTCCAAATACATGTCAAGCCTGCCTCTTTGATGACATCTATTGTTTTTTGAATTGTTTTACAATTATAGAGCATTTCGATAACGGTCTTGTCCGCACCGTTTAATGCCGCAAAGGTACAAACCGTTTCCCGTCTGCCATCTGCCACATGGCTGTGCGTATTCATAATGTCTGCCGCAACCTTCACAAGCTTTCCCGCAAATCCGGCGAGAAGAATTGTCTTTGCCCCCATATGCCATGCTTCATCCAGCATATAACCGACATAATTGCTTATCTGCACAAAACTCATGTTTCCGTAAAGGCTCTTGAGGGCGTCCTCCGCACTGTTTCCAGGGACAAATACAACATGCTTCGTCTTTGCCATGCGCACCGACAATTCTGCTGACAGTGAATCTTTCATTGCCTCCTCACTCATCGGCCGCACAATGCCCGTTGTTCCCAATATTGAAATCCCCCCGACAATACCAAGCCTTGGGTTAAAGGTTCTTTTTGCCAGAGCTTCACCGTCCCTGACAGAAATTGTCACCTCGGCTCGGCGTTTTCCAATCACAGACCGCACATGATGTTCAA
>CABUBX010000131.1 GCA_902489925.1 uncultured Lachnospiraceae bacterium | reverse complement strand
TTTACAAGCTTGCCGGAGAAAACAGTGAAAAGAACCGTGAGCTTATGAAAAATCTTACGGAAAACGGTGTGTATGAAATTACGGACGATATGAGAGCGGCACTGGATGATTTTTACGGCAATTATGCGACGGAAGCCGAGACGGCACAGACGATTAAAGCAGTGTATGAAAAAGACGGCTATGTGCTTGACCCGCATACAGCTGTGGCCGATACGGTTTATCACAAGTATGTGGCGCAGACCGGTGATTTAACAAAGACAGTGGTTGCATCAACTGCAAGCCCGTATAAGTTTGCCGGAAGTGTGATGCCTGCAATCGATAAAAAATACGAGGGTACGGCTGACTTTGAATTAATTGATGCGCTCGGTCAAGTATCCGGTGTTAAAGAGCCAAAAGCGGTTTTGGAAATCCGCACGGCGCCGGTGCGTCATACAACAGTCTGCGATGTGTGCGACATGGAAAAAACAGTAAAACAGTGGCTTAATATATAAGTAAAGACAGTGGCAGCCGTCCGGATTTCGGGCGGCTGATATTTTGGATTCTATATTTTTTTAAATACTATATTGCAATATATAATAGTATGTGATATGATATATACATCAAAAGAGAATAGATGAAATTTGGAGGTGATGATTTGAATGCTCAATTTAAAAAGGGTGCCCTTGAAATATGTGTCCTTTCTCAGCTGGCGAAGGGTGATAGATACGGCTATGAGCTGACAGAGGTTATTTCAGGTGAGATGTCCATTGCGGCGGGCACACTTTATCCGATTTTAAAAAAGCTGAAGGATGACCTTTACGTGGAAACCTACCTTGTCGAGGGGGATGGGGGACCTGCGAGAAAGTATTATCACCTGACAGAAAAGGGGAGAAATTATCAGGGGATATTAAAGCTGGAGTGGGAAGATTTTGTCAAAGCTGTTGGTCGGCTGATTAATTAAGAGGAGGATTTGATGATGAATAAAGAAGCGTATTTGAACGAGCTGGCACAGGCATTGAAAATGTACGACAAAGCTTATGTCGATGAGATTATAAGTGATTACGAAGCTCATTTTGAAAATGGACTGCAGCAGGGGAAAAGTGAGGCTGATATATGCGCAGAGCTTGGCAGTGTCAGAGATGTGATTGACGAGATTAAGGATTTACTCGGTGAGGATAAGTTGAAAAGCTTTGAGGTTGCAAGAGGCTGTGCGCCGATTGAAAAATCAGAAGGCGGCTACAGCTATGAGCATTATGATAATGATGCGCAGTTTAGCAGCGAGAGCGGTTCTTCTGAAAACATGCTTCACAGTTTTAAGTTTCAGGCCGGCAATGCCGATATTCGCCTGATGCCGTCAAAAGATAATGTACTTCGGGTTTATACAGAAGATAAAGAGGAGATGCGTTACATTGAAGCATCGGTAAATGACGGCTGTTACTACGGAAGGGTTGTTCCAAAGAGCGGCAGCTTTCTCGGAACGAATATTTTGTTTGGGCTGTTTGGTGCTGTGGTAGATACAGTCATTGCAGAAATACCCGATTCTATAGAAGATATTGAGATTGTAACCTCCAGCGGCGATGTTTTTGTTAAAGAAATCAATGCGGAGAACATAAAGTTTCAGACTGCTTCCGGAGATATCTCGGTGAAAAAGACTCAAAGCAGACAACTTATGATTAAGAGTGTCAGCGGTGATGTGGAGTTTAAGCGTCTTCGGACAGAAGGCCTGATTGTCAGTACGACAAGCGGCGATATTCGATATGAGGATATGCTGGCTCATGAGTTTTCGTGCAAAACAATAAGCGGTGATGTAAACGGACGCCGTCTTGAGAGCAGAAGTATTTACGTAAAGGCTGTCAGCGGTGATGTAGCCCTGAATCTGATTTGTCCTGATGAAGGCTTTTGTGCTTATACAAAGACAGTCAGCGGCAGCGTCAAGGTGAAAGGCGGCATAAGAGCCGAGGACAGAGATTTTTCCGATAGAGATATGGGCAGCGATATCAAAGTGACTGTGGAGACGGTCAGCGGCGATATTAAAGTTAAAGCAGAAAAGTAGATATCATAGTGTTCCTTTTATAAATATCTGCGAAAACAAGCTGCAAAAATCCCCTGTAAATACTGTGAAAGCAGTTTTACAGGGGGTTTTTTTTGTGAGATTATGAGCGAGCCATGCCGTCAACACTCAAAACAACGCCGGTAATATAGGAAGCTTCTTCGGAAGCTAAAAATACAAAGGCATTTGCAATGTCTTCAGGCTGTCCGAGGCGGCGCAGAGGTATCTGCTGGATTAACGGCTCAATCACTTCTTTTGGCACAGCTTTCATCATGTCGGTTTCTGTAATTCCCGGTGCAACAGCGTTGACACGGATGCCCTTAGGGCCAAGCTCGCGGGCAAGCGATACAGTGAGGCCGTTGACAGCGAATTTTGAAGTCGGGTAGGCAAGACCGCTGGCTTGTCCCGAAATACTGACCATAGATGATGTGGAAAGGATGACACCTTTGCCCTTGGATATCATACACTCACTGGCTGCACGGGTTGCGTTAAAGACACCTTTGACATTTAAGTCCATAACTTTGTCAAAAGTTTCTTCGGTATATTCTGTAAAAGGTGTACTTTCAGAAACTCCGGCATTGTTGACTAAAATATCGACACAGCCGTATTTTGATGTGGCGCTGGAAAAAGCTTCTTTGACAGAGGTTAGGCTTGAAAGGTCGGGACTGATGCCCGCAATGATTGAATCAGGATATTTTTCTTTAAGACGGGCAACGGCAGCATCTGCTGATGCCTGTGTGCTCGCTGTTAAAATAACTGTGGCGCCTTCCTTTAAAAATGCATCAGCGGTTGCATAGCCGATTCCGCGGCTGCCGCCTGTAATAATTGCAACTTTATCTTTTAATCTCATAAGTATATCCTCCTAAAATGTTTGTGATGAATGTTGTTTATGTGGTTAGTATAAACTAATTTTCAAAAGTGTTCTGTGACATTGTCACAGAAAGATATATTGATTTTTGATATAGCCAGTTCAATAAATTTTGGAGGTTTATTCATGGAGAAAAGAAAGATTAAACGTAAAAAGCCTATGTCAGCGCAGTTTATTTGCAAAGTTAAAAACAGATAGTTTTAAAAGCCCAGTTCTTCTCCGACAAGGACGACCTTGATACGGTTTGGTTTTCCGCTGCGTCTCGTAATGACAAATTGGCTGCATATGCAGTCCGTAGAGTAGCAGTCGCAGCAGTGGCCGACGTTGGCACAAGGCGTCTTTTTATTTAAACGGACAGTGTTGGCAGGTGCGGCGATATCGCGGACACGCTTGAAGGCGGACGGGATATCCGAAGCAACCTTATTCATTCCGGCGATGACAATCACATTTTTCGGTCCGTGAATCAGTGAAGCGATTCGGTTGCCGTTGCCGTCGATGTTGACAAGCTGTCCATCAATAGTAATGGCATTTGTACTCATAAAATAATAATCGCATACGGCTACGCGGCCGAAAAAATCATCCATATCTTCGGGTGCAACCTTTGAACGGTCAAGTACTGTGCAGTCAGAATCAGAAACGGCATCAATGAAGCCGATTTCATTTAAAGTGGCTGAGCCGCCCCACGAAACAGTGCTTCCGGAAGATAAAAAGCGGCAGGCGATTTCCAAGGCTTCATCTTTATCCTGAGCATAATAGCCTTCCATCTGACGTTTTGAAAGATTTTCGATAATGTGTTCGGCGAGATTTTGATAGTTGATTTCTTTTGGTGATAATGACATAAAGCTTCCCCCTTAGAAGATATTTATTTTTAATAAGTATAACACAAATTTTTTGCAAAAAAAACTTGAATTTTGAAATGCGTATGATTATAATAGCCTTTGTTTATTTATTCAAGAAAACAATCAGGGAGGATTTTATATGACAAAGGACATGACGAAAGGCTCACCGTGGAAGCTTATATTTTTCTTTACAATTCCTGTCCTTTTGGGAAACATTTTTCAGCAGCTTTACAGTATGGTTGATACAATTATTGTCGGACGTTTTGTCAGTGTGGAAGCATTGGCAGCAGTAGGCGCCACAGGCTCAATTTCTTTTTTAGTCATTGGTTTTGCATCGGGAATTACAAGCGGCTTCGGCATTGTTGTTGCGCAGAAATTCGGTGCAGGTGATGAGCGAGCAGTGCGCCGCTCAATCGGTACTTCCACATCACTTTGCAGTATTATTACAGTGATTTTGACGGCTTTAAGTCTTTCTACATCAAGACTTGTGTTGGAAATGATGCATACGCCGGCAGATATTATCGAGGATGCCATAGCTTATATTAACATTATTTATGCCGGTATTTTTGCTTCTATGTTTTATAACATGATTGCAAGCATCCTTCGAGCATTGGGAGACAGTAAAACACCGCTGTATTTTCTGATTCTGTCATCAGTACTCAATGTGATTTTGGACCTTGTATTTATTATTAATTTCAAAATGGGCGTTGCCGGTGCCGGATGGGCAACGGTAATATCACAGCTTGTTTCGGCGCTTTTGTGTACAATATATGCATTGAAGCATTATCCCATTTTAAAAATGCACCGGACAGACTTTAAGCTTGATAAAACTTTTTCATGGGCGCATTTAAAGGTAGGACTTCCGATGGCATTACAGTTTTCGGTGACAGCTATCGGTGTTATGGTGCTTCAAAGTGCATTAAACGCTTTTGGCTCTCAGGTCATCGCATCTTATACGGCTGCAAGTAAGGTGGAAAATCTTGTGACTCAGACGATGAACAGTCTTGGAACGACGATGGCAACCTATTGTGGACAAAATCTTGGTGCGGGGCGCTGGGACAGAATTAAAAAAGGTATTAATATCAGTGTGATTTTATGTGTGATTTTTGTTGTGCTTGGTGCAGCAATCAACTTTTTATTCGGAGGGCTTGCGACAAAGCTGTTTATGACAAATCCGTCGGCGGAGATTGTCGGCTATGCACAGACTTATCTGAATGTGACAAGTTTATTTTATCCTTTCCTTGCGGCAATTTTTCTTTTCAGAAATTCACTTCAGGGTATGGGGGATGCAATGGTGCCGATGATTGGTGGTATTGTCGAGCTTGTGTCAAGATTCGCGGTTGCGGTGATTTTGCCGGAAGTGATTGGTTATATGGGTGTTTGCCTTGCATCGCCGGCAGCATGGGTTACAACGGGAACGATTCTCGTAATCAGATATTTGATGCTTATACGAAAGAACCTTAAAACTCAAACGACGTAATTTTACATAAATTTTACAAAACTCTGTGGTTATTTTTACAAAACATCAATATAATAGTTAATGTATGTGTACCCGTAAAGCAAAATAACAGACTTGGTTTACGGGTATCCTTTTGAAATAATTTAAACTAAGATGAAAACAGGGAGAATTTACGAGATGAGATTCGAAGATGTAGAATTGCTATTTACATTTGTCGGCGGACTTGGTCTGTTCCTCTATGGTATGCATGTCATGGCGGACGGTCTGCAAAAGTCAGCAGGCAATAAGATGAAAAAACTCATGGGAATTTTGACAAACAACCGAATTATGGGTGTGATTGTCGGCGCCTTAGTCACAGCGATTATCCAGAGCAGCTCGGCAACAACGGTTATGGTTGTCGGTTTTGTCAATGCTGGGATTCTGAATCTGACACAGGCGGTGGGCGTTATCATGGGCGCTAATATCGGTACGACGATCACGGCCTGGATGGTTTCTTTAAATCAGCTCGGAGACGCGTTTACCGTACTCCAGCCTGCATTTTTTGCACCTCTGTGTATCGGCATCGGTACATTCCT
>CABUBX010000130.1 GCA_902489925.1 uncultured Lachnospiraceae bacterium | reverse complement strand
GAAGCGATGTCGAAGACTTATTGGGAAAAAGTGACAGCGCGCTTGCACAAAAAGAAAGCTTTGAAATGTACAGCCTTGCCGAC
This sequence comes from uncultured Lachnospiraceae bacterium, assembly GCA_902489925.1. Lineage (GTDB taxonomy): Bacteria > Bacillota > Clostridia > Lachnospirales > Lachnospiraceae > Scybalocola_A. The sequence goes on along the minus strand of CABUBX010000130.1, from coordinate 5,690 downwards.
GGCACTGTAGCCGTATTGCGCTATGCCGGCGATAAACTGCAGTCCGCCTTAATCCGAGGCAGGGACAATGTAGAAAAAGCGCTTTTCAGCAACTATGGCAGCTCTTCCGAGCAAATAAACGACGGTACCGAGCGGGAAAATGAAACATCCGACACCTTCTCCGATACTATCAAGGAAAACGAAACATCCGACACCTTCTCCGATACTGTCAAAGAAAGCGAAAGCGCAGCATCAGAAACCGTAAATTAATACAGAAGCTAAAACAGGGCGGCCGGATTATATCCGAACCGCCCTATCTTTATTTACTTCATAGATTCGATAATAGAATCTGCAAGTGATATAAATTCTGCCTTATTTGTTTCATCAACTGATGAATTCACACTGACTTGAGCCCCTAAAACCATACATTCTTTTAAATTTTCTTCGATGTAAGCCTTCATCAAAGAGCCCGACTTAATCGCCCACGTGCCATTTTCAATCAAACCAAAGGTTCTCTTTTGGAAATTCAACCCCTTTAAATGATGCAGGAAGTCGTACATCACCGGATAAATATTTAAGTTATAAGTCACCGATGCCAAAACGATATGGCTGTATTTAAAGGCTTCTGCCACAAGCTCAGACACATGTGTTTTTGAGACATCATAAACAGCAACATTTGTCATGCCTTTTTCACAAAGCGTGCTCGCAAGCTCTTGAGCTGCCGCCTCTGTATTGCCGTACATTGACGCATAGACAATAAGGACGCCCTTTTCTTCCGGCTCATAGCGACTCCATTTATCATGCTTGTCAATAAAATAGCCTAAATCAGTGCGCCATACCGGACCATGCAGAGGACAAAACATCTTAATAGGCACAGTTGCCGCTTTTTTAAGAAGATGCTGAACAAACGGACCATATTTACCGACAATATTGCAGAAATATCTTCTCGCGTCATCTATCCAGTCTCTGTCAAAGTTCACCTCATCGTTAAAAAGCTTGCCATCTAAAGAGCCAAAACTTCCAAAGGCATCTGCCGAAAAGAGAACGCCATTGGTTGTATCAAAGGTAACCATCGCTTCCGGCCAATGCACCATCGGTGCGGCAACAAAGGTTACTGTATGCTTTCCAAAACATATTGTATCGCCTTCTTTAACTTCCTCCTTGCGGCCTTCTACATTAAAACCAAACTGATGCATAAACATAAATGCTTTTTCATTGCTGATGACTTTACACTCAGGATAACGAAGCAGCACTTCTTCCATGGAAGCCGCATGGTCCGGCTCCATATGGTTAATCACAAGATAATCCAGAGAAGCACCGTCAAGTACATCCTCAACATTTTTCAGAAACTCTCTGCAGACAGACCAGTCCACAGTATCAAAAAGGACTTTCTTTTCATCCATTAATAAATATGAATTATAGGATACACCCCTTGAAATCGGATGTATATTTTCAAAAAGGTGTGTGCGCTTATCATTGGCACCAACCCAGTATAAATCTTCTGTTACTTTTCTCACACAGCTCATGCTCTTACCTCCTGTTTTCGCTTAATTTGATGACGGAATGAAATTCACTTTTTCTTCACCGCAGTCCGGACATGTCCATTCCTCCGGCAATTCCTTGAATGCTGTACCCGGACGGATTTCGCCCTCCTCATCGCCAAGCTCAGGAATATACTCATAGCCGCAGCCCATACAAACATAGCGTCCTACCGGGGCTGGTGTCGGCTCATCCACTGTGGCCCGTTTCATCTTCACCATCGGCGGTGCCGGTTTTTTGGCTTTCCCCGTATCCAGCGCTGCTGTCAATAAAGGAAGAAGCTCATTGACATCACCGACAATACCATAATCAGCATTCTTGAAAATCGGCGCATTGGCATTACTGTTAATCGCCACAATTGTCGATGCCTCCTTAATGCCCTTTAAGTGCTGTACCGCACCTGAAATACCGCAGGCGATATAAAGATTTCCCGTAAACTTCTGTCCGCTCATACCGACATAGCGGTTTAAAGGAAGGTATTGAAGCTGCTCTGCCACAGGTCTTGACGAACCGACAGCCGCACCCACTGCTGCTGCCAAATCATAAACAAGCTTCATATTTTCCTTGCTTCCGATACCTTTTCCGGCGCTGACAACGCGCTCTGCCTGAATAATCGGCGTATCAATATCAATACCGACTGTAAAATCATATCCGTCGGCCTTTAAGCTTTCAACAAGCTTTTCAACACGTTCTTTTGAAGAACCTTCTGAAAAAATCATCCGTTTTCTGCTTCCTGTCACCGCAGCTTTCTTTTTTGCCTTAACAGGCGCGCCGTTTGATTTTGCAGCCTTCCCTAAAATATGTGAAGCGATAACAACATTCTGAATTTCATTTGTACCTTCATAAATTGTACAGATTTTTGCATCTCTGTAGGCTCTTTCGACCTCCATACCCTTTAGATAGCCATTTCCGCCAAAAACCTGAAGGGCATCATTTACAATTTCAAGACAGACATCCGAAGCATACTTTTTAGCCATTGCCGATTCCATGCCGTACGGCTCGTGATTTTCTTTAAGCTCTGCCGCACTGTATACGAGAAATCTTGCCGCACGAAGTTTTGTTGCCATCTCTGCAATCTTAAACTGAATTGCCTGAAGTTGGGCAATCGGTGCGCCAAACTGCTCTCTGTCCTTTGCATACTCTACAGCCGCCTCATAAGCGCCCTGGGCAATCCCAAGCGCCTGTGCCGCAATGCCGATACGGCCGCCATCCAATGTTGCCATCGCAATTTTAAAGCCCTGTCCCTCTTTTCCGAGAAGATTTTCTTTAGGTACTTTTACATTATTAAACAGAAGCTGTGCCGTTGCCGATGAACGAATACCCATCTTATCGTAATGGTCGCCAAAGGTAAAGCCTTCCCAGCCTTTCTCGACAATAAAAGCGCTAATGCCCCTTGTGCCGATATCCGGTGTTGTCACTGCAAAAATCACATAAATGTCAGCCTCGCCGCCGTTCGTAATAAAAATCTTTTCACCGTTCAATATATAATAATCACCTGCAAGCTCTGCCGTTGTTTCTGTTCCGCCGGCATCCGAGCCTGCATTTGGTTCTGTAAGTCCGAAAGCACCGATTTTTTCACCCTTTGCCAACGGCACAAGATACTTCTGCTTCTGTTCTTCTGTACCATATGCAAAAATAGGATACGCTCCGAGCGATACATGAGCCGATAAAATAACCCCCGTACCGCCGTCCACTCTGGAAAGTTCTTCGACACCGATTGCATAGCTTAATATATCTTTTCCCATGCCGCCGTATTCTTCCGGATACGGCAGTCCCAAATAACCTCTTTTTCCAAAATCCATGATTTGTTCTTTCGGAAATCTATTTTCCTTATCTAAAGTAAATGCAATTGGTTTAATTTCTCTTTCCGCCCATTCTCTGATTTCGGCTCTGAGCGCCTCATGTGCCTGTGTTGTCTTAAAATACATTGTATGACCTCCTTCTTAGCAATATGATTTTTCTCATATTAACCCCTGACAAATTTCCCAAAACAATCGTATATTTTTTATAGATTATGTCTCAATTATACAAGAAAAAAATCCTATGTATGTAACCTAAGTTACATTCACAGGATTAATTACTAAAATTTTCCAATTTTTCTCTGTCCAGTATTTTTATTTGATTCTTGCCCGCTTCAATAAGTCCGTCCTTTTGCATACGCATAAGCGCCCTTGAAAGCGACGGTCTGGCAACTCCGAGATAATCGGCCAATTCTTCTCTGTTTAATTTCAATTTCACAACATTTGAAGTTTCTGCTTCGTCAAGCAGCCATGTGGAGATTCTTTCCGTCAACGATACTGTACTGACAATATTTAATTTTTTAATTGTCATCCATTCCTTCATAGACAAAATTTCCAGCATATTTTGCACAAGCTGCTGATGATGCTTACACGCCTCATTACAAAAGCAAAATAAAAACTGCCACGGAATTTCAAGCACCTCGATGTCCGTATAAGCCTCCGCACCATATTTGTATATGCGGCTGTCCCCGAAAAAGTAATGCTCTCCGAAAACATCCCCCGGTCCGACCTCATATAATATATTTTTTCGGCCCGAAATTAAATGCTTGACAATCGCTACACGCCCCGATAAAAGGGCATAGATAACTTTTGCCTCCATCTCCTGATGAAATACGGTTTCGCCTTTTTTATACTTTTTGTACTGCGCCTTTGAACAGACGAGCATCCGGTTTAGGCTGTCCTTTTCAATCCCTTTAAATAACTTGTTTCTCTCTACGTTGTCCTTCATAAGTCGTCCTTTCTATTTTTTCGAAAATATATGTTTGATGAAAACATACATAACGATACAAAATGCCACGAGATAGCCAAAGGCGCCAAGCGCCGGAATTCCCATAATCTTCGGCTTCATATCCGTTGTACATATAATACTTGAGCTGATTAAAAGTGCCATCACCCAAAGTCCCATAACGACATTACGCACAAGACGCCGAAGCAGCCTTGCCAAATCATCTGAGGCATGCAAATCCATATTGACGCGCGTCTGCCCCTTTAAATAGCCTTCCAAAATATCTGCGGCAAGCGACGGAATTTCCAGCATTTTATAAAGCGATTTGTAGACCGTTCTCCCACTATGCTTCAAAAGCTTTTTAATATCTTTTTCTTTGAGCAAAATTCCAGCCATATGCTTTGATGCAATCTCAACCATATTAATATCCGGCGCTATTTTCACAAGAACACCCTCCATGTGTGTAAGACCTCTTGCGAGCATCGTCTCGTAAATGCCCCTGCGCTGTACTTTGATGACAACCTTCTCGCCGTTTTTTAAAACAGCCTTATGGACTTGAGCTATGGACGCCGCCCCCAACGGCATCTTATCAATCTCTGAAAAAATTTCTTTATGCGAAAAGCCATATGCTTCATCAATGACCGCCGTGACATCATCAAAAGGCATCGGCGATACATCTGAACACAGCCGCATAAGCTCATCACAATGCTTTTTCGGCAAAATATCCGAATGTAATGACATAATCTGTCCGATTTTAATAAAGGTCGGACCTAAATCCTCAAGAATCAGCCGAAGTACATCTGTAATTTCCCGAAGGCGCTGTCTATATTCAGCGTTTCCTTCACCCATGCTTACTGTTCATCTCCGCTGTTAAGCTCTTTTTCCTCATCATCTGCACAAGCTCGTCTCCCTATTTAAAAAATATCATTACCTTTGGTATGAAAATAATACAGCCTGCACCTGCCGCCATTATCGCTGCAATGAGTACCGCACCTGCCGCCGTATCCTTCGCCAGCTTTGCAAGCGGCCGCCGTTCCTCGGTCACTAAATCCACAACCGCTTCGACAGCTGTATTTACAAGCTCAAGAGAAAAAATAAGGCCAAAAAGCACAAGGCAAATACACCACTCCGCAGCGGATATATGAAAAATAAAGCCTGCTGCCGTCACTGCCGCTGCCGCCGCACAATGAATTTTCATATTTCTTTCTTTGATAACACCTGCAAATATACCCTCAAATGCATACTTAAAACTTTTGACAAGGGGGGCTTTTTTTGATGCCTTTTGCTTCATGATGTTCACCTCCGAAGATTTTACCGAATCGCCGCTTATTCAGCAGATTCCTCCCAACCGAAGGCACATTTCACTGCTTTTTTCCATCCGGCAAGTTTCTTTGCGCGCACCTTCTCATCCATCCACGGCTCAAAAG
>CABUBX010000129.1 GCA_902489925.1 uncultured Lachnospiraceae bacterium | reverse complement strand
GCCTCTGACACCTTCGGTTCAGACAGCTCAAATCCGACATTTTTCGATGTTATCGGACATATTCCTTATAGAAGCTTCCTCTGAGTATGCCCTAGCCCCCTGCGAAGCTGTTCAGGTTCAGACCGGCTCGATAATTCCCGACAATGCCACCGCTGTTTTGATGACTGAATACAGGGAAACTTATGGGAATCATAAGCTGCTTTGCTATAAACCTGTCAGCGACGGTGATCATATCATTCAAGTCGGTGAAGATATCCGCAAAACGGAATGTATACTCCGAAAAGGTCAGAAAATATGTGCCCGGTATATAGGCACGCTCGCCGCCCTTGGTATCACAAATATATGATGTAAATTTCTACGCCCTTGCAGCGTCAGCTCTAAAGGCAGCAAAGACTTTACCGAAGAAATACTGCCCGAACTTACCGGCAATGTGTTTACACACGGAATCGCCGTCAAACCGGGCAAGCCTACCATTCTCGCCTTTGATAAGACCCGTCAGACCATTATGGCAGGACTTCCGGGACATCCACTTGCCGCTGTACTTATGTTCAGATTAATTATCGGAAATTGGCTTTATGAGCGTTTAAATCTTTCCGGAAAGCAGCACCGGACTGCCCTGTGCCGTTAAAAGAAGGTGCGGATTACCTTGATGCAGATACCGGCAACATGATTAGCCCGCCCTATGACGCTGTCATTATGGCGGAGGAATTAATTGAAACCGAAAACGGCTACAAAATAATCCCTCAAAACAGCGAAGGTGTATCTGCCCATGAGGATGTTTCGGTTAATCTGATGAAGCCTCTGTCCGATATCGAGAAAACAATTGTCTGCACAGGAAGTCATGACCTTATTTTAGATATTATTAACGATTTAATGCTGAAAAACCGACTGTCGGCTTCCCACGTTGGATAAGCTGAAAAAAGTTTACTATCACGCAAGGGGTTGGGATGAAAACGGACTTCCGACGAAAAAGCTGTTAAAAAAGTTAAAACTTGATATGCCTTCCCTCATATCCTGCGGAGGTGATTCAAATGAATAAAAAAAACTGTCATTGACGGCAGCACCTGTGCCGGCTGCAGTGCCTGCGTTGAAAGTTGTCCGATGGACTGTCTTACAATTGAAGGTCCGAAATATCACGGTGACATCCATACCATCGCTTACATGGTCCGTGAGGAGGACTGTATCGGCTGCGGCCTATGCGCTCAAAGCTGTACGATTCTTGCCATTACGATGAAAGGAGAAGATGAGAATGGGTAAAATTTTTTGCAGAATTTATCAGGGTATTATGAAAATCGGCATGTATTTTCTTCCGTGGAAAATGCCTGAGGTTTTAGAAGGTGCCGGCTGTATTCGCCGCCTGCCTGCCGTTATCAGACAAAAGGGCTACAAAAACGTTCTTATTGTGACGGATGCCATGCTTGTCAAGCTTCACCTTCTTGACGCATTGATTGAAGCGCTTGACAAAGAACAGGTGCACTACACACTTTTTGACGGCGTTGAGCCAAATCCTTCGGATATCAACATCGAAGCCGGCGTCTCACTTTATAAAGACAATGCCTGTGATGCCATGATTGCCTTCGGCGGCGGTTCACCGATGGACTGCGCCAAAGCCATCGGTGCAAGAATTGCCCGCCCTAAAAAATCTGTACGACAGCTTCAGGGACTTTTTCGTGTTCTAAAACGTATTCCGATGATTTTTACAGTACCGACAACTGCCGGAACCGGTTCCGAGACAACCATTGCCGCTGTCGTCACCGACTCTAAAACCCATCACAAGGCTTCAATTAACGACATCAGCCTCATGCCGAAATTTGCCGTTCTCGACCCTGAGCTGACCGTCGGACTGCCGCCTAAAGTCACGGCAACAACAGGAATGGATGCCCTCTGTCATGCTGTTGAGGCTTATACAAATAATACTTACAACACAAAACTGGAAAAAGATTTATGCCGCAAGGCTGTCCGATTAATTTATGATAATCTCTATAAAGTCTATAAGGACGGGACGAATCTTGAGGCGCGGCAAAATATGCAGCGCGCTGCCTTTTATGCCGGACGTGCTTTTACAAGAGGCTCTGTCGGCTATGTCCATGCTATCGGACATACACTCGGCGGCCTTTACGGAACCCCTCACGGTCTTGCCATGTCTATTTTACTTCCGCTTGTCATGCGCCGATATGGCAGCGCAGCCCATAAGCGTCTCGCTGAACTTTGCGACGTCTGCCATATTAAATCCAAAGACAGCACCGATGCATCAAAAGCTGAAGCTTTTATCGGGTGGATGGAAGACTTGAAGGTTAAGATGGATATTCCAATGTATCCTCCGACCATCAAGGAAGAACAAATCGAGCAGATTGTAGAATGGGCTGCAAAAGAAGGAAACCCTCTTTATCCGACACCGGTTACATGGGATAAAAAGGATTTCAAAGAATTTATTTTGTCACTCAAATAAGATTAAAAAGCAGATATTCCGTTGCTTTATCCATGGAATATCTGCTTTTTAGCAGCCTATGAAAATTTCAATATTTTTTTAACTTCTTCCGTAAATGCATCCGCATCAAGCACACCGGCATATAATTTTTTTGTCATATTCTGCCACGGCCCCACTGCATCTTTATCAAGCACCGAAAACCAAAAGCTTGTCAAATGCTTTTTATTTTCCACCATATCGCGGAACTTTGCCACCTGAGCCGGCATATCTTCAGGAAGCTCAATCACAATGTCATCTCTGTAATTCAGATATCCATACTTGCTCACATTAATCTCATTCACACGTTTTGAAAACTCAAGACATATCTTCGCCGCCTCGTCGGGATAGGCTGTTTTTTTATTAATGCACAGCCCCGGCGCCATATCATGATTGGCATTCATCAGATAAGCCTCATAGTCGGGATAGGCGCCGCCGCTACAGTCCGGAAATTGAAGCAAATCAATGGCATCTTCCCCCATATTATCCATAAGGTAGTAAAGAATCGTAGACTGATGCGGCATAAGCACCGCCTCATTGTTTACAAACTTTTCTGACGATTCGACTTCGCCGGTATTCATATATTCCTTCGGAAAAGCATTGTGCTCATTTAACTCTTTAATTTTTTTCGCAGCCTCTTTAAAAACATCGTCCTCAAAGGTGATTTTTCCCTGCATCAGCTCATCCAGCGCATACGGGTTAATACGATTGACAATCATTGTATACAAAAGCTCTCCGAGCCAGCTGTCCTTATTGCCAAGGTTAATGGCGGCATATGACGTATGATTTTTTTTATTATAGGCATTTACCTCATCCACAAAATCAATCAATTCCTCCCATGTCGAAGGCGTCTCAAGATTCATCTTTTCCATCAGTTCACGATTACAATAGGTAACCGCATAAGCTTCCACAAGACACGGAATCAAATAAGTATTGCCGTCCTTATAGCTTTTCTGATATCCCGGCGCATAGGAAATACCCGAAGCCTCGATATAATCCTGCACCGGAAGACAGGCACCCGCATCAAAAAGATATTCCGGGAAGCTTCCGCCCCATACAGCAAAAATATCCGGCAGTTCATCACACATCAGGGCAATTCTAAGCTTATTTTTTAACTCCTCTGATGCAAAGGTTTTTACATCTAAAGCAATGTCAAATTCTTCTTCAAGCATTTTCCATGTATCAAGGTAATGTGTACCCGGCGTATTGTAATCAAAGAAAATCCAAACCTCCAATGTCTTTTTTTCTTTAAGCTCATCTGCATCCGGCAAAAACTCCTGTTTTGTACAGGAAACCAAAAACATCAGCGAAAATATGCCTATTAAAAACACTAGGGCAATTCTTCTTTTTTTATTTTCCAAAAGCACCCGCCTCCTGTCATCTGCGAATTATCTCTTTATATTTTACACGAATCTACTGAAATTGTATAGCTTTTATGCCGCTTATATAAAGCTTTTCCATTTACACTTAAAAAATTATATAGTAAGATATAATCGTGGTTTGAATTTTGACCACCTGCCTCATTAATCAAACATATGTAAAGAAGGTTCATATGAAACAACGTATTAAACATTTTTATAAACATGCACATAAAACATCCTCATTTCAAAAACGGCTCGTACTGTCCTTTTTCTTTGTCGCTGTTCCTGTGCTGATTATTATTTCCATCGGTCTGTACATATTTTTAAGCAGCAGTGCCCGGGAAACCACCTTAAAAACAATGCTGCAAACACTTGAGCAAATCGATGCACAGCTTGAGAATATTATTGATGATACAGAAAATCTTTCAAGAAATATTATTTATGATTCTGATATCCAAAGCTTTTTAGATGAAGCTGCCAGCGGTGAAGCTTACCCCGATCCCGAAGCCGTACGCTATTTTATCAACGGTTTCATCGTCAACAGAGATTATATGGAAAGTATCGTCATTACAGGTCCTTCAGATACTTTATTTTCAACTGAAAAAGCATACACCGATGTCAGCAGCTTTTCCAACATTCAAAAAAAATGGTGGTACACAAACCTTTTAAATACAAATGAGCCTTATATCTGGTATCCGAGCGCCAAAGGCAGCTCAAACAATTTGGAAGAAAATCAATCCCTGATGATGACACGTATCATCAAAAGCACAAAGGATTATACGACGCCGATTGGACGCATGATGATTTATATCAAAGAAGATTATGTTTCTGATATATTAAACAATATTTCATGGGGCGATACATTGCGGGCATGGGTGTTAGACGGCAACGGACAGATGATGTTAAAAAACAATTTTGCCGCTGCCACATTGCCCGACGCGGTCATTAACTTTACATTAAACACCTCCGATGACAGCGATTTACTTCACATTAACGGTCAGAATTTTGTTGTCGGACACAAACGCATCAATGATGACGGCTGGCAGCTTATCCTTTCAGTTCCTTTTACCGAGGTTGATGACAACGGGAATATCCTGTTTTTACAGATTGCTGCCATGCTGGCTATGGTTATCATTACAGTTTCATTAGTATCTATGACTGTATCCCGCGCTCTGTCACGCCCAATAAGACAGATTGCCGATGTCATGGACAGCTATCACAATCCTTCCGATGACAACAGCAATGTGCCCGAAACATCCTCCCGCAATGCGCTTGCCGCAATTTCCAATCTTTCCAAGCGTCCGGATGAAGTCGGCACAATTTCACGCTCATACGAAAAGATGGTTGCCCGTGTCGATACACTGATTAAGGAAATTTATGTGAAGGATTTGGAAAAAAAGGAAGCCGAATTAGCCCTCCTGCAATCGCAGATTAATCCGCACTTTCTTTATAATACACTTGATTCCATCAACTGGCTTGCCATGGCCAACGGCCAGGATGAAATCAGTGAGATGGTTACTGCACTGTCCGATACCTTCCGCCTGAGCCTGCGGCGCACAAACAGTCCATACACCCAAATTCATCAGGAAATTGAATATCTTAGCAGCTACCTGACACTGCAAAAATATCGTCTCGGCGAACGTTTGCACTATCATTTTCATATTTCCGAAACGGTTGAAACACTGTATGTTTTAAGATTTATATTGCAGCCGCTTATTGAAAACAGTATAAAGCACGGCATAAGCCATCTGGAAAATGGCGGCAATATCGATATTTCCATGAATATCTCCGAGAATACCAGAGGACGTTTTCTTGAAATCCACATCATAAATGATGGCGCCGACATTGACCTAGAACACATAAACGGTCTGCTTGCCTTTGATGCACGCACGCAAACCTTTCTTTCATTTAAACATGACAGTTACGGTCTTCAAAACATTAACCGAAGAATCAAAATTGTCCACGGCTCAGACTTTGGCATCCGATTTTCAATCACAAAAGATGCACGCACCGATTGTATGGTTTTGCTTCCTGTCATCGAAAAAGAATTGGAATCCATTGATGTGCTTTTTTAAAAAATAATCAAACAACTACAAAGAGGCTGTGCACTAATTGATATGATCCCTTCTAGGTAGACAAGTGAAATAATAAAAACTTGTTACCTGGG
>CABUBX010000128.1 GCA_902489925.1 uncultured Lachnospiraceae bacterium | reverse complement strand
ATTATACTTTATTTGATACAGTAATGGAAGCAAAGAAAAAGGAATTTTTTATAAAGAATGTATAAAGAAAATCAGAAAAAGAAAAAACCACCTTGATAACTCAAGATGGTTTATGTGATGCGGGAGATGGGACTTGAACCCACACGTCTATACAGACACAAGATCCTTAGTCTTGCCTGTCTGCCAATTCCAGCACTCCCGCTCGACGAATATTATAATATCATAACACTCGCCGTTCGTCAACACTTTTTTAAAAATTTTTTTATTTTTTTTGAAAAGTAGATATAATATCAATTATTGCCTACTTTTCGCACTTTTTACGACACGCTTCCTCCGGTGATACTTCGGCATGCGGACAATAAAGCTTCTCAATACGCACCGTTGGTCTTGCCCATTTTACCGCATTCACCAAAATTTTTCTCACATACGGATTGAAATAGGATTTATTTGTCTCATGCCCCGGCTGAAAATAAAAAATCCTTCCGTATCCTCTCGTCCATGTGCAGCCTGAACGAAAAACCTCTCCGCCTCTGAACCAGCTTGTGAACACAACATCATCCGGTTTTGGGATATCGAAAAATTCACCGTACATCTCCTCCTCATCAAGCTCAAAGCTTGCAGGAATACCTGCTGTAATCGGATGTGTCGGACATGTATTCCAAACACGGCAGAAATCACCCTCACGCCACTTCAATGAGCCTGAAGTTCCAAGAAGCTTTTGCAGCGGACGGCTCGGATGCGCCGAATGAAGCGCTACAAATCCCATACCGCGAAGCACATAATCCCGCACGCGGTCGGAAATCTCCTCCGGAACACGCTCATGAGCCACATGTGCCCACCATACAAGGACATCCGTATCATCAAGCACTTCTGTCGTAAGACCACATTCAGGCATATCCAGCGTTGCCGTGCGCACGCAGATTTCTTCATCTTCCTCAAAAATCGCTTTTAATGTCTCATGAATACCATTCGGATGCACGGCTCTTATAGCTGCCACCGATTCCATTCGGTCAGTCTCATTTTCCTGTACAAATTCATTCCACACAGTTACCTTTAGCATATTAAATTCTCCTCCTGTGCTGTATGAATACAGCACAATAAATTTTTCATTACATTTTTATTATAAGCACTTTATACAGATAGTCAATAATTACCTTCAAGATTCAGATAAGAAATAAGACCGTTATAAATGCCTTCCGCAAACGCATACTGTTCATCCACAAGCAACTCCATATCGTCATAATTGCTTAAATATGCCAGTTCAACAAGTACCGCCGGCATTGATGTTCTGCGAAGCACATAAAGTGACGGATTGATTCTGACTCCATTATCCTTTGTCCCAACGCGGCTTGTAATGCCTGCCAAAATATTCTCCGCAAGATTATAAGCCTTTGTATAGGCTTTATATACGTAACATTCGGTGCCATGAATCTTTTCATTGACATTGGAATTTGCATGAATACTTATAAAATAATCTGCCGGCCAGCGATTTGCCGCCTCAACTCTTGCCCGAAGGCTTGTGGCATTACTTGTGCCCAGTATTTCATCCGGACGGTTTCTTGAAAGCCGCACCTCAAACCGTCCGTCTCCCCTCAAAATATCCGCAAGGTATACCCCCACCTGATAGGTGATATCCTGTTCCAAAACACCAAAACCTTCTGCCCCCGTATTTGGTCCCGTCGGATTATGTCCTTGGTCAATAAATATTTTAATTGCCACGCTTCTCACCCCAAAACAAAAATAAAATGATGTCAAGAGCTTTCGCTCTCAACATCATTTTATGCAAAATATTCTCAAGTGTTCCAACACCGACTTATTTTTCTTTAGAAGCAATCATCTTTAAGATTTCTTCTACAAAGGAATCAAGATTTGCTGTACCTAAGTCACCGTTATCACGGCTTCTCACAGTAATTGTTCCTGCAGCAGCCTCTTTTTCTCCAAGAACGAGCATATACGGCACTTTTTCAAGCTGAGCCTGACGAATCTTATAACCCACCTTCTCATCCTTATTATCAAGTTCTGTGCGGATACCTGCAGCTCTGAGTTTTTCATAAACACCTGTTGCATAATCCATGGATTTCTCAGATACAGGAATCACCTTAACCTGTACAGGAGATAACCATAATGGGAATTTTCCTGCAAAGTGCTCAATTAAAATACCGATAAAACGCTCAATAGAGCCAAAGCATACGCGGTGAAGCATAATCGGACGCTTCTTTGAGCCGTCTTTGTCTGTGTATTCAAGCTCAAATCTCTGAGGCAGCTGGAAATCAAGCTGGATTGTACCGCACTGCCATGTTCTTCCGAGAGAATCTCTTAAATGGAAGTCAATCTTCGGTCCGTAGAAGGCACCGTCGCCCTCATTGACAATGTAATCCATGCCCATATCTTCAAGTGCACGGCGAAGACCGTTTGTTGCCATCTCCCAATCCTCATCTGAACCCATGGAATTTTCAGGACGTGTAGAAAGCTCTACAAAATAATCAAATCCAAATTGTTTGTAAACCTCATCAATTAATCTTGTCACGCCTTTGATTTCTTCTTCAATCTGGTCATCTCTCATAAAGATATGCGCATCGTCTTGTGTAAAGCAGCGCACACGCATAAGTCCATGAAGCTGTCCGCTCTTTTCATGGCGATGCACAAGACCAAGCTCACCGACGCGAAGCGGCAAATCACGGTAAGAATGCATCTGATTTTTGTATACAAGCATGCCACCTGGGCAGTTCATCGGTTTCACTGCGAAATCTTCCTCGTCAATGACTGTTGTATACATATTTTCTTTATAATGGTCCCAATGTCCCGATGTTTCCCAAAGCTTTCTGCTTAAAATCACCGGTGTAGAAACCTCTAAATAATTTTCTCTCTGATGAATCTGACGCCAGTAGTCAATCAATGTGTTTTTAAGCGTCATACCCTTTGGAAGGAAAAACGGAAAACCTGGACCTTCATCTGTAAACATAAACAGACCAAGCTCTTTGCCGAGTTTTCTGTGGTCGCGTTTTTTAGCTTCCTCAAGCATTGTCAGATAACTTTCCAAGTCTGTCTTATTGGCAAAAGCTGTTCCGTAGATTCTTGTAAGCATCTTATTCTTCTCGCTGCCGCGCCAGTAAGCGCCTGCAATGCTTGTGAGTTTAAATGCCTTAATTCCCTTTGTATAAAGGATATGAGGGCCGGCACATAAATCAACAAACTCACCCTGCTGATAGAAGCTGATTGTCTCCTCCTCAGGTAAATCCTCAATCAACTCAACCTTATATGGTTCTTCCTTTTCCTTCATCAGATTTAATGCTTCTTCTCTCGGAAGCACAAATGGCTTAATCGGAAGATTTTCTTTGACAATCTTTGCCATTTCCGCTTCAAGCTTTTCTAAATCCTCTGCAGAAAAGCCGCCTTCTCTGTCAAAGTCATAGTAAAATCCATCATCAATTGCCGGTCCGATTGCCAGCTTTGTGTCAGGATAAAGACGCTTTACAGCCTGCGCCAACACATGTGAGGCACTGTGGCGAATGGCTCTCAAAGAATCTTCTGTTTCTTCAACACTTCCGTTTGGTAAAATAATCTTCATCTTTGTTCCTCCTTAACATATTATCATTAAATCTGCGCATCTTTTTGCGCAATTGCCGTACACAAAAGGGTTTTACAAAAAAACCCTCGGGCACAGCATATGTGTCCAAGGGTGCATTGCACGGTTCCACCTTGTTTTTTACTCATTCATCCCTTAACGCGGGGCACGGTGTCATTTCAAAATTCACTTTGGATTCATCCAAATCTTACTTTCCCTGACACGACTCCGGATTGGTTTTCATCAGCTTCAAGCAGCTCTCCTCTCACCACACAGACAACTCTCTGGATACTCTCCCTCTGATTACTCGTTCCTTCAACGTCTTTAATACGAATTAATTATAAACATTGCGCAATCGTTTGTCAATTATAATTTGAAAGCACTGTTTAAGTTTCCCGATATTTCTCCAATATCTTTTCAAAGTCAGCGCGGGTTTCTGCCATTTTAGAATCATCTCTCAATATTGCCGACGGATGATAAACTGCAGTCAGCCAAGTGCCCTTTCTATATAAGAAAGAACCATGTGCCCGCGTAATTCGATAATTAGGCTCAATAATTCTTTGAGCTGCAATTCTGCCAAGACAAACAATAATTTTCGGCTCTATGAGATATGTTTCGTATTTTAAATAATTAATACACGCCTCTTGTTCCTCCGGTCTTGGGTCTCTGTTTCCCGGCGGATGGCACTTTACAATATTCGTCAGATAAATATCCTTTCTTGTCATTCCAATATCTGCCAGCAATTCATCAAAGACATGTCCCGAAGGTCCTGTAAATGGAATATCCGCACGGTCTTCACTGCTTCCCGGCGCTTCCGCAACAAATAACATTTTTGAAGCCATATTCCCCTGTCCCATAACAGCTTTATTTCTCGTCTCTGACAGTGGACACCGCCTGCAGTGATTTACAAAAGTTTTTAACTCCTCATATGTATACATACCATCTCACCTGTTTGAGTTCAAAATATATGATTGTAAAAATAAAATTGTTTTCAAAAGACCTCTACGTGTACTGAAACTCGCGTAAATGCTGAGGTTTTCGTAAGGATGGTTTTTTAAGTAAGGATTTGCGGTATGGCATTTTTGGTGCTATACCGCTTTTCCTTTCCATAAAGTGACCTTTGAATGGTCGAATGTTCCGATGTGATTGTAGATAATCTCGATTTCCTGTAAACGCCGCCCGCTGCTTTTGTCTGGGGCATGAACAATTATCCTATCCACAAACTCATGCAGTATTTCAGGTGTAAGCTCTGTTAGGTTGGTGTACTTCTTCACAATGGAGAGGAAACGGTCAACATTGACACTCTGTTTTTCTGCCTGCTGGATATGCTCCTGTAGCCTTGTCATTTCTTCCTGCAAGTCGGCCTGTTCTGTGTCATATCCCTTTGACAGTTTCATAAACCGTTCATCCGACAGTTTGCCGCTGATGTTGTCCTCATAGATACGTTGGAAAAGGTTATCCATCTCTTTCATGCTGCTTTGGATTTCCGACATTCTCTTTTTCTGTTTTGTCAGTTACTTGTTCCTCTGGCGTACATCCGTATCCATCACCATGCGGATAAATTCATCCTCATACTGTGACACATAGCCGATCACTTCCCGCAGGTTGTCAAGAACAATCTGTTCAACAGCTACATTACGAATATAGTGCATGGTACAGGATTTTGTATTCCCGCGATAATTGGAACATACATAGTTGTGTTTCTCGGCAGGTTCATCCACCCTGCGGTAAAAACTCATTTTGCTACCGCAGTCCACACAAAAGAGCAAACCAGAGAACATGGGTTTTGAAGTTGACGGTATGCCCCAGATACTCCATGCGTTCCAGGATTTTTGATACTGCCGGTGCGTTCCATTGATAAGGTATTTCAGGAACCACCGAAGGCTGTTTCAGTCCTTTGCTTACCGCATACATGGTAGGGCAAAGGATTTTTCTTTCTGTCAGAATGTTGGCGATCTGAGTAGGACCGTATCCTCCAACACATAGGGAAAAGATTTCTCGGACAACTGCCGCTGCCTCATCATCCACCAGCCACTCTTTGAGATTATCAGGATTTTTTCGGTATCCATAAGGGGCATGAGAGCCGATATGCTCGCCGGCCATTCCTTTGGCCTTTTTTACAGCTCTGATTTTTTTGCTTGTGTCCTTTGCATACCATTCGTTGATGATATTGCGGAAAGGTGTGAACTCGTTATCCCCCTGGGTACTGTCCACCCCGTCATTTTCGGCGATAAAGTGAATGTCATGGTCCGGGAAGATGATCTCGGTGTACATTCCCACCTGCAGGTAGTCACGGCCAAGACGGGACATATCCTTTACGATAATCCTTTTTATCTTGCCTGCCTCAACATCTGCAATCATCCTCTGAAAATCGGGGCGGTTGAATAATGAGGTGTGATAGCGATAGCGGCAAAAAGCTAATAAAATCAATGGTTTTG
>CABUBX010000127.1 GCA_902489925.1 uncultured Lachnospiraceae bacterium | reverse complement strand
GCATACCACGGCCGACATAGCGCTTTGCAATGCTGACAACAAGACGAAGGTTTGCCTCTGCCAACCGTTTTTTTGCTTCGGCGTCACCCTCCTCCATTCTTTTGGCAAGCTCGATTTCTTCATCGGCTGAAAGCAAAGGAACTTTGCCGATTTCTTTTAAATACATGCGCACAGGGTCTTCTATACTGACACCTTCAGGAATTGAGAGGTCGATTTTTTCGATATCCTCCTCATCCTCTAAAAGCAAATCATCATCAGGTTCAGGAACATCATCGTCGTCATCGGTTATTTTTAAGACATCGACATTGTTTTCCTCGAGATACTCATAGATTTTTTCAATCTGTTCTTCTGTCAGCGGAATATCGCTGAAAAAGTCATTAATCTCCTGAACTTCAAGCACACCCTTTTTACGTTTGGCGTAAGGGAGAAGCTCTTTGAGTTTTTCCATAAATTTAAGCATATTTTCATCCATTGTTGAATCCTCCTGTGGTAATTTGTTTATATTTTGTCCATACTATAAGGAAATATGCAAATGCTGCAGCGCAGCTTTTTGGCGAATAATATCCTGAAGCTCTTTGATATCCTGAACCTGTCTGCTGCGCATATCAAGACTGTGGCGCAGTATACGGATAACTGTATCATTGACGGCTTTTTCATGAATGAGCTTATCCTCATCTTCATGAATCGTTGTATTAAATAATTCGGCGACTTTGGCCTGTTCATCTTTATCTTCAAACAGATTGATGATTCTGGCCGGCATAACTTTGCCGGTTTTTTCATAATCTTCAAAAAGGATGACAGCCGCCTTATGATAAATGGGGGCTTCAAAATTTTCGGGGCCGATATACGGTGTAATCTTTTTAAAAAGCGATGGGTCATCGGCAAGCCATGTAAGAAGCAGCTTCTGACTTGTCAATATGGCATCTTCTTTTGCCGGTGCTGTCTTTTTTTGAGTCTGCTGTCTTTCATAGACTTCCTCTCCTGTATAACCGATTCTTGCGCCATAGCTGTTGACAAGCTTTTGTAAGTCATTAAAGGCAATGCCGTACTTTCGGGCGACGGCCTCAATATAATTGTTGCGCTCGATTTCCTGCGAAAACTCCAAAAGCTTTTTGGCCGTTTCGTTATAAAAATCTGTTTTTCCCTGAGGGTCATTGAAATCATGATTTTTTTCAATCACACTGATTTCAAACATAAAGCTGTTTTCTGCTTCTTCAAGACGTTTTTCAAAAGCGTCGGTTCCCATGTTTTTAATAAATTCATCCGGGTCTTTATAAGGGTGCAGATGAAGCACCTTGATTTTAAGCCCGGCTTCTTTAAGAATCGGAATGGCCCTCAAAGCGGCGCGCACACCTGCGCCGTCACTGTCATAGGCCAAAATAACTTCGTCGGTATAGCGCTTAATAAGAGAAGCATGGGGACTTGTAAATGCCGTTCCGAGACTTGCGACAGCGTTGTTGAAGCCTGCCTGATGCATCGAAATGACATCAAGGTATCCTTCGCACAGGATAAAGTTTGGGCGGCGTGAGGTTCTTGCAAAGTTAAGGCCGTAAAGATTGCGGCTTTTATCAAAAATTTTTGTTTCGGGCGAGTTTAAATATTTGGGCATACCGTCGCCCATTACACGGCCGCCAAAACCGACAACCCGGTTATTGGCATCCATGATTGGGAACATGACACGGTTCCAAAATTTATCTGTACCGCCCCGCCGCTCATCTAAAGTCACAAGGCCGCTTTCTTTAAGCAGCGAGTCCGAATAGCCCTTACTTTTGAGATAACGGTATAAATCATCGCTGAACTTGTCTGAATAGCCGAGACCGAAACGGACAATGGTTTCATTGGAAAGACGGCGGCCGTTTGTCAGATAATCCATGGCAGATGCCCCGTGGTCTGTTGTGAGCAGATAATAAAAATACTTTGCGGCAATTTTATTGATTTCAAGAAGCTGGTTTCGTAAATCTGCTGCCCGCTTTTGCTCGGGCGTATCCTCCGTCTCGGGAAGTGTCATGCCTGCCCGGTCGGCAAGATACTTTACAGCCTCTTTGAACGTGAAGTTTTCGTATTCCATGATGAAGGTGAATACATTGCCGCCTTTGCCGCAGCCAAAGCAGTAAAACATCTGTTTTGTGCGGCTGACTGAAAAAGAAGGGGACTTTTCGTTGTGGAAGGGACAAAGTCCAAACCATGAGCTGCCCTTCTTTTGCAGCTTAACGTAGCCGGAAATCACATCGACGATGTCATTGCGGCTGCGGACTTCCTCAATGAGGTCATCAGAATAATACATATGTAAAAACTCCTATCTCAATATATTTTCCATGAAGAAGGAATACATAATTCTTCGTAACGGTTAATGGCAAACTGGTCGGTCATACCGGCAATATAATCACAGGCTGTTTTTTCTGTCGGTTCTCCCACCTTAATCAGGTTGACAAATTCTTCTGACATCTTTTCAGGATGCTTTACATAGTAGTCATAAAGCACTTCAAGCAGGTGCTGGGCCTTTGATTCCTCTCCTTTGGCCTTCGGATTTGTGTAGACGTTGGCAAACATATATTTTCGTATGCCAAGCATAGCAGCTTCAATGTGTGGGGACATGATAATATCATTTTTCCCGTCACTGTTTATAATAATATCGTGGACAAGGGTATTCAGCCTTTCTTTTGAACTGCTGCCAAGGACCTCGGTATAACATTTCGGAATATCGCCTTCAACAATGATATGCCCGCGGATGGCATCATCAATATCATGATTGATGTAGGCAATTTTATCGGCAAGACGTATAATCTTTCCCTCGAGTGTATCCGGCATAAATCTGGTGGAATGATTGGCAATGCCATTTTTTACTTCCCATGTCAGATTAAGCCCCTGTCCGTTTTTTTCAAGAAGCTCAACAATGCGCACACTTTGCTCTGAGTGGATAAAGCCATAAGGACATACTTTGTTTAAAATAGCTTCACCGGAGTGGCCAAAGGGGGTATGACCGAGGTCGTGACCGAGAGCGATGGCTTCTGTCAGGTCTTCATTCATGCGAAGCGCTTTGGCAATCGTTCTTCCGATTTGTGCAACCTCCAATGTGTGTGTCAGCCGCGTCCTGTAGTGGTCGCCTTTAGGTGCAAGAAAAACCTGTGTTTTATGCTTCATCCGCCGAAAAGCCTTGGAATGGAGAATGCGGTCGCGGTCACGCTGATAGCATGGCCGGATATCGCAGGGGGACTCTTTTTTGCTGCGTCCTTTGGATTGGCAGCTTAAAGAGGCATAGGGACTCAAATAGGCTTTTTCAAGCGCCTCCTGTCTTTCGCGTATTGTCATAAAATCACCTTCCCGCTAAAAAAAGTGTCAAAAGGTTTCCAATATATATATTCTATGTCCATTAAAAAAATCCTTTTTATTTTTTTATGGGCGGGTGTGTTAAAAACTTGATTTTTGATATTTCAGGAATTATAATACTCACATTGACAAATTTAACGGGCACTGTTTGAAATTAAGGAGAGACTTATGGAAAAATTTACAGAAGATTTGGACGGATTTTTAAAGGCGCTGACAGACTGGTACAAGGCAAGCGGCAGGGATTTGCCGTGGCGCCGTACTAAAAATCCTTATAATATATGGATTAGTGAGATTATGCTGCAGCAGACACAGGTTGATACGGTCAAGGGCTATTATGAACGTTTTATAAAAGCTTTTCCGGACACAAAGACATTAGCTGCGGCAGAGGGCGATGCGGTATTTAAGCTTTGGGAAGGGCTTGGCTACTACAGACGTGCAAAACATCTTAAAGAAGCGGCTGCTTATATTGAAAATGAAAACGGCGGAATTTTTCCAAATCAATATGAAACGCTTTTAAAACTTAAAGGTGTCGGAAATTATACAGCCAGTGCCATTGCAAGTATTGCCTACGGTATTCCTAAAGGCGTCGTTGACGGAAATACGTTAAGAATTATTTCAAGACTTTATAACAGGCAGGACAATATCGCCCTTGAGAAAACAAAAAAGGAATATCAGCGCATTATGGACTGGATGATTGAAGATACAGATGCATCGGATTTTAATCAGGCCATGATGGATTTGGGGGCAATGATATGTACGCCGAGAAAACCGGATTGTGGGCGTTGTCCGGTTGCAGCTTACTGCCGGGCAAAGGCTGCGGATACCGTTTCAATTTTGCCGGTAAATATAAAGCCGCGTTCAAAGGCAGAATTTGATTACATTACGGCTGTGTTAAAATACAAAGATTTATATTTTCTTGTAAAAAATAAAGAAGGTCTGCTTGAGAATCTTTACGGGCTGATTCAGTATGAGGTTCAGTCACCGATGGCCTTTGAGGAGGCTTTTGAAGAAGAATACGGTGTGTCTGTGCGCTTGACGGACTACGGCAAGGAAATCAAACATGTATTTACACATAAGGTGTGGCATATGAATATCTATTATGGTGTAATTTACGAAAATCCGGGTGTGGAAAACCTTTATACAGCGGTGCAATTACAGACTTTGCCGATTTCTACTGCCCACAAAAAGGCACTTCAGGTTTTTGGCCCTGATATATAAAACAAAAAATTCAGATAGGCTTTGCAAGGAAAGCTTATCTGAATTTTTTTAGGACGATTTTTATGACATTCGTTTCTTATTGATTTCAAGCAGTTTGACTTTTAAATCATTTTCCAGTTTTGTAAGCTGTGCTTCTGCATCCCGGCGTTTTGCCCGGCCTTCGCTCTGGATTTTCATGACATCATCAATCGTTGAAATGAGCATCTCATTTGTTGCAGTCAAAGTCTCCACATCAATAACGCCGCGCTCAAGTTCTTTGGCGGTTTCAACCGAAGCCATCTTTAAGGTTTCCGCATTTTTTCTTAAAAGCGCATTGGTCATATCGGTCACCTGCCGCTGTGCTTCTGCCGCCTGCTTTGAATGATTGACGCCAAGGGCCAATACCATCTGGCTTTTCCAAAGCGGAATTGTATTGACAATCATGGACTGGATTTTTTCAGACATCAGGATATCGTTGTTTTGGATAAGGCGAATCTGCGGCGCCATCTGCATTGCCACCATGCGTGTCAGTTCAAGGTCGTGAATTTTTTTATCAAAACGGTCACATAAAGCCGTATAATCATTGGCTGCATTCATATCATCCGCAAGTCCCGAAAGCTCTGCTTTTTTGAGCATTGCCGGAATTTCCTCTTGCTCTGCCTTTTTAAGCTTCTTCTTTCCTGCGATAATATACATCGTGAGTTCTTTATAATAATTTGTGTTCATCTTATACATCTGGTCAAGCATTGCCGAATCTTTAAGAAGCTGTACCTGATGGCTTTCAAGCACCTTGCATATGTTTTCTACATTGGCTTCTGCCTTTGAGTATTTTGCTTTCATGGAGGTCATTTTATTTGATGTTTTTTTGAAAATATTTCCGAAAAAACCTTTATCTTCTTCTTCGGCGTCAAAGGTTTTAAGTTCGGAGACGACACTTGAAAGCATCTGTCCGATTTCACCAAGGTCCTTTGATTTTACGTTTTCAAGCGCCTGTTCTGAAAAATCAGATATTTTTTTCTGGGCGCCTGCGCCATACTGCAGGACAAGCTGGCTGTTATAAAGGTCAATCTGTGCGGCAAAGTCATCGATGACTTTTTTTTCTTCATCGCTGAGCGGATAAGTCTCATACTCCTGCTCAATTGTCAGCTTATTTGTCTGAGCGGCCGCAACCTCCTCTTTCGTCTCTGCGCCAAAAGGCTCAAAGGTCAGTGTTGGCGCATCTGTTTTAAAATTATCTGTCATTATTTTTTCCTCCCATGATTAAACTCGTCTTTAGTCAGTCCTTCCTGGGCCAAAAGCGTCTGAAGTACCGAAATATCACTGGCAACATCCATGGCGGCTTCGGCATACATACTGTCATAAAGCTTTTCGTAGGCATCATTAATTGTATCAAGTGCCTTTGCAATTTCCTGTTTTGCCGCTTTTATATTATCACCCTGGATTGGCTGTGTATCAAATTCTTTATAGGCAGTAACAAGCTTATCTGTCGTCGGCATATAATAGTCGATAAAACGGCGAAGTTGGGAAAGCTGTTCAGGATGGCTGCGCACATAGTCAAATATATG
>CABUBX010000126.1 GCA_902489925.1 uncultured Lachnospiraceae bacterium | reverse complement strand
TATTTTCCATGCCGCTTGGCAGACAGATTTCCTTACCGTGGTCTACGATTTTTCCGACAGGGGAAATGACTGCGGCCGTACCGCAAAGACCACATTCCGCAAAATCTTTCAGCTCATCGGCATAAACTTCGCGTTCCTCGACTTTAAGACCGAGGTAGTGTTCGGCAACATACATGAGAGAACGGCGTGTAATGGATGGCAGAATACTGTCAGATTTTGGTGTGACAATTGTATTGTCTTTTGTGACAAAGAGGAAGTTGGCACCGCCGGTTTCCTCAACTTTCGTGCGGGTTGCAGGGTCGAGATACATATTTTCATCATAGCCTTCTTTGTGTGCGGTTACAATGGCGTGAAGGCTCATGGCATAATTTAAGCCTGCCTTAATATGTCCGGTGCCTCTCGGTGCGGCACGGTCAAAATCACTGACTTTAATTGTCAGGGGATGTGCACCACCTTTAAAATAAGGGCCGACAGGTGTTGTAAAAATTCTGAACTGGTAATCATCGGCTGGTTTGACACCGATGACAGGATTAATGCCAAACATATAAGGGCGGATGTAAAGAGTAGCCCCTGAACCGTAAGGCGGAACATAGGCCTCGTTGGCGCGTACAGTCTCAATGACTGCTTCTACAAAACGTTCCTTCGGAAATACTGGCATTTCCAATCTTTTTGCAGAATCTTCAAGACGTGCACCGTTTAAATCAGGACGGAAGGTAACAATATGGCCGTCTTCTGTTGTGTAAGCTTTAAGTCCTTCAAAGACACTCTGAGCATATTGAAGGACGCCGGCACATTCACTCATTGTAATTGTATCGTCCTCTGTCAGGCCGCCTTCGTCCCATGCGCCGTTTCTATAATTTGCAACATAGCGTTTGTCAGTTTTCATGTAACCAAAGCCGATATTGGCCCAGTCTATATTTTTCTTTTCCATCGTCATGGCCTCCTTGGAATAAGTTGTACGTCATCATTGTACAGTGTAAAACTCTTTTTTTTATTATACATCACTTTAAACTTTTTTCAATATCCTTTTCATGAAAACTTTGGATTGTGCGGTTGTATCGTGAGGCGGAATGACTTATAATAGATAAAAGAACGGCATCGGGTGACGATGCTGCAAAATAATGAAATAATTGACTAAATACATCAAAGGAGAATTTATGATTAAATTAGAAAGAACAAGTGTAATGAATCTCGAGAATGCGATGCGCGGCGCTAGAAATCCGATGAACAGCTGGGGACGCATGGACAGTTATTACGATGAGCATCATAACTATGTGCTCGGTCCGAATGATTTGGATTTGGCAAAGCGTCTTCGCAAAGCCGGAAGTGACCACAGAAAGTTTATTCGTCAGATTTTTGTTTCCGTAGATATTACGGCGCCTTTGTACTGGTGGAAGGAGTATGACACTTATAAGGTGGCAACTGTGGCCAATTCCACGAGCACGATGCACAAAATTCACAGCAAGCCTTTTGAACGGGCAGATTTCAGCTGTGACCATATGACAGAGGATACATTACTTTTTATGGATACAGTCATTGAGCGCCTTGAGAAAATACGCCGGGATTTTGTTGAGACAAAGGATAAGGCGCATTGGTATGATTTAATACAGCTTCTGCCGTCCAGCTACAATCAGATGCGTACATGCACGATGAACTATGAAACGTTGGTGAATATTTATTTTGCACGGCGTGCCCATAAGCTTGATGAGTGGCATGAGTTTTGCGACTGGATAAAGACGCTGCCTTATGCGCAGGAATTAATTATCTGCGAGGACTAGGGGGCGTTTAGATGAATTTAATTGTAGCAGTAGATAACCATTGGGCGATTGGCTGCAGGGGAAAGCTTTTAAACAGTATTCCAGAGGATATGAAGTTTTTCAGAGAAACGACGATAGGAAAAGCTGTCATTATGGGGCGCAAGACGCTTGAGAGTCTTCCAAACGGTATGCCGCTGACACAGCGAACCAATATTGTTTTGACCCGCGATAAGGATTTTAAGATGAAGGGCGTCATTGCAGTGCACAGTGTCGAAGAAGCCCTGGAGGCTGCCTCCGCTTTTGAAAGTGATGATGTGTATGTTATCGGAGGGGCAAGCATTTATGAGCAGTTTTTACCGCACTGCAATGTTGCCCATGTCACAAAGATGGATTATGTTTATGAGGCGGATACGTATTTTCCGAATCTTGATAAGGATAAACAGTGGATTTTAGCCGCGGAAAGTGATGAAAAAACATATTTTAATCTTGAATATAAGTTTGTGATGTATTTAAGAAAAGATAAGCTTTCCCAATTGAAGCGGCTTGATTTATAAGGAGGGAAAAGGGATGAATCCGTTATTTTTACAGATGTATTCTTTTGGAGACCATGAGCCGTCCCACACACTTGAAAATATTGAGAAGGCGGCTAAGATGGGTTACAGCGGTGTCGAGCTGTATGCGCCTAATTTTGAAATTCCGACAGACGAGCTTAAAGCCTGTCTTGAGAAAAATCATATGCAGGTGATTTCGTACCACGCGCCGGAGGATAAGATTGTGGAGATGCTTCCATATGCCGAGGCGCTCGGTTTAAAGTATGTGGGAATTGCATGGCATGAGTTTTCGAATTTGGCGGAGGTTGATGCGTTTGCCGCAAAGCTTGACGCGATTGGCGCTGCCTGCAGGCATCATGGCATCAGACTGACTTATCATAATCATACGCAGGAATTTGTTTCCTTTGAAGGTATGACGGTGATGGATTATTTGATAGCGAAGACCGCACCGGAAAATTTAAGCATTGAGCTGGATGCCGGGTGGTGTGCGGCAGCCGGTTTTTCACCGATAGAATTTGTGAAAAAACATTCCGGCCGTGTGAAGCTGATTCATATTAAGGAAAGCAGCAAAGTTATCGGTACAGATAAGCCGTCGGAGACAACCGCAAATATTAATTGCCCGGCAGGGGACGGACTTGTTGATTGGAAGGCGCTTAAAGAGACAGCCGATGCATGCGGCTGCGAAGCTTACATTGTTGAGCGCGAATACACCTATGAAGGCACGCGAGAGGCGTGTCTGCAAGCTGATTATGACTATTACAGCAAGCTTTAAGCGGCTGTTTATAGATAAAAAGAAAGGGGAAATCAAAAATGAAATTTGTAAAATGTAAAGATTATGATGAGATGAGCAGAAGAGCTGCGAAGCTTATTGCGTCACAGGTACTTTTAAAACCGGAGTGTGTTCTTGGACTGGCAACAGGTTCTTCACCGATTGGGACTTATAAAAACCTGATTGAATGGTGTGATGAAGGAGATTTGGATTTTAGCGCTGTACGCACAGTCAATCTTGATGAATACAAGGGTCTTTCAGGGGAAAATAACCAGAGCTACCGCTATTTTATGAATACAAATTTATTCGACCATGTTAATATTGATAAAGCAAATACAAATGTACCAAACGGTCTTGCAGCAGATGATGATGCAGAGTGTGCAAGATACGATGAAGTGATTAAGAGCATGGGCGGCATTGATTTACAGCTTTTAGGCCTTGGCCATAACGGTCACATCGGTTTCAATGAGCCTTCTGACGATTTCCCGAAGGGAACACACTGTGTAGCATTGACACAGAGCACAATTGATGCCAATTCAAGACTTTTTGAAAATAAGGATGAAGTGCCTCGGTTTGCTTATACAATGGGTGTTCAGACAATCATGATGGCAAAGAGAATCGTTGTTGTTGTCAGCGGCAAGGACAAAGCAGGTATTGTTAAGCGTGCCTTTACAGGTGACGTTGTGCCTCAGGTGCCTGCATCTATTTTACAGCTTCATCCGGATGTGACAATCGTTGGTGATGAGGATGCTTTCTCTGAATTAGATATCTGATAAGCGGGGACAAAAAAATGATTATTAAAAACGTTAAGGTTTTTAGAGAAAACGGTGTTTTTGAAGACGGCGAAATTTATGTGGACGGCGAGCTGATTGCAAAAGAAGCCTCAGGAGAGGATACCGTTGTAGACGGCGGCGGCTGTTATGCCATTCCGGGGCTTACAGATGTCCATTTTCATGGCTGTGTCGGCCGTGACTTTTGTGAGGCAAAAGAGGATGCGATTGAAGCTATCGCAGAACATCAGGCAGCCTGCGGTATTACAACAATCTGCCCGGCAACGCTGACGTTAAGCGAAGAAAAGCTGATGGCAATTGCAGCGAGCGCTAAAAATTATGTCGGCAAAAAGGGCGCCATCTTATGTGGTATCAACATGGAGGGACCGTTTATCTGTAAGGCAAAAAAGGGCGCTCAGAATGCGTCTTATATTCATAAACCGGATGCAGCAATGTTTCGGCGCCTGCAGGAAGCCTCCGGCGGACTGTTTAAGCTCGTAGACATGGCGCCTGAGGTTGACGGTGCGATGGAATTTATTGACGAAGTCAAAGATGAGGTTACTGTATCTGTGGCACATACAATGGCAGATTATGAGACGGCAAAGGCAGCCTTTTTGCATGGGGCACGTCATGTGACACATCTGTACAATGCCATGCCGCCGCTGAATCACCGTGAGCCGGGCGTCATTGGTGCAGCCTGTGAAAATGATAAGGTTTATGTTGAGCTGATTTGTGACGGTATCCATATTCATCCGTCTACAGTAAGAGCTACATTTAAAATGTTTGGCGATGACAGAGTTGTGATGGTTAGTGACAGCCTTGAAGCCTCCGGTATGCCGGACGGTGACTACACGCTTGGCGGTCTTAAAATTACATTAAAGGGCAAGAAAATTACCCTTGAAGACGGCACGATTGCCGGTTCAGCGACAAACCTGATGGGCTGTGTCCGCACTGCAGTCAAGGAGATGGGTATTCCGCTTGAAAGCGCGGTTAAATGTGCGGCAGTTAATCCGGCAAAGGCCATCGGTGTTTATGATAAATATGGAAGCCTTACTCCGGGAAAAGTTGCCAATATTGTTCTTCTTGATAAAAACTTGGATGTAAAGCATGTTTACATTAAAGGAAAAGAATATACGAAATAAAAATAAAACGTCGGAACCTTGCATGAAAATGTGAGGCGCCGGCGTTTTTGCTTCACAAAAGATTGTGAAGAATATGAGTTGTCTTTGGGATTTCGGGAAGACAATAATAATGACATTACTCCATATGGAGAATGGTATGGAATGAATGGACAGCCGTGGTGTGCAATGTTTGTAAGTTGGTGTGCGCTTCAGGCGGGAACATTAGGAAAATTAGTAGTAAAAAAGATAAAGGTGATTGTTAATTTAAAATGGTTCCATATTTTTCAAAAATGAGCATAAATCATCTTTATTAAAAGCATGGCATTGATGTTTTTGAAGAAAATCTGTTAAGTATTTAAAATCTTTTAAATAAAGTAATGATATACATTCATTTTCGGTATCAGCAAAAGAAAGCAAAAAGAGTTTATCAAAGTTAAGAAAACCTTTGACAGAATTATATGAAAACTTATAGGTTTTACTTTTTAAGCCATCGCAACTGGATAGGTTGATAATGATATATTCGTCATAAAAAGTATGAGACACTTCGAAAGGACAAGATTTTCTCAAGTTGCGGAACTCTTTGCTTCTAAGTGATAAGTATAGCATAACTAATTTGCTGGGAATATGTCCGTAAAGAATAAAAAGTTCTGGAATAATAATGGCCATAAAAAACGGGAAAATAAAACGTACAATATCATTTACGAGAAGAAAAATACTAAATGCTATCAGTAAGAGTATTTTCCATAGCGGAAGATGGAAGCAAGATTTTGCTAAACATTTCCATAAAAGTTTAAATTGTATGTCGATATCTTTTTTTTCAAACGTATTTTTTACTTGAAACAAAGGTTCCATAAGCCCCTCCTTTGCGGCAATGCCGCTTTTGTGTGATACACCCCTAAATTGATATATTCATTTTAGCATATATGAAGTAATTTTTCTACAGATAAAGATATTTAGGGATGAAATACAACAAAAGTCAAACTAATATTTTACACGCTTGCAAAACAACTGTTTTGTGAATTTTACATCGAATTTGTGAAGTATCAATTATGGTTTGCAGCGCAAGAAGGTCAAAGGAAGCGGCTGCGAAGCAGACATTTACTTTGACCGGCGCGAACCGACAAAATCTTAGAGTGCGAAGCACGGCAAGCGC
>CABUBX010000125.1 GCA_902489925.1 uncultured Lachnospiraceae bacterium | reverse complement strand
CTTTTATTGTAACAATGTGGGTAAAAAGGTCAAGCCCCCTATTTTGTGAATTTTATATCGAATTTGTGAAATATGATTTGTAAGCATGTTGTCTTTCGTCTTATACGCATGGAAGCCGTCTATCTTTGCTTCCCACACGAAAAAAACAGACCGAAGGTCATTCCCTCCGGTCTGCATAACCTCATATTCAATTTGAATTAGCCAAAGTATCTCTTTAATAAGCCTTCGAATGCTTTTCCGTGACGAGCTTCGTCTCTTGCCATCTCATGTACTGTATCATGAATAGCGTCAAGGCCAAGTTCTTTAGCACGTTTAGCAAGGTCAAATTTACCTGCTGTTGCGCCGTTCTCAGCGTCTACACGCATCTCAAGGTTTTTCTTTGTGCTGTCTGTAACAACTTCGCCTAATAATTCAGCAAATTTAGAAGCATGCTCTGCTTCTTCGTAAGCAGCTTTTTCCCAGTATAAACCGATTTCCGGATAACCTTCTCTATGAGCTACTCTTGCCATTGCAAGGTACATACCAACTTCTGAACATTCGCCTTCAAAGTTTGCTCTTAAATCAGCGATGATGTCTTCTCTAACGCCCTGTGCAACGCCTACAACGTGCTCAGCTGCCCATGTTCTCTCACCAACCTGCTCTTTAAACTTTTCAGCCGGTGCTTTACATACTGGACAAAATTCTGGTGCTGTCTCGCCTTCATGAACATAACCACATACTGTACAAACAAATTTTTTCATCTTAATACTCTCCTTTATATTTGATATTTTATAAGTTCTTGTTTCAAAATCAGTAATCATTACTGATATACTTATCATACATGATGTCTCTTATTTTGTCAATAGTTTTTTTAATTTTTTTAATTTTCTTCGGTCTGGCACTTTTCACATATACCGTAGAAAAATGCATGATGACCCTCGATTTTTCCTTTGAAATGCTCTCCCGCAATGACATCGATATGGTCTACCGGAATCATATTCAAATCGCTGACACAGCCGCACTTTCTGCATATAAAATGGTAATGCTTCAGCGTATTCGCATCAAACCGGTCATAGTTTTCATCACATCGAATCTTTACAATATCACCGTGCTCTACAAGAAAATTCAGGTTCCGATATACAGTTCCGAGACTGATATTCGGAAAGTCCTGTCTCACTGCTTCATAAACCATATCTGCAGTCGGGTGGTCTTTGCGCGACATAAGATAATTCTTAATAGACTCTCTCTGCCGACTGTATTTCACAGTTTTCATAGGCCGCCTCCTTGCTATATCAATATTAGTAATTGTTACTATTATATTATTTCAAGTCCGGCAGTTTGTCAAGCTTTTTATTTAAAATAATGATTCTTTGATTTGAGCTTCCCCGGTATTTTAAATCTAAGTCCCTTTTTTCCTCAACATAAGGGCCATCAATTAAAATATCTGTCACTTCAAGAAGGTCTTTCACGCCCTCATCCGTCTTTGACATCTCCAAGAGCTGTTCATAAGTATACCCTGTATACGTCACGACATTTTGCCCTTCACCTTTAACAAGCTGTCCGAGCCGGCTAAGGGGTCTCGGCTGACAAAACGGTTCTCCGCCGGAAAATGTAATGCCGGATAAAAGCGGATTTTCTTTAAAACTTTCAAAAATCTCCATAATGCTTTTTACTTCTCCGCCGTCAAAATCATGGGTTTGCGGATTATGACAGCCCTTACAGTGATGTGGACAGCCCTGAACAAAAACCGTCATCCTCAGTCCCGGACCGTCCACAATCGATTCATCAATCATACCGCTGATTCTTATTTCAGATGCCATGCTTTACACGTTCACTTTCTTCTGCCTTTTTAGCATTATTGAAACGGTCCGTCGTACCTACAAGATACCCTGTGATTCTTCGTATTCTCTCAAACCCGACATTTTCTCCGACTGCTTTCACATCTTCTGTATTTTTATTTATCATCTTGAAACCTCCATCTCATCTGTCTTAATTTTAATAAACCGGCACATCCGGAAACTTCTTCTTCAGCGCCCTCAGCTTTTCAACACTTACAGCCTCTCCTTCGCGCCTGCCGCACCGAGGACAGACCTCTCCAATCACCCCTGTGTAGCCACAGACAGGGTCTCTGTCCACCGGATGATTAATTGAGCCATAACCGATGCCACATTCTTTCATATACTTAATGATACGCTCAAATGCCTCCAAGTTTTTACATGTGTCACCGTCTAATTCCACATAGCTGATATGTCCGGCATTTGTCAGCGCATGATACGGTGCTTCAATGGCAATTTTTTTATAAGCTTTTATCGGGTAATAGACAGGGACATGAAACGAATTTGTATAGTATGCTCTGTCTGTTACCCCCTCAATGACACCGTACTTTTTCTTGTCCATTTTGACAAATCGTCCGCTTAAACCTTCCGCCGGTGTCGCCAGCAGTGTAAAATTAAGCCCGGTCTTGGCTGATTCGTCATCCATTCGTTTTCGCATGTGCCCGATAATCTCAAGTCCAAGCCTTCCTGCCGCCTCACTTTCGCCGTGATGCTTTCCAATCAAAGCCTTTAGTGTCTCTGCAAGACCGATAAAGCCAATGCTTAATGTGCCATGCTTGAGCACCTCTGCCACGCTGTCATCAAAATCCAGCGTTTCCGAATCTATCCATATCCCCTGCCCCATAAGGAAAGGATAATTTTTAACCTTTTTGGTACACTGTATTTTAAAACGATGAAGCAGCTGACGAATCACAAGGTCTATTTTTTCATCCAGCAGACTGTAAAACTTCTGAATATCGCCGTCGGCCTCTATACCCAGCCGCGGCAAATTAATTGACGTAAAGCTCAGATTGCCCCTGCCGCACGTCACCTCTTTCGTACGGTCATGGACATTTCCCATGACTCTTGTACGACAGCCCATATAAGCCACTTCTGTATTGTAATCGCCCGCTTTATAATACTGCAGATTAAAAGGCGCATCCAAAAAACTGAAATTTGGAAAAAGCCGCTGCGCCGAGGTTTTGACAGCCATTTGAAATAAATCATAGTTTTTATCTCCGTCTTTAAAGTTAATTCCATCCTTAACTTTAAAAATCTGTACCGGAAAGATTGGTGTCTCACCGCCGCCAAGTCCTGCTTCTGTCGCCTTCAGCAGATTTTTTATAACCATCCGCCCTTCCGGCGATGTGTCTGTACCATAATTCAGCGAGCTAAACGGTACCTGTGCCCCCGCTCTTGAATTCATTGTATTCAAATTGTGCACAAGCGCTTCCATGGACTGATAAGTTTCTTTGTCTGTACGAAACCGTGCTTCGGCCGCAGCATAAGTATGCGCCGCTTCAAATACTTCATCGGAAAATAAGCCTGTGCACGTCTTTTTCAGACATTTTGAAAAACTGTCTGCGTTTGAGAGCGATGGCTTTTCAGACGCAAATTGTCTGATTTTTTTAATCAATGCGCCGACTTCTTCATCTAAAAGCCCTTCTTTAATTTTAAAATAGGCTTCAAGGCTTCTGTAATATTCTTTCACATAGGTCTTCGCAACGCCCTCTGCCATCGCATAATCAAAATTCGGCACACTCTGTCCGCCATGCATTTCATTTTGATTGGCCTGAATGGCAATGCACGCCAGTGCAGCGTAGCTTCGGATTGAATTTGGCTCGCGAAGATGCCCGTGTCCCGTCGAAAAGCCATCTTTAAACAGCTTGATTAAATCAATCTGGCAGCACGTTTCCGTAAGCATATAAAAATCCATGTCATGAATATGAATATCGCCTTCAATATGGGCTGCGGCAATGTCCTTCGGCAATACATAATTATCAATAAAATACTTCGACCCCTCCGAGCCGTATTTTAGCATTGTTCCCATCGCTGTATCGCCGTCAATATTGGCATTTTCCCGTTTAATATCTTCATCTTTAGCATCTGAATATGTCAGCTTTTTATAGATTTCCATTAAATCCGCTTCTGTATTTCTTATCTTTGTATGCTCGTTTCGATAAAGAATGTATGCCTTTGCCGTTTTTTTATAATCATAATGAATCAGCACATCCTCAACCTTATCCTGAACGTGCTCAACCGTGCACTTTTCACCTTCAAGCCTGCTGCATACTTTTTCAGTAAGAAACAAAAGGTCAGTCGGTGTCATCACTTCCTCATCGACCGCCTTATTCGCCTTACTGATTGCATTTAAAATTTTTACAGAATCAAATGCCATCTTTTGTCCGTTACGTTTTATAATCTCTGAAACCATACTTTTGCCCCTTATCCCGAATAATACAACCGTCATTTTTCTCTTTATATTGTATGCACTGCCTCCACCACACACAATATATAGTCATTATAGGCACATTTTTTTTAAAATACAAGAGGAATTATTCACAAGAATGGCAGATTTTTTTCGACGAATTTTTGGTGATATTTCATTTAAAAAAAGGCAACAGCCTAAGCTGTCACCTTTTTATGTATCATCAGCCTCTTGTCATCTTAATGCCAAGCTCATCATACTGAGCAACATTTTCAAGAATACCTCTGTCATCTGCCTTATTAATCTGTGTATTTCTGTCTTTCATAAATGTTCTTTCTTTATTAATCATCATCGGTCCGTTGACACAGCCGCCGACACAAGCCATACCTTCCACAAAATCTTCAGGAAGACGTCCGACTTTAAGCATCATTAACGCTTTCTTACATTCTGCGGCACCGTTGCATTTTGCCACCTTTACATCGACATTATGATTCTTTTCTTTGAACACTTCAATAACAGATGCTGTAACACCGCCGGAAACAGAGAAGTTTTTACCATACTTACTTCCCTGCTGAATTTCTTCTTCAAAATCTGCCGGGTCAATTTCTTTTGCCTCAAACATACTTGCAAGTTCTTCATAAGTCATCGCATAATCCGCACCGCCGTATGTAATAGAATCAATGACTTCGCCCTTCTTTGCAATACATGGTCCGATAAATACACATACTGCTTCAGAATCCATCGCCTTAATAATACGTCCTGTCGCTGTCATCGGAGACACAGTTGTTGACATATACTCAAGTACCTGTGGGAAATGCTTCTTAATCATATTTACAAAAGCAGGACAGCAGGAAGTTGTCATCTTCTTGCCTTCTTCAAGCTTCTCTGCAAGTTCCTCAGCTTCATTTTTAGAAACAAAGTCCGCACCTAAGGATACTTCATACATATCTTCGAATCCAAGAGCCTTGATGGCCTGACGAATCATACCGACACTGACATCAGCACCAAACTGACCTTCGATAGCCGGCGCAACCATCGCATAAACCTTCTTGCCCTGATTAATAAGCTTAATCACGTCAACCATAAAAGATTTGTCTGCGATTGCACCAAACGGACAATTCACAACACACTGACCGCAGCTGATACATTTTTCCTCATCAATAACAACAATCATATCATCATCCAAAGAAATCGCATCAACCGGACAGCTTCTCTTACATGGACGCATCAAATCGGCGATTGCATTGTAAGGACATGCCTCGGCACACTTACCGCACTCCTTACACTTCTTAGGGTCAATATGTGCGCGTCCCTGTTCAAATGTAATCGCACCAAAGTTGCAGGCGCCCATACATTTTTTAGCCATACACATCTGGCAGTTATTTGTTACAGAAAAACGGTTAATCGGACAGCCTTCACAGGCAGCCGGAATTACCTGAACAATATTTTTATTTTCCACACCGGCAACAGCGCTGTGACCTTCCGCAAGGCGCACACGCTGACGGATAATCTCCCTCTCACGGTAAACACAGCAGCGGTAGGACGGTGTATTTCCCGGAATAATTGCATAAGGGATTTCATCTCTTTTTTCTTCTAACTGATTTGCAAAAGCAGCTTTTGCCACTTCTACGTTGACCTCGTATCTAATCTTGTTGATGTCGGTTCCAAAACTTCTTTTCATGTTCGCTATTCCTTTCAATAATACTTTACCGTTACAGTTTTCCCCATCTTCTCACATTCTGTTTTAATTTTATCCACAAGTCTCATGCGGATGCTTAAATCAAAGGGCAGTCCCACATTCTGATGCGCCGCATTCATCGCGCGGCCGACAAACATATTTAAGTGGGTGCAGTCCTCCACAAGTATTTTGGCAAGCTGTGCCGCACCGTTGTCCGCATCGAGACTGTCAAAAAACTTCTCTGACATATCGCCTCTATTGTATCTTTCCAGCATATCCGCACATCGGTTTAATGTAAAAACACCTTCCGTCACAAGGTCTATACCCTCTAAAGTCGCTGTCGGCGGAATTTCCGGGTCTGTATAATTAATTGAGGCAACAATCTTTTTATTTAAAATTCTTGCGGCAATATTGGCACTTGTGCCGCCGCATACAATCTTTTCACCCGGCGTTGTCAT
>CABUBX010000124.1 GCA_902489925.1 uncultured Lachnospiraceae bacterium | reverse complement strand
AAAGCTAATTTGAAACAGACTTCTAATTTGCGTGGATTATACTAGCTTTATAGTAGGTTTCCTTGCCCTCGCGGCGCGTCTCAACCAAACCGCTGTCTTTTAACAATTTCAAATGATGGGCGACTGCCGGACTGCTCATCTCCATCATCGCAGAAATATTAATGACACATTCCTCGCAATGACATAAAATCCAAAAAATCCGAATACGGCTCGCATCGCCGAGCAGCTTAAAAGTCCCCGACAGCGTATGGAATTTGTCTGTATCAGGCATATGCGCCATCAGCTCATCCTTCGATTGTCCGTGCTGATGAGGCAGTGTATAGTGTTCCATGATGATTCCTCCCAAGGTTTATAGATTCTGACTTCAATTCTTTTTCAGTATAAACTAATTATAAACAATTGTAAAGCAACTGTAAAATATGATTTAGGGGGTTTAAAAGACAACTGTTTTTTAGTATACTTTATGATAGAAAGGATGTTGAAAAATGAATAATAAACACAAATGGATAACAAAGAAAAGCGACTTGTGGACAATTCCGAACTTAATGGGTTATTTTAGAATTCTTTTAATTCCGGTCTTTGTCTTTTTTTATTTGCGCTCAGATACTGTGCGCGACAGCTACATCGCAGCAACGATTATCGGCCTGTCAGGATTTACAGACCTTTTCGACGGCATGATTGCCCGCCGTTTTAATATGGTCACAGAGCTCGGCAAGCTTCTTGACCCTGTGGCAGATAAAGCAACTTTCGGTGCGATGCTTATTTGCCTGACAATCCGTCATCATTGGATGGCAGCGATTCTTATTTTATTCGCACTTAAAGAAGGCTTTATGGGCATTATGGGATTAATTATGCTGAAAAGAAATGGCAGAAAATTAGACGGCGCCATGTGGTACGGCAAGGTTTGTACGGCCTCACTTTATATCATTATTTTTGTCATCATGCTTCTGCCGATGCTTTCAGAAACCGCAGTCAATATATTGATTGGCATCGGTGCCGCAATAATGCTTTTTACATGGATGATGTATATACCGGTGTTTTATAAGATGTGGCATATGCCGCCGGCTAAATAAAACAAGCCACAAAAGATGAGAGAGGGAGAGACTATGCAGAATGTAAAACCATTTCAAATTGCAGTTGCTTTTACAGGCAGCTTTTTAGGGGCAGGCTTCGTTTCGGGTCAGGAACTGCTTCAATTTTTCGGAGAATTTGGCGGTTTCGGCATTTTAGGTATGCTTTTAACCGTCGGCGGCTTTTGGCTTTTCAGTGTTTTGTCAATGCTGATTGCAAAGCGTGCCAACATTGTCGATTTTGATAAAGTCATTATTGCCAAAGAGGGCAGCAGGCTGCGCCCCGTCTTTGGCGGTATTATTTACTTTTTCCTTTTTGGTGTCATGATTATTATGATTGCCGGCTCGGGTTCCCTGTTAAAGCAACTTTTTAATATGCCGATTATTGCAGCCAACTCCTTGATGACAGCACTTGTCATTCTTGTGGCGATTCTTGGTACACAAGGGCTTTTGGCATCGTTCAGCCTTCTTGTGCCTGCCCTTGTCGCCGTAGCTTTAATTGTCGGTATCTGTGTTTTCGGAAAATTTGGCATGGGTACACTTGAATGGCATGGCATGTCCGGCGCCAATCCTCTTTTAGGAAACTGGGTTTTTGCCTTTATTTCCTATACATCTCATAATTTAATGGCGGCAGTTTCCATCCTTGTGCCATTATCCGCCCATGTAAAGGAGGAGAAGACGATTCATAAAGGCATGCTGATGGGCAGCGGTCTTTTACTTTTAATTTTCCTCGGTATATTACTGCCTGTAACCTTCCATAAAGATATAATTTTAGATGCCGATTTGCCGATGCTTACCTTTGCCCAAAGTATCGGATTTGTTCTTGGATGGGTTTATGCCATTTTGCTGTTGGGCGGTATGTTTATGGGGGCACTTTCAAGTCTTTATGCGATGATTGAACGTGTGAAGTGCATCGGACCGCTAAAAGGCCTACCGATGATTATTGTCATTTCCCTGCTTGCACTTGTCGGCAGTCTTTTTGGTTTCAAAGAGCTTGTCGGTACTGTATTCCCGATTTTTGGCTATATCGGATTTTTAGCACTCCCCGGAATTTTACATCATTATTTTAAGGTGCGTAAAATAAAAACAAGTCATTAATTTAAAAGGGGGTTTTTGGTGAATAGTTATTTATTGCTTATTGGATTTGTTATTTTGTTATGTATTTTATTACGGCGGTATGTGGAAAAACTCCCCGTACCGTCACTTCTTATTTTTATTCTTATCGGTATGCTCTTTGGTGAAAACGGTATTTTTAAAATACCCTTTGACAACTATGCCGCTGCAGATACGGTCTGCTCAACAAGCCTTATTTTTATTATGTTTTATGGCGGATTCGGTGTTAACTTCAAAGCAGCGAGACCGGCAGCAGTAAAAGCAGTTTTATTATCCAGCGTAGGCGTTGTTTTAACCGCAGGCTTTACCGGACTTTTCGTTCACTTTGTTCTCGGTTTAGACATTTTAGAAAGTGTGCTTATCGGCGCTGTGATTTCCTCGACCGATGCCGCTTCTGTCTTTAACATTCTTAAATCTAAAAAACTGGATTTAAAGTATAATACGGCCTCTTTATTAGAATTAGAATCCGGTTCCAACGACCCGGTGTCCTATATGATAACCGCTGTAGTTATCACTCTTATCAGCGGACAAAAGGTTTCTGTGCCATGGCTGCTTTTTAAACAGCTCATCTTCGGCATAGGGCTTGGTCTAATCATCGGTTGGCTTGCTGTCGTTATTTTAAAAAAATGGATGTTTGATGCAGAATACGGAAGAACAATTTTTGTATTTGCTGTAGCACTCATTGCCTACACACTTCCGGCAGAGATTGGCGGAAACGGCTATTTAAGTGTTTATCTTTGCGGTATTCTCATGGGCAATTCAAGGTATCCTTCAAAACGTTACCTGATTCATTTTTTTGATGTTGTGACAGATGTTGTTCAGGTGCTTATTTTTTTCCTTCTCGGTCTTTTGGTTACACCGGTGGACTTACCTGCCGTTTTCATACCTGCCTTATTAATTATGGCTTTTCTGACCATTGTTGCCCGTCCGTTTTCAATCTTTTTGCTTTTGGCGCCCTTTAAATCAAAGCTTTGCCAAATTGGGCTTGTATCATGGGCCGGACTTCGGGGTGTCGCATCGATTGTATTTGCCATTATGGCAGTGTTAAGCGACATACCATTAAAATACAACTTATTTAATCTTGTATTTTGCATCGTGCTTTTATCCATTTCTATACAGGGGACATTACTTCCGTGGATTTCAAAGAAGCTTAAAATGCTCGACCGATCATCCAGTATACGAAAAACTTTCAGTGATTATCAAGATGAAAGTGACATCGGGTTTGTTCAAATGCACGTAGGCGTAAAACATCCATGGGCAAATAAGCAAATCCGTAATATTATTTTTGGCTCGGAGATGCTCATTGCCGTTGTCATTCGAAACAATACGTGGATTGTGCCAAAGGGTGATACATTCATATTGCCTGACGACACGATCGTACTTGCGGCAAAAGCCTTTGATGACACAGAAAAGATTATACTTAGGGAAATTATGATTGACAGCAGCCATAAATGGTGCGGCAGATATATAAAAGATATCAATATGCCTGAAAATGCACTGGCAGTTATGGTGCTGAGAGAGGGCAGTACCTTAATACCAAAAGGTAATTTAAGAATACAAAATAAAGATATGCTTGTCATTGCAATACCGGCATAAACAGAATATTAAATAGGATACCCCCTGCATATACAGTGTTTTTTAAACGGGCTGTATAATATGCAGGGGGTAGTTATTGTTCATATATCATTACACATATTTTTTTACAATTTCTTCCAATTCGCTTTCGTATTCCTTAATCCATGCTTCATAATCCATACCCGCGGCTGCAACAGCACGTCCGATTTCAACAAGCATTTGCGGAATATCTGTTTCTTTGATAATGCCCATATCTCTGCCAAAGGCTTCACTGCCTTTTTTCTCGCATCCGCCCACATACATTGCAAATGCCGGCTTCGGCCCGTCAGAAGTCTGCTTAACGCCGCCTCTAAATGCAATAGCGCCGGCCTGATGGGCAGCACAGGAGGATGGGCAGCCGGAGATACGGATTTTTGGAAGGACGCCGTCTGCAAAATTTTCTTTT
Organism: uncultured Lachnospiraceae bacterium; assembly: GCA_902489925.1. Lineage (GTDB taxonomy): Bacteria > Bacillota > Clostridia > Lachnospirales > Lachnospiraceae > Scybalocola_A. The sequence goes on along the minus strand of CABUBX010000124.1, from coordinate 2,168 downwards.
CTTACCGCTTCAATGCAGGCAGATAAAAGTGCCTGAGAATCTCTTGCGCCGACCTGACAGATAGAAGTGCCGACACAGGCAACAGAAGTCTCAAAAAGTGTGCGTGCGCCGTCATTTGTCAAATCAATCAGCTTTAAGGCTTCCTCCTTTGTACAGTTAATAAAATAAAGACCTTCATTCGGTGTCAGACGAATGACAACCTTTGGCATAGACTTTAATGTATCGGACAATGTTCTGAAAAGCTTTGGCTCAGGATTTCCGCCGAGTGGTTGATAAAATACCGCATAAAGCCCGTCCTGCTTTTGAGCTGTCACTCTCGGATGCGTCAATGCCTCACTGTCGGCAGCACCCTCAACAGCCTGTAGCGGCATATTTAAGTCAAGCTTTTCCGAAGCCATCACCGCTGCAAGCTTTTCATTAAAAGCAGCCTTATAACCGTCTGCGCCCAAAGTATCCTGCATATAGCGTGTTCTTGCACGGCCTCTGTTTTCATAATTGCCGTAAGCGGTGAAAGTCTCAATCATTGCCTTAATGTAATAAAGGATTTTTTCCGGCTTGATATGCTCAGCAACACATACACCCATCTTTGGATTGTTGCCAAGTCCTCCGGCACTGTAAACATCGAACGTACCGTCCTCATTCGCCATAAAGCCTAAGTCTCTGAAAGTTGCGTGAGTTACATTTTCAGCAGAATTTGAAAAACAGACTTTAAGCTTTCTCGGCAGTTTTACACTGTGAATAAACGGCAGTAAAAAATCAGCTGCAGCCTTTGCATAAGGCATGACATCAAAGGCTTCACCCTTTTGTACACCTGAAAGCGGAGAGGCCATCACGTTACGCGGATAATCGCCACCGCCGCCTCGTGTAATAATCCCATGCTCAAAGGCCTCACCGATTAAACTACATACAGTTTCTTCATCGAGATTGTGAAGCTGAACACTCTGACAGGTTGTCAGATGTACGCGATTAATATGATATTTTTCAATACTGTCCGCAATAAATTCCAAATCGCTCTGACTGATTTCACCGCCGGTCAGACGAAGACGAAGCATACTTTTTTCACCGCCTCTTTGCGCATAGCTTCCGAAGCCGCTTGAAAATCCTTTATACTGGGCAACTGTCAATTCCTTCGCATAAAACTTGTGCGTTTCCTCAAAAAAAGCATTCAAATCATTTTTAAATTCTTTCAATATATCAATCATAAAATCCTCCTTAAATTTTAACAACCTCTATTGTTTAACTGCCATATTTGCTGTATAATAAACGGCATAAAATCGCGCTTAACAATATCATACTACATATTCAGAAAAAAATAAACTTTATAATATGTTATGATATCATAATTTTTTTTTATATACGGAGGTATTATTTTGGCATTTGAATTTCAATTTCTTGATTTTTTACAGACAATTCATCATCCTATTTTAGATAAGCTTATGATTTTTTTTACAACACTGGGCAATGCAGGTATCCTTTGGATTTTACTGGCAATTATTTTTTTATGTGTAAAAAAGTACCGAAAATGCGGTGTTACAATGATTTTAACACTTGTTCTCGGATTAATTTTCGGCAATATTATTTTAAAAAATGTCATTGGCAGGGAACGCCCGTGCTGGATTAATGAATCCGTTAATATGCTGATTGCAATTCCAAAGGATTATTCCTTTCCGTCAGGCCATACGCTGGCCTCAATCGGCGCCGCAACAGCGATTTTTTGCAGCCACAAAAAATTAGGCATTGCCGCCTTTGCCGTTGCCGTCGTCATTGCATTTTCAAGGATGTATTTGTATGTCCATTTTCCGACAGATATTTTAGCAGGTCTCATTCTCGGAATTATCCTCGGCATACTTTCATATATCCTTGTCAATAAATTTTGGCCAAAAGAAAAAGCAGTTACAGAAAAATAGCAAAAAAATAAAGTAGTCACATCAGTCAGACAGCTGAAGTGACTACTTTATTTTTAGGATTTTTTACAGTCTGTATTTACGGCATAAACAGTGTCCGCACAAGGTACTCATAAACCTCGGAATTTTTCTTGCGCCAATTATCACAGATGATGACAGCCTGTTCTTTATCGGGTACCGCAAGCTGGATATCCAAAATAGGCTGTCCTTTTTCCTTAATCATACAACGGGCAATATAAAGGTCCGCATGTTCCTTCCAGTAAT
>CABUBX010000123.1 GCA_902489925.1 uncultured Lachnospiraceae bacterium | reverse complement strand
AGTCTGTCAATCAGAGATGCCTTAACACCTTTTTCCTTTGCCGCCGCAATATCCTTTGCATTGGCTAAAAGCAAGGCCTCCTCCCCTCTTACAAGCGCTGCCGCCACCGCACTTAAAACGGCATTTTTTTCCGAAGCCCCAAGGCAGGCAAGTTCCCCTGCAGCTTTTTTTGCCGCTGCGCCTATTTCCAGTAATCTGTCATCCATCACAATTCCTCCGTTTTGTATCAATAATCTTTGTATCCGTCACCACATAGGACACCGGTATATCATGTGCCTGTGTTTTGAACCCGTCATAGATTTGAAAATCATATGCAAGCCCCACTGTCACAATATCTTTATACTTTGATAAATACATATCGTAAAAACCGCCGCCCCAGCCGATACGCCTTCCCAACAAATCAAAAGCAAGCCCCGGCACAAGCATCAAAATCTCAGAACAGTCCGCTGTTCTTTTCGGAATTACCGCAGCATCCGAAATCGGCTCTAAAATCCCCATCGCACCGGGTGTGATTTCCGAAAGCGCTTTGATTTCATAAAAATCCATGACCAACTTTTTTCTTACCTTCGGAAGGGCAACACGCTTTCCGTCACCGAGCGCACACTCGATGAGCGCCCTCGTATCCGCCTCATTTTTAAAGCTCATATAGGCAAACAGCCACTCGGCCTTCTGATAAATTTCTGTTTTTAAAAACCGGTGCAAAATGGCCCTGCTGCGCGCGTTGACCTCGCCATCTGAAAGCGCAGCGCGTTTTTTTTTCATATCAGCCCTGATACTTTCTTTATCAGGCATTTAAGTCACCTTTTTTCCCGACAAAAAGCAAGTGATTTGTATGTCCGAGCATTTCCGGTTTTTCACAGCAGTAAAAATGATATTTCATATACTGACTGTAGCTCTCATCGTCCATCGCATTAATTTTTTCTTCAAGCATTTCGCTCATGCCGTCTGAGGCTACAATGTGCTTCACACATATGTTTTCCTTTTCAAGCATCGCAAGGCACTGAGGCAATGTAAAAAACACAAAAGGGAAATCCTTGAGTTTAAAAGTCTCATGGTCGTAATTATTGCCTTTAAAGTAATCTTTATTGTTAAAAAATTCTGTCAAAATAACCATGTCATTATTAATAAACGCAAAGAAAATTGTGCCGTTTTGCTTACATACCCGCTTTGCCTCACGAATACACCGGCTTCTGTCAGCCTCATCCGACAAATGATAAAGCGGTCCCATCAAAAGTACAATATCAAAACTTGCGTCCTCAAAGGCCGATAAGTCAAGGGCATTGCCCTGATGAAGTTTTACCGGCGTCTTTTCTGTCATTTTGGCTTTGAAAGCTTTTATATTATTTTCTGCCAGCTCAACGGCGGTCACATCATAGCCCTTTGAAGCAAAGTAAAGACTGTACGTACCGGCACCTGCGCCGATGTCTAAAATCCTGTCTCCCGCTTTTAAATACTTTTCGATATAGGCCGTCGTTGTGACAAACTCTACATTTGCCGCCTTTGAACGTGTCAGACGCGCACTTTCATCAAAGATTTCATAAAGTGCCGAGACTCTTTCACTTTCCTTTTCAATCGTTAGTAATTGCTCAAAATCCATAACTTCTCCTCCCCTTAATTCTGTCAGACTTTTATTTTTTTACTGCACCGGCTTCTCCGACTTTCTGCGCGACTTCACATCCACGATACTGCCGTCAGGATTTTGTATCTTCATACTCTCAAGGCTTCCGCGGAGATTTTTTCGTATTGCTGTGATATAAGCGCCTCGAAGATGCATCTGTTCCTCTTTTTCAGCCGGTGTCAGCCCCTCCGTTTTTGATTTATGGTATAACTCGTTAATTCTTGCAATATCCTTATCTGTAATCATTAATTTTCTCCTTCTGTATCCTTAGCCCGCTTCATCCATTCCAAAAGCCGCGGCCATTCTTTTTTCATTGTCTCATAGCCGTGTTCATAAAAATTCTCCAGTTTTGCAATATCTCTCTCCGTTCTGCCGACACACGGAATCGTCGGACGAATGACAAATATACGGCCTTTTTCCTCAAGTTCTTCAATAACCGCCATTGTTTTGTTATAGCGGCGGTTTCTAAGCGCCAAAGCCTTCACAAGCATCGGATAATCTTTATATACCCGCCTTGCAAGCTTTACAAGTTTCCCTGGCCTTTCGGAAGACTTCCGGTAACCTTTAGGCCTTGTCAATATGACAATATTGTACTTATAGCCGTCCTTTGTCGCCTTTTGAATCGGAATCGAATCTGTAAGACCGCCGTCCATCATCAGCTTTCCGTCAACCTTCACCATCGGAGATACAAACGGCAGACTTGAGGATGCCCGACAGGCAGCCATCATGCGAATCGCATCCTGATTTTCTTCAATATACTCTGGTTTTCCCGTAATACAGTTGGTGACTGTCATCAGGCAGCGTGTCTCTGACTGTGAGTAAGTATCAAAATCAAAAGGATAAACACTTGTCGGAAACTGATTAAAAATCAAGTCCATATCAATATAATAGCCTGTCTTTAAAATATTTTTCGCACTGTATAAATGATACTGCTTTTGGGAATCAATCATACATCTTTTCGTTCTGTAGGGCTGCCATGATGCATAATCGACCGCATTGCACGCACCGGCAGACACACCGATGACATAAGGAAGCTTCAATTCCTTTTCCATCATATAATCGAGAACACCACTTGTGAAAACACCGCGTTCTCCTCCGCCTTCAAGTACCAAACCTACTTTTTTCATACTAACCATTCTTTCTGCATTTTCTTTGCTCAATATACTCAACAAGGTTAAAATTTTTATTTTTATGGGCTAAAAATAAAGTTCCTTTATTTTCACCGCTCATAAGCGCATGGATTATATGGAAATCTTTGCCGTTTGCTATAATCATATCACATCCGGCATCTGTTGCAATACGTGCGGCATCGATTTTTGTAATCATTCCGCCCGTACCGAAATCACTTCCGGCGCCTCCGGCCATATCATAAAGTGCTTCATCAATTTCAGGCACACATTCGATAAACTGTGCATCACTGTATTTTGTCGGGTCTTTTGTATAAAGCCCGTCAATATCCGATAAAAGGATGAGCAAATCCGCACCTGAAAGGGCTGCCACCACCGCAGAGAGCGTATCGTTATCACCAAATTCAATTTCATCGGTGGAGATTGTATCGTTTTCATTGACAATGGGAATCACACCCATTGACAGCAGCTGCTCGAAGGTATTTTTTGCATTAAAACGGCTTTCCTCTCGGATGATTGTATGCTTTGTCATCAAAATCTGGGATGCCGTATGATTATATTCACCAAAAAGCTTTTGATACATCATCATAAGCACCGCCTGTCCCACCGAAGCGCATGCCTGCTTTAACGGCAGCGTATCGGGTCTTTTTTCAAGCCCCAGCGCTTTTCGTCCGACACCGATTGCCCCGGAAGACACGAGAATGATATCCTTATCCTGATTCCTTAAATCACACAAAAGCCGAACAAGCTGCTCAAGCTTCACAAAATCCATTTCTCCTGTATTTTCATGGACAAGGGATGACGAACCGACTTTAATGACGATGCGGCGCTTATCCGAAATCCGACTTCGTAAATTACTATTTGTTTCCATCATTATGCACTCCATTTTTGTCAAATCTATTTTTCAAAAGAACTATATCTTTTTGCAATAGCCTCGGCCACCTTGATGCCGTCCATCGCTGCCGATGTAATACCGCCGGCATAGCCTGCGCCCTCACCGCACGGATAAATTCCCAAAATATTACTTTGAAAGCTTTCGTCTCTTTCAATGCGGATTGGAGAAGACGTTCTTGTCTCAATACCGGACAGTATTGCATCCTTTCTGTCAAAGCCTTTAATCTTTTTTCCAAAAGCTTCAATGCCTTCCACAAGGCTTTCACAGACATATTTTGGCAGACATGTATTCAAATCCGCAAAAATATCTTTGCCCCGATGGACAGGAATCACATCTTTAAAAGCCTTCGACACCTGCTTGTTTTTAAAATCTTCAAAAAGCTGAACAGGAATCAGCGGCTGATTTCCCGCTGCGGCATAACAGGCAGCTTCCAGACGCTGTTGGAAATACATGCCGGCCAGCGGATTTAAAACACTTTTGTCTTTTGAAGGCTTCTCCTCCGGTGCACCCTCATTAAAAAAATCCTCCGGTGTCACGCTGACAATGACAGCACTGTTGGCATTATCACTGTCTCTTCTGCTGTAACTCATCCCATTGACTGCTGTCTTGCCCTCCTCCGAAGAAGCATTGACAACATAGCCGCCCGGGCACATACAAAATGTATAAACACTTCGTCCGTTTGATGCCTGATAAGTCAGCTTATAATCGGCGGCGCCTAAAATATCATCCGATGCGCTGCCATACTGTGCCATATTCATCATACTTTGAGGATGTTCGATGCGCACGCCGACGGCAAAAGCCTTCGGTGTCATTACAAGCGCATTTTCATTAAGCATCTTAAAGCTGTCACGTGCACTGTGACCTAAGGCTGCAACCAAAACTTCTGTTTCAACCGTTTCACTGTCGTTGACAATAATTCCGTGAAGATTTCCGTCTTTAATTTGAAGTCCTGTCAGCTTTGTGTTAAAGCGCACCTCACCGCCAAGGCTTATAATTTCATTTCTTATATTCTTTACAATATTGGCAAGAACATCCGTACCAATATGCGGTTTATTGACATAGCAGATTTCTTCACCCGCGCCTGCCTGTGCAAAAATACGCAACACTTCTGTATTCCTTCCGTATTTATCCTTCACAAGCGTATTTAATTTGCCGTCCGAAAACGTGCCGGCGCCGCCTTCACCGAACTGGACATTCGATTCTGTATTTAAGATACCGGTTTCCCAAAATTTCCCGACTGTTTTCTTCCGAGCTTCAACAGACTCACCGCGCTCAATGAGCAGCGGTCTATATCCGTGACGGGCAAGCATCAGCGCACAAAAAAGTCCGGCCGGCCCGCTGCCTGCAACAACCGGACGATGCTTTAGAACTTCCTCGCCGGGTTTTGGAAAAGTATATGCCGTTTCTGCCGCCTTTGTCACTGACTTTTCATTGCGGTGTTTTTTTAGCCATGCCGCTTCATTTTTTACAGCGGCATCCACTGTGTAAATAAAACAAATATCATCCTTTTTCCGCGCATCCACCGACCTTTTGACAATACGATATTCTAAAATTTCATTTTCAGGCAAACGAAGCTGCTTTGCCAGTTTTTTCATAAAATCGGCTGTACCATGCCTGTAATTAAGCTTTAATTGACTGATTCTTAGCATCTGTTTCCACCTTTCACCAGTGCCGCCGCACTGCGCCCTGCCATTCTCCCGCTCTGAAATGCAAAATGCAGGTTATAACCGCCGCAAATGCCATCCACATCCAGTAATTCCCCGGCAATAAAAAGTCCCCTTACTTTCTTTGAAGCCATTGTCGCCGAATGAACTTCTGTCGTCGATACACCGCCGGCACATACCTGAGCTTCATCAAAGCTGTTTGTTTTTATCACCGAAAGTTCAAACCGCTTCATAGCGCCGACAAGCCGCGAGATATCTGAATTTTTAAGCTGCTTTGCCAACGTATATTCATCGAGCCCGGCTGACCTTAAAAAGACAGGAATCAGCTTACTATTGACCATACCTGTCAAAAACTGAAGCATTGTTTTTTCTTTAGCTGTCCTCATCCGCTCTTTAAGCTTCATAAACAGCTTATTTTCTTCATCATCAGGAAAGAAATCCAGCACAGCCTTCACCGGCTTTGATGCCTTTAGTGCATAGGCGCCGAAACGGCTCACCTGAAAAACGGGAATCCCCGAGATGCCATACCCTGTCAGCTGAATCTGTCCCACATTGGAGGCCTCCGCCTTTCCGTTTATAAAAAGCGTCACCCTTGCATCCGCCCGGACACCGCTAATCTGCTTCCAAAATTTCTCCGGCTTCATGCCAAAAAGACCGTCACACCAAAGTCCGCACAATGCCGGAACAACAGGTGTCACTGTATGTCCAAAAGACTTTACCAGCCCATAGCCGCTGCCGTCGCTTCCAAGCTTCGGATAGGCTCTGCCGCCTGCGGCAAGTATCAGAGTTCCTGCCGCGATACGCCGCTGTTTTGTCTGTATCATAAAACCACCGCTGTCTGCCTTTGCCTTTAAAACCGGCTCTGAAAGCGCTATATTTACACCAAGGGACGCACATTCATCCAAAAGCACCTTGGCAACAGACGCTGCCTGCTCTGAATTTGGATAAAAATAGCCGTCCCGCTCTTTCGGCCATATACCAAGCTCGGCAAAAAATGCCACAGTATCCTCCCACGGACAGCACTCTAAAAAAGACTGTATAAAGTTTTTACTGCCGCGGTAACAATCTGCCCTCATGGCTC
>CABUBX010000122.1 GCA_902489925.1 uncultured Lachnospiraceae bacterium | reverse complement strand
TTAGCATAAAAAAGCTAATTTGAAACAGACTTCTAATTTGCGTGGATTATACTAGGAATTATATGACAGAATAATTTAAAAATTTAAACTGGGCTATTACAGCATATATGTGTCCCGTGTTTACATGGGACACATATATTTTAAATATACTGGAAACGGAGGACTGGTTATGGATAATAACAATCTTTTTATAAAATCTATTTTTCGCAAACCTTTAAAGGTTCTTCTTATATTTGTAATTGTCGTATTGATGAGCTTCACATTTGCAACAAGGCTTGTGGAATATACGGTTATAAATAAAGAGGTTACGCGATTATCAGATTATTATAAGCCGGTGGGACGTCTTATCCCGGCAGATAGTGAAAATACAACGTTGAGTAAGGAAGCCGCAAATATTCTTATTAAAGATGAAAATATAGAACTTTTAAATATTCAAAGAAGCTTTTGCGGACTTATGGATGAAACAATGACACCTGCAAGAGACCCCATTTCTCCGTTAGATATCGTTTATTATTATGGCAAAATTACTTTTATTGATGTCCTTGAAGATGAAAGTAAGCCTTATTTTTTAGATGAAAACAACAGATGCCGTTATGACTGCACAATTTATGTGATTCCTGACAAAACTGTCATAGGCTTTCCCGAAAATTTAATTTTGAATGAACAATTAACAATCCATTGGTATGTCGATGACAAAGAACTCTTGGATTCCGTTCTTAGGGAAATTAAGGTGGGGAACAGATATTTTTTCAAAAATTTAGTTACCTATTTTATATTTAATAATGAAAAAAAGATGACATATTATTTGGATTCTTTTGAAGGTGAAAAGTATGTGTATCCTGCGGACAGCGGTGATGTAACATTAGAAAATCAAAAAGATTTGGAAGATATTTTGCTTCGGGAAATTCAAAAACATGCGCTTGTGGTGAATACGTCCAAGGGAATGGAAGTGTCTCCCGAATTTCAGGAAAAATACCATTTGACACAGGGCAGATATATTACAAATCAGGATAACAGCGAAATTCAGAAGGTTTGCGTTGTACGAAGTGAGTTTGCCGAAGAAAACGGCTTGTCTGTCGGTGACAAATTGCCGTTGACGGTGACGGATAATGCAAATCCCAAATATTATCTGTCTGAAAATCAGACATGGACACAGGGAGAAACTATCAGCGAAAATTTTGAGATTATAGGAACTTATACAAGCCAAAATCTGGAGGGGACAAATTTCTTCTGTGATGAAATTTTTGTACCGGATTCAGTGTTTCCTAAAGACTGGGGACAAAACAGACCATTTTCGTTAGATAGTTTTTATTTTATAATTGATTCACCGGAAGGCGGAACGCAGTTTTTAAAAAATACTCAGACAAGCTTGGAACAGGACGGATATGCAATTGAATTTGCAGAAAATGGCTGGGAAAATTTCAAAAAAGCTTCAGAACCGATGAAACAGTCGACAAGGATGGGAATTTTAATTTTTGGAATTATTTTAGTGATTACATTTATAGCCGCTTCGGCAGCTTTCATTGCGTTATATTATAAAATGTGGATAACGATACGTTTTCTTGGTGTCCCAAAGAAAAAGGCTTCCGGGCAGTTTGGTACGGCTATCATCACCATCGGAGGTATAGGCGCGATTTTGGGCAGTATATTATCATGGAATTATGCGTTAAAAAAAGCGAATGAGACACTGACTGTTTTGCATGTGGATAAGGATGTAAGCGGTTCTGCAGCTTTGCCTTTGTATGTACTGCTTATATTTTCGCTTGCTATTGTCCTTTTATGGATGCTTGTAAGCTTCACGATACTTTGCTGTTTTTCAAAGGGTACACTTTTAGATAAGCTTCATACACGACAGAAAGCAAAGAAGACGTCCGGCTCAAAAGCTTCAGGCGATTCCTTAGAAAAAGTGTCTGCGATGAAAAGTGATACTATAACAAAAGAGGAATTTTCTGTAGCGCAAGCTGTAAACAATGATACAACAGGCGATTTTTCTGCAGCTTTGCCGGGAACGATGCGAATGGAATTTTATATGCGTTATATATATCATCATTTTTTGCGTACAGTATGGAAAACTCTGCTTATTATATTTGTTATTGGTGGATTTGTTTTTTGTCTTGGATGGATGCAGGGAAATATAGAGCATAATGAAAATAAAATTAGTGAGCTTTATGCCCATACGACGGTGGACGGAAAAATTGTACCGCAGACGGGAAGTAATCACGTGGAAAATGGGGCATATATTTACAGTGACATCATAGATACATTCTGCGAATCCGGCTATATTGATAAATTTATTTTAGAAGCATCCGTATCGACAATACTTGAAAATGCTAAAAACAAAGAAGTGGTATCAACCGAAACGTACGGAATCGGGAATGCAAGCGTGCATGAGCAGATAAAAGACGATACAGTCGATATTACTTATATGGATGGTTATGACGCTTCTGTTTTTGAAATGTCGGAAGAAGCATCCGATGATGAAAAAATGGTCATGATTGTATCAGAAGAAATTATGGATTCCCTTGGTTTAGAATTAGGAGATACAGTTAAAGCGGTATTTATGCAGGACAGCGGAGGACTTCCGATAAAACGTGAAAAGAATGTTAAAGTCATCGGAACTTATCCGTATAAATCAGGACATTTTGCATATGCACCATTAGCATCACTAAAAAGCTTTATTGGCAACGATAACCTTTATTACACGAGGGCAGAATTTGAAATAAAGAAAGATAAAAACAGAGAGATTGCAAAGTTTAAGGAAATAATTTCGGATGTTGCAAAACGTCCGGAAAATCAGTATATGTCAAAGATATCCTGTCTAATCAAAGATGAGGAACTGACGCAGGCAATTGAACCTTTGCAAAAAAATGTGGACTTGTTGCGCTTACTTTATCCTGTGATTATCGCGATTTCTGTCATCGTATTAGCACTTGGCAACATATTTGTTATTTTGATGGCTGAAAAGGAGGCGGCCATCATGCGGATATTAGGTACACCTCATAAAAGTATTGGTGTGTTGATAGGTATTCGTCAGTTTATTTTAAATGTTATCGGTATCGGGTTTGGCATTGGTGCTGTTGCTTTGATGATAGGCGGACACTCTGTAATGCAAAAGACATTGTTATGCGTCGGACTTTGTTTAACCATCAGTATTGTATCAATTATTAGTACAGTCATCGCAATAGTGACACGCAGGCATCCGATGGACTTACTTTCGGTAAAGGAATAAGGGGGATTTGACATGGGTACTTTAGAGATTAAAAATATCAGCTACACATATAAGGGCGGCACAAAACCGGTCATAAATAATGTTTCCTGTGACTTTGAAATCGGAAATCTTTATGCGGTCATTGGTCCGTCAGGCTCAGGCAAGTCAACGCTTCTGTCTCTGATGGCAGGGCTTGATAAGCCTTCAACAGGGGCAATCGACTTAAACGGAAAAAATATTTTTGAGACGGATTTGGACGCTTACCGCCGTCAGAGCATTGCGATGATTTTCCAAAACTTCCAGCTTCTGCCGCTTTTGACAGTGCTTGAAAATGTCTGCTATGTGATGGAGATTAACGGCGTAAAGTTTAAGGCTGCCAAGGGCAAGGCTGCCGAGCTTTTGCTTTCGGTCGGCATTGAAGAAGAAAAACATAAACGTTACCCGTCAAATCTTTCCGGCGGCGAACAGCAGCGTGTCGCTATTGCAAGGGCGCTGGCCTCCGGGGCAGGGATTATCCTTGCCGATGAGCCGACAGGAAACCTCGACGTGACAAATACGGAAAATATTATGGGAATTTTAGAAGGGCTGGCACATGAAAAGAATTATTGTGTCATCGTTGTCACCCATGATTTGGAGATTGCGGACAGAGCCGATAAGGTTTATCAGATGAGGGATGGGGTGCTCATTGAGAAAAAATAAAAATATTTCACAATTTTTTCAGATGATTGATGACTGTCTAAAGCTGTCATGGCGCACCTCCCCGGTATATACAATCATTCGTTTTTTCGGGCTTATGCTTGTTCCGCTTATATCTGTGGCAACAACCTATATAAGTAAATATATCTTAAACCTGCTTGCAGGCGAATGGACAGTTGAAAAACCGATGATTATATGTATACTTTTGCTTTTGGCAATTTTCACAGCCGGCGTTTTAAACGCCGGCTTAAACAAACTTGTGGAGTACGTCCAAAAGATGCATGAGGATAAGCTGAATGCAAGAATGACAATGGACATTATGGATAGTGCACTTTCTGTTGATTTGGCAAGCTTCGATGATGCGGCTTATTATGATAAGCTTCAGATGGCCGGAAGTGATATCTATGCAGTATCAGGAATTTTATGGAATGTCCTCACATTTTTTAGTTACAGTATATCCTTCGTCAGCGTATTTGTCCTAATTTGCACAAGCAATATTCTATTCGCACTTTTAATAACAATAGCATCCGTGCCATCGGCTGTTGTCGGAACCTTATATACAAAAGCATTATACGATTTTAGCGTAGAAAAAATGAATCAGGAAAGACAGAAAGGTTATTATCACGGTCTCGCAGCATCAAAGGAATATGCACAGGATATCCGCCTGTATCGGATTGGCAGCCTTTTAAAACAACGGTATGAACGTATATGGAGGACGCTTTTCGATAAGGAAAGGAAACTTGTAAAAAAACGGACGGTATGGACAGTTATTTGTCAATGCCTGCCGGAAGTATCTGCTTTTGGCATCAGTATTTATATTGTCAGTCAGATTTTTGAGGGAAACCGGACCATCGGCGATTACTCGCTCTATACAGGACTTATGGCACAGCTGATTACTTCTGTCACGATTGTGATTTCCTCAGCCATGCAAATTTATGATAACCGTTTAAGAATTGCCAATATTATGGGACTGAAAAGTTTTGCGCCCCATATTAAGGATGACGGAAAAAACAAGCTTAAAACAGTAACATCCATTGAATTTCGCCATGTTTCTTTTAAGTATCCCAAAACGGAAAAAAATGTACTTAAAGATGTATCCTTTAAAATTGAAAAAGATGAAAAGGTTGCCTTTGTCGGTCTTAACGGCTCGGGAAAATCGACACTTATCAAGCTGATACTTCGGCTTTATGAGGCAGATGAGGGTGAGATTTTAATTAACGGGCTGAACATAGGCACATATACACTTGACAGTTTAAGAAGCAATTTCAGTGTTTATTTTCAGGAAATGCTTAATTATTGCTTTTCCCTCCGGGATAATGTCATACTCGGCGATTTAAACAGACAGGAAGATGATACGATTATTGAATCCTATATTAGGCGAAGCTGCGGAGATGATATTTTAAATAAAGCCGGTCACGGACTTGATACACAAGTCATGCGTATACTCGATGAGGCCGGTATGGAAATGTCCGGCGGCCAACACCAAAAACTGGCTCTTGCAAGAACATTCTACAGACGTCATTCGGTGCTTGTCCTTGATGAGCCGTCATCAAGCCTTGACCCTAAGGCCGAGCACGATATTTTTGAAATGCTGGAAAATGAAACCAAAGGCTATATGACTATTTTTACGTCACACCGGTTGTTGAATACATACCTTGCGGACAGAATTATTGTGCTTGAAGCCGGTGAAATCATTGAGGAAGGCACACAAAAAGAGCTTTTGAAAAATAATCAGCGTTTCGCCCAGCTTTTTAAATATCAGCAGGAAAAATTTCATGTAAATACAGAGGAAGGTTATAATGAAAATAGCAGTCATTGACAGTGGTATTGATAAATCTTTTTTATGCAAAGGCAGGCTCTTTTTAGATATGATTGTCGGCAAAGAAGGCAGGCTCTGCGAGCGTACCGTTGAACCGTTGCTTACAGAGCACGGAACAATTTGTGCTCAGATTATTGAAAAATATACAGATGAGCCGCCGCAGTTTTACAGCCTGTGTGTTTTCGACAATGAAGAAATGAAAACGTCCTGTGATACTTTAATTTCAGCGCTTCGATGGTGCTATGACAATAAAATACCATTAATACACATGAGTATTGGCTCAAGATGCGCTGCTGACTTTGAAAAAATCCGATTGGAAACACAAAAGCTCATTGCTGCAGGACAAATCATTGTCGCTGCCGTCAGCAATGCCGGACAATATACGGTACCTGCACAGCTTAGCGGTGTCATTGGCGTCATCGCAGACGAACACCTGTCAGGATTTCAATGGGCAGTTCGCGAATCTCCTTACATGTTTGCTTCATCATGTCATAGGCTCTGCGGCAGAGAAGAAACACAGATATCCAACAGCTATGCCGCCCCGACAGTGACTGCGGCTGTTTTTAATCTGCTTTTAAAAAAAGAAATTCTTTGGACTGTCCCTAAAATGATATGATCCCTTCTAGGTAGACAAGTGAAATAATAAAAACTTGTTACCTGGGA
>CABUBX010000121.1 GCA_902489925.1 uncultured Lachnospiraceae bacterium | reverse complement strand
GAAAAACAGCAGAATGAGGCGCAGGTGAAGGAAAGCGGACAGATGCTGCTTGAAAAAAATCAGGACAGACATAAAATATATTTGTTGAGTATTATCGGTGAAATTGAAGGGCATGAAGCGGCGTCAGAGCGGACAAAAACAACGAAGTATGAGCATGTATTGCCGATGCTTGCCGCTGTGGAGGACAGCAGCGATATTGACGGACTGCTCGTTATTTTAAATACGGTCGGCGGAGATGTGGAAGCGGGGCTTGCGATTGCGGAGATGATAGCATCTCTGAGCAAACCGACAGTATCTCTTGTGCTTGGCGGCAGTCATTCAATCGGCGTGCCTTTAGCCGTTTCGTCGGATTATTCCTTTATTGTGCCTAGCGGAACGATGATTGTGCATCCGGTTCGAATGAATGGCATGATGATTGGGGTTGCCCAGACATATGAATATTTTGAAAGGATTCAGGAAAGAATTTTAAACTTTATTGTGTCTAATTCAGCCGTTAAAAAAGAACGCTTAAAGGCGCTGATGCTGGATACAAGCAAACTGGCTAAGGATGTCGGGACGGTGCTCGATGGGAAGGAAGCGGTTGATGAAGGGCTGATTAACGCTGTGGGCGGTATTAAAGATGCGCTTGGAAAGCTCAATGAGATGATTTTGGCGAGCAAAGCACGGCAGGACACAAATTTTCATGCCCGGATGTAAATAATTATGAATCTGATTTTGACAAAGATGGAAAAATAGTGTAATATAAGTTCATGTAATACACATAGGAGGAAAGCCAGTACGGCATTTATGAAGGATGAATTTTTTATATGCAATTTTTATGGGGATTATTCAGGGCTTGACGGAATTTCTTCCGGTCAGCAGCTCAGGACATTTGACAATATTTCAGCATATTTTTGGAATTGAGACAAATACAGGAGTTTTGTTTGAGGTGCTCTTGCATTTAGGAACACTTGCGGCAGTCTGTGTTGTTTTTTGGAAAGATGTGAAGAATCTTGTGATTCATGGTTTTAGCCTGATTGTGGATGCCTGTGTTTACGCGTGGCAGTGGCTGATGAGCAAAATCAGACATGAAGATTTCAGCCGCCGCCGTCTTATCAATAATGCATATAGAAAATTTGCACTTCTTATCATTGTGACAAGTATACCGACAGCAATCATCGGTTTTGCGTTTAAAGGCGTGATTAATGCGGCAAGCTCTATTCTTGTCATTCCGGGCATCTGCCTTGTTGTCACAGCCATTGTACTTTTGCTTGTTGACGGACATCCGGGCGGCAAAAAGAAAGCGAAGGCAACAACATACAAAGATGCAGCAATCATCGGTGTTGCCCAGGGTGTTGCGACACTTCCGGGAATTTCACGCTCAGGCTCTACAATCGCAGCATGCCTGTTTTTAGGTGTGGATAAGAGTTTTGCTGTAAAATATTCATTTTTAGCTTCGGTGCCGGCCATTGTCGGTGCAAATCTTCTTGAAATCGGCGGCATTATCGGAACACCTGTCAGCGGCGGATTGATTGCAAGCTATATTGTAGGGACAATAGTTGCTGCAGTTGTAGGTTATGTATGCATTAAAGTGATGATTAATATCGTTAAAAAGAGCAGATATCAGTATTTTGCTTATTACTGTGCAGTAATCGGTATTATTTCGATTATCGCCTATTTCTTTTTTAATAAATGATAATTGATTGGATTGCGAAATATTAATATGTCCGGCGGGATGATAATGTTTCGCAATTCTTTTGTAGATAAGATAAGAGAATTAACAGGAGGAATTTAGATGGCTTCAAGTCAGAATAAAAAAACAACAACTACAAAGAAGAAGCCTGCGTCTAAGACAGCCGGTACAAAAACGACAAAGAGTACTTCGGCACGCAAAACATCGGGAACAAGAGGGAAAACGGCCGCCGCCTCAAGAAAAAAGACAACCGCTGCCTCAAACCGCAAAACGGGAAGAATGTCCGAATATGAAAAAAAGCAGCTGATTAAGCAAAAAAGCGGTATGTATGACGAGATAAAGCTTTTGGTAGCACTTGTTGTTTCAATTATTATGCTTATCAGCACATTGGACTTTGGCGGGATTGCCGGGGAAGGCATCTCCCATTTTATGTTTGGTGTTTTTGGCTGGATTGCTTATATTATACCGTACATTGTCTTTTTTGGTACGGCCTTTATTATGTCCAACAGGCATAACCGTATTTTGGGAAAGAAAATATTGGCATTTTTACTTTTCTGTTTGTCTGTGATGTCATTACTCCAGCTGCTTATTAATCCGGCAGATACGACAGTGAAGATGATGGATTACTATAATAACTGTGCCATATATAAGAAGGGCGGCGGTATTATCGGCGGCGTCATCAGCTATTTTCTTTCATCCCTGCTTGGCCGTGTTGGTGCCTTTGTGATTGTTATTGCAGGTCTTTTACTCAGCATCATTCTTATAGCGCAGAAGGCTGTTTTTACAGTACTTCTCGGAAAAATCAAGATAATGCTTGCGAAAAGAAAGGCAGAGCGCGAGGAAAAGCAGCGACTGCTTATGGAAATTGAGGCGGAGGAGGATGACTACGCAGACATTGATGAGGAAGTGTCAGAAAGCTTTTCAAAACCGTCAGAATCAAAAAAACATAAGGCGCAGCATTTTATCATTGAGCGTGAGAAGGAGAGCGGCAAACAGCAGACAGAGACGGCAAAAGAGCCTTTGGCTGCCGCTGATACAGATGAGACAATTGATTTTGAGATGAGCACCCTGCCGGAGGATTTCAAACTGGCAGATGTTGATATTGACGAGCCGGAAGGCGGTAGCGGGGAAATAACCGTTACCCGCATGGAACCTATAGAATTTGAGGAGGTTGACACGAACCAAATCAGAGAATTTGAACCGGAGGCCGTTAAGACGGCAGAGGAAAATCAGAAGGAAAACGTTTCGGCAGATAATGTGGTGATGGGGGAAATACTTCCCGAACATGAGCATACAAATATGACGCCGGAGGAAGCGGCAGAAGCCGTAGGCATCCGTGCAGATGTTAAAAATACAGGGACTGATTCGAATAATCATACGGAGAATCCTTTGAAGGCATCGGATAATGCGCCGATAGCGGTAACTGAAGGTGAGATTGCACCTCCGGTTAAAGAATATGTTTTTCCGCCGATGGATTTATTGAAACGTGGTGACAGAGGACGTCAGCCCGTTTCGGAAAATCATTTAAAAGCGACGGCAATGAAACTGCAGCAGACATTAGACAGCTTTGGGGTTAAAGTCAGGGTGACAAATGTCAGCTGCGGTCCGTCTGTGACACGGTATGAGCTTACGCCTGAGCAGGGGGTTAAGGTGAGCCGTATTGTGGCTTTGTCAGATGATATTAAACTGAATCTGGCAGTGGCGGATATCCGTATTGAAGCGCCGATTCCGGGAAAATCAGCGGTCGGCATCGAAGTGCCGAATAAAGAAAATGCGATGGTGTGCTTTAGAGACCTTGTCGAGAGTACAGAATTTAAAAAGAGCAAATCCAATGTCTCCTTTGCTGTCGGCCGGGATATCGGCGGACAGGTGATTGTGACAGATATCGCAAAGATGCCGCACCTTCTTATTGCCGGTGCCACAGGCTCGGGTAAGTCCGTTTGTATTAATACATTAATTATGAGTATTATATACAAAGCAAAGCCGGAAGATGTAAGACTGATTATGGTTGACCCGAAGGTTGTAGAGTTAAGTGTTTATAACGGCATTCCGCATCTTTTAATTCCTGTTGTTACAGACCCTAAGAAGGCAGCCGGTGCCCTGAACTGGGCAGTTATGGAGATGACTGACCGTTATCAGAAGTTTGCAGAGCTTAATGTAAGAGATATTAAAGGATACAATGAAAAGATTGAAAAGCTTGCGGCAGAAAATCTTGAAAGCGAGACTTATAAAAAGCTTCCGCAGATTGTGATTATTGTTGACGAGCTTGCGGATTTGATGATGGTTGCACCGGGCGAGGTGGAGGATGCCATCTGTCGTCTGGCACAGCTTGCGAGGGCGGCGGGTATTCATCTTGTGATTGCGACGCAAAGACCTTCTGTCAATGTCATTACAGGACTTATTAAGGCAAATATTCCTTCAAGAATCGCTTTTTCTGTGTCCTCCGGTGTGGATTCCAGAACAATTATTGATATGAACGGCGCTGAGAAGCTGATGGGCAAGGGTGATATGCTCTTTTATCCTTCGGGAATGCAAAAGCCTGTCCGCGTACAGGGTGCTTTTATTTCAGACAGTGAAGTGAATGCAGTCGTAGACTTTTTAAACGAACAGGGACAGACGGCAGATTATAGTGCAGAAGTTGCGGATAAGATAAGTTCGGCAAAAGCCTCCGAAGCGGCGGGCAGTGCAGCTGCCGAAAGGGATGTTTATTTTGAAGAAGCCGGAAGATATATTATTGAGAAGGACAAGGCATCGATTGGTATGCTGCAGCGTGTTTATAAAATAGGTTTTAACCGCGCGGCGCGTATTATGGACCAGCTTTGTGAAGCCGGTGTCGTAGGACCTGAGGAAGGGACAAAGCCAAGAAAGGTGCTTATGAGTGCTGAACAGTTTGAACAGTATATTGATGAATATATGTGATGTACATAAGAAAATCGCCCGCAGGGTGAATTTCCCAATATATTAAACCAAATATATTTAAGGAGGATATTTTCATGAAAACAGATATTGAAATTGCTCAGGAGGCCAAAATGCTGCCGATTCAGGAGGTTGCAGCACAGCTTGGAATTGAAGCAGACGACCTTGAAATGTATGGAAAGTACAAAACAAAGTTATCCAAAGAGCTGTGGGATAAGGTCAAGGATAATCCTGACGGAAAGCTTGTTTTAGTGACAGCCATTAACCCTACACCTGCAGGCGAGGGAAAAACAACCATCAGTGTCGGTCTTGGTCAGGCGCTTTGCCGTATCGGCAAGAAAGCTTCAATTGCATTGAGAGAGCCATCCTTAGGACCTTGCTTTGGTATTAAAGGCGGTGCAGCCGGCGGCGGTTATGCACAGGTTGTGCCTATGGAGGATTTAAACCTTCATTTTACAGGCGATTTTCATGCAATTACTTCCGCCAATAATCTTCTTGCCGCGATGCTTGACAACCATATGCATCAAGGGAATGCTTTAAGAATTGACCCGAATCAGGTTGTATGGAAACGATGCGAGGATATGAATGACAGAGCTTTGAGAAATATTGTCATCGGTCTCGGCTCAAAGATGGACGGCGTTGTGAGAGAAGACCATT
The DNA here is from genome assembly GCA_902489925.1 of uncultured Lachnospiraceae bacterium. GTDB lineage: Bacteria > Bacillota > Clostridia > Lachnospirales > Lachnospiraceae > Scybalocola_A. The sequence goes on along the minus strand of CABUBX010000121.1, from coordinate 1,156 downwards.
TTGTGATTTCTGTCGCATCGGAGATTATGGCCATTCTTTGTCTTGCCAACGATATGGATGATTTAAAAGATAAGCTTGGCAAGATTATTGTTGCTTACAATTATGACGGTGCGCCGGTAACGGCGGCTGATTTAAAGGCTGTCGGTTCAATGGCAGCGCTTTTAAAGGATGCGATTAAGCCGAATATGATTCAGACACTTGAACATACACCGGCCTTTGTGCATGGCGGTCCTTTTGCCAATATCGCTCACGGCTGTAACAGTGTTCAGGCGACAAAGCTTGCCTTAAAGCTTTCTGATATTGTTGTAACTGAGGCAGGTTTTGGTGCAGACCTTGGTGCAGAGAAGTTTTTGGATATTAAGTGCCGCAAGGCAGGACTTAAACCGGATGCAGTTGTTTTGGTTGCGACAATACGAGCGTTAAAGTATAACGGCGGTGTGCCAAAGGCTGAGCTTTCAAAGCCAAATCTTTCAGCTCTTGCCGAAGGCATTGTGAATCTTGAAAAGCATATTGAAAATCTCCAAAAGTACGATGTACCGGTGGTTGTAACGCTTAATGAATTTATTACAGATTCAAAAGAAGAACTTGAATACGTTAAAGAATTTTGCGAAAGCCGCGGCTGTGCTTTTGCACCGGCAAAGGTATGGGAAAAGGGCGGTGAAGGCGGTGAAGCGCTTGCCCGCAAGGTTGTGGAGACACTTGAGACAAAGGAAAGTCACTACCACCCATTATATGCCGATGAACTGCCGCTCAAGGCTAAAATCGAAACAATTGCAAAAGAAATTTACGGTGCTGACGGCGTGAACTATACACCGGCAGCCGATAAGGCATTAAAGAAAATTGAAGATTTAGGATTTTCAAACTTACCTGTATGTATGGCGAAAACTCAGTATTCTCTTTCAGATAATGCAAAGCTTCTCGGACGTCCGGAAGGCTTTAAGATTAATATCCGAGAGGTTTATGTATCTGCAGGGGCAGGCTTTGTTGTTGCCATTACAGGTTCGATTATGACAATGCCGGGTCTTCCTAAAGTACCGGCAGCCGAAGGCATTGATGTTGATGAAAACGGTAAGATTACCGGATTATTCTAAAAAAGTTAAGGGCAAGGAGATGTAAATATGACAATGATGATTGACGGAAAGGCTATATCTGCCCA
>CABUBX010000120.1 GCA_902489925.1 uncultured Lachnospiraceae bacterium | reverse complement strand
TAATAAAACGCAGTTTCAATGTTTCATTTTCATCTGAAATCTTCCATTTTCTTTGGCATACCACATCCTTTGTCACTCCGCAGTAAGTACGGTCTACTTCCATAATGCCACGCTTTTTATCATATGAGAACGTTGTTGTATATTCCTCATTATGTGCCAGTTCCAAACCGAAGCTTTCATATTCCCCCGCTGTTATTTCTACTGTGAAATCCAGCATTCTGCCTTTCACGCCATCAAGCTGTACTCTGCCTGTGATTTCCTGATTTTTCAAACAGCACGGATTCTTGCGATATTTTTCCAGTTCACGCACCGGTGACTGATACAAAATACCATCCCGGTAATTTAATTCCCTCGGAAGTGTCATCATCCCCTGCCACTGCTGTTCATCAGGTATCATAAATGTATCCCACGATTTCATCCACGCAATCAAAATCCGACGGCCGTCAGGAAGCGCTGTTGTCTGCGGTGCATAAAAATCTAAGCCGTAATCTAATGGCTGTGGTTCTTCACTTTCAAATGTATGCGCGTCCTCATCGTAATTTCCCGCAAAATATATGGAATTATGTCCATTATGAAATTTGTACTTTTCAGCTTTCATATTTTGCGGCGAACAGATTAGAAAATATTTGCCGTCCAGTTCAAAGAAATCCGGGCATTCCCACATTGTGCCAACTTTTCCGGTACTGTTTTGAGCCAGTATTGTTTCAAACTGCCATTTTTCTAAATCCTTGCTTGAAAAGAGCACAACCTGTCCCTTTTGCTCTGTATCTTTACTGCCAACGATTAAATAATAAGTATCGCCCTTTTTCCATACTTTCGGGTCACGAAAATCAATACGGCTGCAGCCCTCCGGCAGCATATCACCGGTCACAACCGGATTTTGTGCAAATTTTTCATAGTTTTTGCCGTCACCGTACGCAATGCACTGATTCTGTCTTTCCTGAGTTGTGCCATCCGGCATTGTCTGTCGGCTCACACCGGTATACACAAGGACATGTCTGCCATCTTTTTCTATAGCGCTTCCCGAAAAGCATCCAAACTTGTCATATTCTTCATCCGGCGCCATAGCAGCCGGAAGCATTTCCCATGAAATCATATCTTTTGAAACACTATGTCCCCAGTGCATCGGTCCCCAGTCCCGTGTATACGGATGATATTGATAAAACAGATGAACCTTTCCGTCATAAAATGAAAATCCGTTAGGGTCATTCATCCAGCCAATCGGCGGCGTTACATGAAATGCCGGCTTTTCTTCCTCCGGTATTCTGTTTTTTTCTTCTGTCTCATACACTCTGGCTTTTTCCAATTCAATGCTCATATTCTGTTCCTCCATTACTTCTGACTTTGCAAAGATGACTGATATTTATCAAAATATTTTTGCTTAATTGCAAGATAATCAGACAACCCGTACTGCTCCATCTTTTCAAGATAGCTGTCCCATTCTTCTTCAATTCCGCCGTTAAGAATCCAATCTGCCTTTTTTTGTTCTGCATATTTTTTAATATCCGTATCATACTGGGACACTTTATTTGTATCTTCTATACTCATAAATACATTCGGATACACATATTTGCTGTTCATATCTTCCAAATATGTTTTATGCATATTGTCCAAACGCCATTTCGCATCTGCCGGCTGTGTTACATACACACCGTAATATTCATTCAGCACAGCCAACGGACCATTAACTGACTGGTTTTCTCTGACCTCTACCGGGGATTCATCACCCAAATCCAGATGCTTTAGCATATCTTCCCCTATCTCATTCTTGCCCATTTCAAAAATATTAAATGTATCGGTTTCACCATAGGTTCCCCAGTTATTTTGCGGTGACTGCAGCGGCGCATACATTTGGTCAATCCACGCTGCCGCCAGCGCCGTATTTTCGCAGCTCGTTGTCAAAACACATCTGCCTCTGTCAAAACCGCTTGTTTCACTCTTATTCTGTCGTGTGACATTTACAAGTCCCTCCGGGCCTGCCAAGGCCGGAAGCATCACGTAATCCTCATAATTATCAATATTGGAAATATCCCATGTAAAGCATAAGCCATATCGGTGACTCTTTCCTTTTGCAACATACGTTGACCAAGGCTGTGTAAATGCCTCCGCATCCACAAGCTTTTGCTCAACAAGACTATGCAGCCACTTAATCCCTTCTTTATAGCCTTCCTGTACGGTCGTATAAATCACTTTGCCTTCGTCTGTCACCGCAAAATGGTCGCCTGTATCGCCATAGCCTTCCCCGAATCCATTGATTAAAAATGAAGGGTCCTGGTCGCCATTATTGATAATAAATGACATCGGAATAACATCACCCTCTATTTCAAATTCTGCCTCCAATTTGTTGGCATTGTCCCTAAATGCAATAAGGACTTCCTCCAGTTCTTTTGTTGTTGCCGGGATATCCAATCCCAAAAAATCCAGCCATTTCTTATTAATGTACGGAATATTACCGATGGCCTGAATAGCTTCCTTCCCCTCACCAAGCTGCTCAATCCATGGGAAAGAATAAATATGCCCGTCAGGCGCCGTACACATCGTCCGGTATTCCGGATATTTTTCAAAAACTGCCTGCAAATTCGGCATATATTTATCAATGAGATTTTCCAGCGGAATAATGATTCCCTGTTTTGCATAACGCAAAAGGTCATAATCGCTCATGCCCGCATTGAACAAACCATCCGGCAGATTGCCAAACTGTGCCAGCGCTAAATTCTTCTTATCCGCAAACTGGTCGGCTACAAAGCAAGTCCAATCAATATGTACATTCGTCTGTTCTTCCAATCTTTTAAAAATCGCCCTCTCGTTCGGGTCCTGCGTCGTTCTCGCCGGTGCATTTGTAATAAAGGATAATTCCGCCGTTTCCTTTAACGGGAAAGTAACTTCTTCTATAGGCGTATCCGGATTTATATTTGCTTCTATTCTCTCTTTCTTCCCGCATCCTGCCATAGAAGCCGCTATAGTAAGCGCCAGCCCTAATGCTATTACAGATTGTATTCTTCTTTTCATTCTCATTTCCTCCTATCAGCCTTTTACTGAGCCAACCATAATACCCTTGTCAAAGTATTTTTGGAAAAATGGATACATAATCAACAGCGGTAAACTGGATACGACAATCGTCGCATATTTCAGAAGCTCTGCGACCTTTGCCATTTCAGCTGTACTCTGAATATCCGCAATCATGCCCGGCTGCGGTGTATTCTGCACAAGAATCGAGCGAAGCACCAGCTGCAGCGGTTGTAATTTCGCATCATTCAAGTAAATCATCGCATCAAAATAGTTATTCCACATTCCTACAAAAGACCATAAAGCCAACACTGCAATAATCGGCTTGCATACCGGAAGAAGGATTTTAAAGAAATGCTGTACTTCATTGGAACCGTCAATTGAAGATGCCTCCCTCAATTCCTTCGGGATGGACTGATAATAAGTTCTTGCCAAAATCATATTCCATACGTTAAATGCGCCCGGAAGCAGGATTGCCCATATTGTATTTACTAAGTGAAGCTGATTTACAAGAATAAATGTCGGAATCAAGCCGCCTCCGAAAAACATCGTAATAATAAAGATTGTATTGAAAAATTTTCTTCCCACCAACTCTTTTTTTGACATAGGATATGCCGCCAGCAGCGTAATAAAAACAGAAATCACTGTAAATGCTGCCGAATAGAAAAAGGAATTTAAAAATCCCCGCCATATCATTTCATTTTCCAAAACCCTCTTGTATGCATCCAATGTCCAGTTTTTAAAATCAAAGCTGATTCCCTGACTGTTCAGTACATTAGGGTCCATAAAGGAAGCTGCAACAACATATATCAGCGGAACAACAATTGCCAGCACAAAAAGTCCAAGCACAGCATAACCGATTCCCAAAAGCACTCTGTCCGACTTTCCAAGCTTCATTTTTCTTCTTGTTTCCATTTCGACACCTCCTATAAACCTTCTCCGTCGTTTAATTTTTTCACAACCCAGTTCACTGCAATCAACAAAATGACGTTGACAAGCGAATTAAACAAGCCGACTGCTGTAGAATATCCATAATCGCCATTTAAAAGACCGATACGATAAACATATGTTGACAAAATTTCCGAAACCGGCATATTCATATCTGTCTGCAGTGCATAGGCTTTCTCAAATCCGATACTCATAATATTTCCTGCCTGCAAAATAAACTGAATGACAATAATATTTTTGATAGCCGGAAGCTCTACATATCTAATCTGCTGGAAAATATTTGCACCGTCCACAATTGCAGCTTCCTCAAGCTCTTTGCTCGCATTGGATAATGCGGCCGTGTACATGATAGACGCCCAGCCTGCACCCTGCCATATTCCGCTTGCAATATAAATGGTACGGAAAGCCTCAGGCATTGCCATCCAGTTTGTATCTATTCCCAACATCTGATTTAACGGTCCTACCGGAGATAAAAACATACGAACCATACCACAGAGGACAATGACTGAAATAAAATTCGGCGCATAAATCAATAACTGAATCTTTTTTCGAATACCTGCCAATCTGATACGGTTTAACAGCAATGCCAAAATAATCGGCACCGGAAATCCCCACAGCAGTCCATAAGCGCTCAGCTTTAATGTATTCATCAAATATTTCATGAAATCCGGGGATGACAGGAAGCGTTTGAAATATTCCAATCCTACCCATTCACTGCCAAACACGCCGTCAATAACATTGTAATCTTCAAATGCAATCAGCACTCCGCTCATCGGGATGTACTTAAAAATAATTGTCAAAAGAAGTGCCGGCATAAGAAAAATAACGTATAGCTGCCAATTTTTCTTTACATACTTTAACTTTTGCCCGACCGTCTGTTTTTCAGAAACTGTTTTTCTTTTTTCCAATGACCTCATTTCTTTTTCCTCCACTTTTGTTCGATTTATTAACCGGTTATGTAACCAGTAAAGTAACCGGTTACTTTGATTTGATGTTACCGCAAAATAACCATTTTGTCAATATGTTTTTAGCAAATTTCTTCCCTTTTGTCCAAAAAATCCATCTGCGAAATAACCGGTTATGTAACCAGTTATTTTTCATTGCTTTTTTGAATACGACTTGCTATACTAATACATAGTAATTCAAAATATGGGAGTTTTTATATCATGAACAAAAAGAAAGTGACATTCGCAGACATTGCAGAATATACAAATTTTTCAAAAACAACAATTTCACGTTATTTTAATCACCCCGATTCTCTCACACTGGAAAATCAGGAAAAAATCGCAAAGGCATTAGATGAACTGGGATATCAGAAGAATAAGCTTGCCAAGGTGCTTGCCAATGGCAAAAGTGAATTTATCGGCATTATCATACCGAATCTCTATCTGCACTATTACGCAGAAATGTTAAACCAGATTTTATCCAGCTATTCTGATTATCATTATAAATTTCTTGTCTTTGTCAGCAGTGACAACAAAGAATTAGAACAACAGTATTTGGATGAATTGATGGCATACAAAATCGAAGGGCTCATTATACTCAGTCACAACTTTTCTTCGAAGGAACTTTCGGAGTATCACATTCCGATTGTGGCAATTGAACGCGAGGACGAACATATTTGCAGTGTGAATACGGATAACTATATGGGCGCCTTGCAGGCTACATCGCTTCTGATTCGCAATCATTGTGATATTCTCATCCATGTCAATGTTCCCGTACCAAAGCAGATTCCGGCCTATAAGCGTATCTGCGGATTTGAAGATACTTGCAAGCAATATCATGTTCCCTATGAGCTGATGCTTGGTGACCTCGGGTATAATTATGAAACAACATTTAAAGCCATCCAAAATATATTTGAAAAAATCGAGCGGACATATCCCGGCAAGAAAAAAGGCATCTTTCTCGCAAATGATACCTATGCCAATATTTTTCTGAATCTGATTTTTCAAAAATACGGAAAGTTTCCGGAAGAATATCGAATTGTCGGCTTTGATAATTCTCCTATCGCCAATGAAGCAATCCTTCCATTCACAACAATTGGACAGCAAATTGATAAAATTGCCGCCACTGCCATGGAAGTTTTGATACTGCAAATGAATGAAATGAAAAAAAGAAATCCAAAGCCATTAAAAGAGTTGATTCATAAACAAGTGGCACCTGTTTTAATTCGACGCAAAACTACAGACAACTAGACAGCGCATCAAAAAATGGTGTAACTTCTTTTTGTGAGGTTACACCATTTTTTGTTCAATCATATACGTACAATCACTTTTTAAAATCACTTTTCATGGCTCTATATCCAATCAAAATTGTCCATACATATGCACAAGTCTTTGGAATCATCAGCATACCAAGCATCGGAATAACATCGGCCCAAAGCACTACCGGAATGTAAAAACCAAAGCTTAATACAATCGTCAGCCACATATAACGAAACTTTGTATCCTTTGTTTCTTTTGCACTTTTGTAGAATAATACAATAATTAAAAGCCCTAATTGTCCATACATATGCACAAGTCTTTGGAATCA
>CABUBX010000119.1 GCA_902489925.1 uncultured Lachnospiraceae bacterium | reverse complement strand
CCCGCCGGTGACGGCTGTTGTCGAAAAGGCAGAAAAAAAGAAGGAAAAAAAGAATCCGCCGCTGTTATATAATCTGGCTGAGCTTCAAAATGACTGTTCAAGACTGTTTAAATTAAGTCCGGATGAAACTTTAAAGGCGGTTCAGGAACTTTATGAGAAAAAGCTGGTAACTTATCCCCGTACCGATGCAAGAGTGCTTTCGACAGCGGTCGCGAAGGAAATTCATAAAAATCTTTCGGGACTTAGAAATTACCCACATGGCGGTGAATATGCGGCGCTTGTCGTCGACAAGGGCGGTTATAAAAATCTTTCTGCGTCAAGATATGTCAATGATAAGCAGATTACAGACCACTATGCGATTATTCCGACAGGACAGGGGCTTTCGGCACTGAATAGTTTAAATCTTAAGCTTGCGCATATATATGAGGTTATCGTCCGTCGATTTTTGTGCATATTTTATCCGGCGGCAGAGTATCAGAAAATCAGCATCGTTTCCAAAATAGGCAAAGAGTCCTTTTTTACAAGTTATAAAGGATTGATTAAGGAAGGGTATCTCCGTCTTTTGAATTATTCGTTTTCAAAACAAAAGGAAGCGGCTGAGGGGGATAAACAGGAAGAAAATTCATCTGCCTCGGCAGATTTTGCCCAAATTGTCAAGGATTTAAAAAAAGGTGCCGTGCTTGAGGTCGAGTCGATGTCAGTTAAGGAAGGTGAAACATCACCGCCGAAGCGATATAATTCGGGTTCCATGATTCTGGCTATGGAAAATGCGGGGCAGCTAATTGAGGATGAAGAACTGCGCGCCCAGATAAAGGGCAGCGGCATAGGCACAAGTGCCACAAGAGCAGAAATTTTAAAAAAGCTTGTTTCTATAAAATATCTTGCTTTGAATAAAAAGACGCAGATGATTACACCGACCCAGCTTGGTGAAAATGTCTATGATGTTGTGGACTGCTCGATTAAGTCACTCCTTAATCCTGAACTTACTGCAAGCTGGGAAAAGGGGCTTACCTATGTGGCAGAAGGCTCAATTACCTCCGAGGAATATATGGCAAAGCTTGAAAAATTTATCGGACAAAGGGTGTATGGTGTTCAGAATTTAAACAATCAATACATACTGAGACAAAAATTTTTAGAAACTTCTGAAAACTATAAAAAGTAAAATGTTACAAAAAAGACAAAGTGATTTTGGTCATTTTGTCTTTTTTTTTGAAAAAAAACATGAAAAAACTGTCAAATAGATGTTTTGATGATTTTTGCTAAAAAATGCTTGAAATTTTCACATCGGGTGCTATAATAAAGACTGTTAAAAAAATGTCAATGTTTCAAACAGACCTTTATTGCCCATTCTGAAAGAGTATGGTATAATAATGGAACAACGTGCCTATGGGCATATGGAAAATTAAGGAGAGTGTACAAGATGAAAGAAATCGTAATTGCAAGTGCATGCAGAACAGCAATCGGAAGCTTCGGTGGTACATTAAAGGGGGTACCAGCAGTTGACCTTGGTGCAACTGTTGTTAAAGAAGCTGTAAAAATAGCAGGTATCGCACCTGAGCAGGTTGATGAGGTAATCTTCGGTGACGTTTTACAGGCCGGTCTTGGACAGAACGTTGCACGTCAGGTTTCCATCAAAGCAGGACTTCCTATTGAGACAACAGCAATGACAATCAACATCGTATGTGGTTCAGGTTTGAAAGCAGTTGCTTTAGCAGCAAACCAGATTATCGCCGGTGAATCTGAAATCGTTGTATGCGGAGGTACAGAGAACATGAGTGCTGCACCATATGCAGTGCCATCAAATCGTTGGGGTGCAAGAATGGGCAATGCACAGATGATTGATGTTACAGTAAACGATGGTCTGACAGATGCTTTCAATAACTATCATATGGGTATCACAGCAGAAAACGTTGCTGAGCAGTACGGATTTACAAGAGAAATGCAGGATGAATTTGCAGTAAGAAGCCAGAACAGAGCAGAAGCAGCTGTTAAGGAAGGCAGATTCAAAGATGAAATCGTTCCTGTATTTGTTCCTCAGAGAAAGGGTGAGCCGCTCGTATTTGATACAGACGAATTCCCTAAATTCGGTACAACTATGGAAAAAGTTGCTAAACTTCGTCCGGCATTCAAAAAAGACGGTACAGTAACAGCAGCAAACGCTTCAGGTATCAACGACGGCGCAGCAGCATTCGTTGTGATGTCTAAAGAAAAAGCAGAAGAATTAGGCATTAAGCCATTAGCAACAATCGTATCCTACGCTACAGCAGGTGTTGCACCTGAGGTTATGGGTCTTGGCCCAATCCCTGCAACAAAGAAAGCTCTTGCAAAAGCAGGTATGGAAGTTGCTGACCTTGACCTTGTAGAAGCGAATGAAGCTTTCGCAGCTCAGTCATTAGCAGTTGTTAAAGATTTAGGTCTTGATCCAGAAAAGACAAATGTCAACGGCGGTGCGATTGCATTAGGACATCCTGTAGGTGCTTCAGGTGCAAGAATCCTCGTTACATTACTTTACGAGATGGAAAAGAGAGATGCAAAGACAGGTCTTGCTACATTATGTATCGGTGGCGGACAGGGACAGGCACTTATTGTTAAGAGAGCATAATTGGCTATATTGACAGTATAAGATAAAGATATCAAGTATTTTTTTGACAAATACTTGATATCTTTTCGTTTTTGTACTACAATATAAAAAGAATAATTCAAAAGGAGAGGTTAATCATGAAATCTAAACAGATTACAGCCGCACAGGCTGCATCTTATGTCAAAGACGGCATGACAATCATGTTCGGAGGCTTTGTAGGCTGCGGTACTGCGCATCATATTGTTAAGGAAATTGTGAAATCAGGTGCTAAGGATTTAACATTAATCTGTAATGACCCGGGTAAAATTTTTGTTGATGCTGAAGGTAATCAGGACTTTTATGGTATTTCACAGTTATTTATGACAGGACAGGTTAAAAAATTCATCGCTTCTCATATCGGTATCGTCAGAGAAGTTGGTGCTGCTATGAACGCAGGCACACTTGATGTTGAACTTGTGCCACAGGGTACATTAGCTGAGAGAATCCGTTGCGGTGGGGCAGGTCTCGGCGGCTTCTATACACGTACAGGCGTTGGTACGGAAGTTGCAGAGGGTAAAGAAGTCAGAGAAATCGATGGCAAGGATTATGTTCTTGAGATGCCGCTTCGCGCAGATATCGCTTTCCTTGGCGTACATAAAATTGACAAGTACGGCAACGCTGTATACGAAGGCTCTATGAGAAACTTCAACCTTGTGATGGCTACAGCAGCAGATTTAGTTATCGCTGAAGCAGACGAGGTTGTTGACGTTATCAACCCTGAGCTCGTTGAAACACCGGGTGTTTTAGTAAATTATTTTGTAGACGGAGGTAAGGAATGATGGAAAACGCTAAAGAGTTTATTGCAAAGCGTGTTGCAAAAGAGTTGAAGGACGGCTATGTAGTTAATCTTGGTATCGGTTTACCGACACTTGTTCCAAATTACCTTCCTGAAGGCGTAGATATTACACTTCAGTCAGAGAACGGTTTCGTAGGTCTTGGCGGAAATCCTGAGCCGGGCAAAGAAGATATGCATCTTGTAAATGCAGGTGGTATCCCTGTAACAGTTGTTGAAGGCGCAGCTTTCTTCGACAGTGCATTTTCTTTTGCTTTAATCAGAGGCGGACATGTAGATGCGACAATTCTTGGTGCTATGCAGGTTGATGCTAAAGGTAACATTGCAAACTACAAGATTCCTGGAAAGATGGTTGCAGGTATGGGTGGCGCTATGGACCTTTGCAGCGGCGCGAAAGAAGTTATCGTTGCTATGGAACATACAAACAAGGGCAAACACAAAATACTTGAGGAGTGTACACTGCCTTTAACAGCTAAGGGAACACATGGCGGACACATCGTTGATTTAATTATCACAGAGATGGGCGTTATGAGGGTTACAGACGAAGGTCTTGTGCTTTCAGAGTACAACCCTGAGTTTACACTTGAGCAGATTCAGGAAGCTACAGGCGCTAAGCTTATCATTCCTGAAGATATCAAAGAGATGGAAGTTTAATAAAAGCTCTGTAGGAGGGTTCGGATACGAACCCTCTTTTATTTTGCAGATATTTATGTTATAATGAAACGTAAATTTTTGACAGAGGGAAGAATTTTTATGAAGAACGAGGTAAATGGCCCGGAGATGTCAACAGATTTGTTAAAACAAATTGAAGACAACTATAAGTCTTTCAGCAAGGGGCAGAAAAGAATAGCAAATTACATATGCGAAAATTATGACCAGGCAGTGAACTTAACCGCAGCCAGGTTAGGTCATATTGTCGGAGTCAGTGAGTCTACGGTTGTACGTTTTGCCACTGAGCTTGGTTATAAGGGCTATCCACAGTTTCAGGATGCGCTGGAGGAAATTGTAAAGAATAAATTAAATTCAATTCAGCGTATGACATTAACTGCGGGACGGGTTGATGAGAAGGAGATATTAAAGGCTGTTCTCCAATCAGATTGTGAAAATATTAAACGGACAGCGGAGGAAATTGATGAAAACCAGTTTAATGCCGCTGTTGCCCAGATAGCGTCCGCAGAGCATATTTATATTATTGCCGGACGAAGCAGCGAGGGGCTTTCAAGATTCTTAGCATATTATCTTAACTATATTTTTGATGATGTGCGCCTTGTTGTTTCCAACAGCTTATCGGATTCGTTTGAGGACATTCACAGAATCAGCGAAAAGGATGTTGTGATTGGCATAAGTTTTCCACGCTATTCCATTGATACGGTAAAGGTTATTGGCTTTGCAAAGCGAAGGGGCGCAAAGATTATTGCAATCACTGACAGTAAGGTGGCACCGATAGCCCGCTTTGCCGATATGACATTAATTGCCATCAGCGATATGGTGTCCATCGCCGATTCTCTGGCAGCGCCTTTAAGTGTGATTAATGCGCTCATTGCCGCTCTTAGCATGAAAAAACGGGAGGAAGTTGTGAAAACGATGGAAACTCTTGAAAATATATGGGAAGAATTTAGTGTTTATACAGATGGAGAAGAAGATGAGTAAAGTAGTAATTATCGGTGCCGGTGCTGCGGGCATGATGGCAGCAATCGCCGCCGCAGATGCCGGTCATGAGGTGCTTGTCCTTGAAAAAAATGACAGACCGGGAAAAAAGATATATATTACAGGCAAAGGCCGGTGCAACATTACAAATGACTGTCCGGTCGAGGATTTACTGGCTAATGTAGTGACAAATCCAAAGTTTTTATACAGTGCCTTCTACAGCTTTACAAGTCAGGATATGATGGCCTTTCTTGAAAAGGAAGGACTTCGCATCAAGGTTGAGCGTGGCAACAGAGTGTTTCCTGAGTCGGATAAATCTTCGGATGTGATTCGGACATTGAAAGAAGCGATGACCCGCCGCAGCGTCAGGGTGATGTATGAGACGGCTGTAGGTCATCTTGTGTTTTCCGAGGATGGCAGTGCTGTGTGCGGTGTTGTTACAGAAGATGGCAGAAAGCTTTTAGCGGATGCAGTAATTATCGCTACCGGCGGGCTTTCCTACACATCGACAGGTTCGACCGGTGACGGTTACCGTCTGGCGGCGGAAGCGGGACATAAGGTGACGGAGACAATGCCGTCCCTTGTTCCTTTGAACATAAAAGAAGAATGGTGCAGACAGCTTCAGGGACTTTCTTTAAAGAATGTCCGGCTTCAGGTTAAAAATGGCAAAAAGGTGCTTTTTGATGATTTTGGGGAGATGCTGTTTACACATTTCGGAATCAGTGGGCCACTTATATTAAGTGCCAGTGCGTATTGCGGCAAGCTTATCGGAAAGAAGGCGCTCGATGTCGTGATTGACCTTAAACCGGCATTATCGGCTGAACAGCTGAATACGAGAATTTTAAAGGATTTTGAAAAGTATACAAATAAGCAGTTTAGGAATGCGCTTTCGGATTTGCTTCCGAATAAGCTCATACCGGTTATTGTGGCACTGTCTGAAATTGATGCATACAAGCAGGTCAATGAAGTGACAAAAGCAGAGCGGATGAAGCTGTGCGGCCTTTTAAAGGGATTGACGATGCGCATTACCGGACTTCGCGGATATAACGAAGCGGTGATTACACGGGGCGGTGTTTCGGTAAAAGAAGTTAATCCGTCAACGATGGCATCAAAGCTTAAAGCGGGGCTTTATTTTGCAGGAGAGGTGCTTGACCTCGACGCGGTTACAGGCGGCTTTAATTTGCAGATTGCATGGTCTACAGGCTATCTTGCGGGCCGCGGCATAGAAACAGATAAAGGAGAATAATGATGGGTTTTAATATTGCGATTGATGGTCCTGCCGGTGCGGGCAAAAGTACGATTGCCAAAAGTGTTGCGGCAAAGCTCGGATTTATCTATGTAGATACGGGTGCGATGTACCGTTCACTGGCGTTGTATTTTATACGTTACGGTATTGACGGCGAAAACGAGGAAGCGATTAAAGCGGTACTTCCGAACATTCATGTGTCTTTGAGTTACGAAGACGGTGTTCAGCTTGTGTTTTTAAACGGAGAAAATGTTTCGGATTATATCCGCACTGAGGAAGTGTCGGCGATGACTTCAAAAACGTCTGCTTTTGCATC
>CABUBX010000118.1 GCA_902489925.1 uncultured Lachnospiraceae bacterium | reverse complement strand
GTTTCTGTTCGTATGAAGCATTATTTTTCATTGAATCCGAAGGAACAAAGAATTATTAAATTTTATGTATCCGGTTCGGATGTATCAGAAACAGAGGCAAGGTCAGAGTATTGTTCACTTTTAGAAGACAAGAATTTTGAAAGTGAAAAGAAGGCGCGGTATGAAAGAATTTATAAAAAAAGCAGTTTGACAACAGGCGATGCGCGTTTTGATGAAATTTTCAACTGGGTTAAGGTGCATACCGATTGGCTGATAACGGCAACCTCTGACGGGAACAGGGGAATTGCGGCAGGAATTCCTGAGTATCCGTGGTGGTTTGGCTGTGACAGCTTTTATACACTGCAAGGTGTCCTCGGTATGGGTGATGCAAAGCTTTGCAGAGACACATTAAAGCTTATCTTAGATTATTCCATAAAATACAATGCCGATGGCCGTATTGTTCATGAGATATTGACAAACGAGGTCTGCCCGAATTATGGCAATACACAGGAAACGGCACATTTTATTACAATGGTTTGGAAATATTACGAGTGGACGGGAGATTTTACACTTGTTGAAGAAGCCTTTGAGTATATGGGAAAAAGTATTTTATGGCTGAAAAAACAGGATGATGACGGTGATTTATTCCCGACAGGCTACGGAATTATAGAAATTGCAGGCCTGAATATGGAATTAATTGATACGGCAGTATACACATATGAAGCTTATGATTGCTATGCAAAAATGTGCCGTCTGATGGCAGAGCGCAGTGGAAACGCGGGAATTGAAGCTGAGGCCGAGGCTTGCGGCAAGCTGGCACAAAAAACAAAGGCAGCTATCAATGAGCTTTTATGGGATGAGGAGGAAGGTCTTTATTGTGACGCGTATACATCCTACAATGCCCTGTCGGATAAAAAAGAAATGATTGTGGCAATGATTCAGGCCTCTGAGGATGAACATATAAGGTTTTATGTCGAAAAGCTACTTGCCGAGCGTGAGTCAGACGAATCCAATGAACGGGGCTGGCTTTTAAACCGTAACTGGGTGATTAATGTTCCTATGGAAATCGGTATGGCACCGGTACGAAAGGCTCAAAAGGCACTTTCTAATATGCACACAAAAGAATTTATAGGCCCTTACGGCATGTATCTTGACGCTTTGACAAAGAAAGCAGCAATGACGATTTCTACAGGTGTTATGGCCGTAGCACAAGCTCAGTATGGCTATGCGGACAGGGCGCTAGAACTGATTGAAAAAATATTTTCAACATTTGGCATGGCAACGCCGGGCTCAATCTCGGAAATGTCACCGGACTATGGATGTTTTGTACAGGCGTGGACGACGTACAGTGTTATGACTCCGGTCATTCGACATTTCTTCGGTATACAGCCAAGTGCTTTTGAAAGAAAGATTGTCTTAAAACCATCATTGCCTTCATGCTGGAATAATGTGTCTGTTGAGCATGTGGAAGTCTTAGACGGAGAAATTGATGTTCGGATCAGACGAACGGATTCGGGCATTGAAATTCATGTAGATAATAAAACAAGCTATCCAATCGAGCTTTTGCGTCCGTCACAGTGGATGGACACCGACGCGGCAGCAGAAGGTGAAGTGTATAGTGAAAAAGTATTTTCTGCTTATTTATAATTTTGTAAAAAAAGGAGGAATTTAAAGCGATGGCTATAATGAAATATGACTCAGGTAAAGGGGAATTTACAAACTGGCTTGTAGAGGAATCATTTTTTGATGAGCGTTACCTTGGAAAATGCGAGGCAATTTTCTGCCAGGGCAATGGCTATATCGGTGTTCGCAGTGCCCTTGAAGAAGAGTATGTCGGAGAAACAAGAAATCTGTTTGTGACAGGAACATTTAATAAATTTGATGAAAATGAAGTGACAGAGCTTCCGAATATGCCGGATATGACAAAAATCGTTCTTATGATTGACGGAAAGCGTTTTTGTATGACAGACGGTATTTTGCATGATTATCACCGTGTTTTAAACTTGAAAAACGGTGAGGTGATTCGTACCGTTTTGTGGGAAAGTCCTGATGGCAAAAAAGTAAGCTTTGAATTTAAGCATATGACATCCATGGATAATGAACATGTGATGGTTTCTAAAGTAACAATTTGTCCGGAAGCAGACATTGATTTAAAGGTTATCAGCGGTATCGACGGTCGTGTTTCCAACAGCGGTTCTCAGCATTTTGCAGAGGGTAAAAGACGTATTTATGATTATACATACCTTGAAATGGTTTCTGAGACAACACAATCAAAAGTGACGGCAGCACTGCATTGTGCACATAAATTTACAGTCAACGGACAGGCAGTTAAGCCTTCACTGCTGCCGATTATTGCACGCCGTGAAATTAAGCTGAGTGCCGAAATTCAGGTAAAAGCCGGTGAAGCCTTTTGTGTGGAGAAGTTTTCGACCGTACATACAACAAGAGATTTGGCCTATAGAAATGCCGGCAGCGCAGAGGCTTTAGAGGCCTTAAAAAATGACAGTAAGCAGATGATTATGAAGGTTTACGAATCTGATTATGAAACGCTTTTAGAAGAAAGTACTGCTGTATGGCAAAAGATTTGGGAAAGAGAAGACATTTTGATTGATTCAGAAAATCCGATTGACCAGCTGGCTATGCGTTTTGCCATTTACCATTTAAATATCATGGTTAAAAAAGATGATAACCGTGTGGGCATCGGTGCGAAGGCGATGAGCGGTGAGGGCTATAAGGGCCATTCCTTCTGGGATACGGAAGTGTTTATTCTTCCTTATTACATGATGACTCAGCCAAATACAGCAAAAATGCTGTTGGAATACCGTTATAATACATTGGAGGGCGCAAGAAGAAAAGCCAAAGAAAATGGCTATGAGGGTGCAATGTATCCGTGGGAATCCGCGTGGATTGACGACGGCGAGGTGACACCGCTTTGGGGCGAAGCCGATGTAGTGACAGGGGAGACACTGCCGATTCTGACAGGCCTTATTGAGCAGCATATTTCTGCTGACGTGTCATTTGCAGTATGGCAGTATTACAATGCAACACAGGATGAAGATTTTATGAATCGCTGTGGTTACGAAATTATTATGGATACGGCAAGATTTTGGGCAAGCCGTCTGGAGTGGAATGAGGCGCTGGAACGTTATGAAATTAATGACGTGATCGGCCCTGATGAATATTCGGAACATGTCAATAATAACGCCTACACAAACTATCTTGCGGCGTATAACATGAAGCTGGCAGTGACATTAATGGATTGTCTTGCATCAGGAAGCGAGACACAAAAGGCGGTATTCGAGCGTCTGAATCAGGCTTTGGATTTAGACAGAACAAAGAATTTGATTCAGGAACGTCTGCCAAAGGTTTATCTTCCTAAACCGGATGAAATGACAGGTATTGTGCCTCAGTTTGACGGATATTTTGATTTGAAGGAGATTGACCTTAAAAAATATAAAGAAAGTACAGTGGTAGGAACCATTTATAAGGATTACAACATGGAGCAAATCAGCGCAATGCAGGTGTTAAAGCAGAGTGACCTTGTTGTATTGATGTACTTGCTGGATGATTTGTTTGACGGTGAGACAAAGAAAAAGAATTATTTTTATTATGAAACGAGAACGCTGCATGATTCATCATTAAGTAAATCCACCCACAGTGTTCTTGCAAATGACCTCGGTCTTCATGATGAGGCTTATGCATTCTTTAAAGGCGCAAGCACAGTAGACCTTGGTGAAGAAATGCGTTCCTCAAATGCAGGTATTCACAGTGCTTCGATGGGCGGCGTATGGCAGTCAACTGTTTTAGGCTTTGGCGGTGTGCGTATCGTTGACGGCAAGCTTCGTATTGCCCCATCTTTGCCAAAACAGTGGAAGAAGCTTGAGTTTAACATTGTGTGGAGACAGGCAACACTTCATGTTTTAGTAACGCAGAATGAAGTCACAGTGACAGCGGTTGATAAAGATGCAGAATTTACATTGGGTAAAGAAAGTGTAACTTTGAAAAAAGGTGATTGTGTGACAAAAGCTGTTGCAGTTTAAAAAGGAGAAAAATATATGAGCAAAAAATATACAGGTGTGATTTTTGACCTTGACGGTGTGATTTGTTTTACAGACAAATATCATTATCTTGCATGGAAAACAGTGGCGGATAAGCTTGGTATTTATTTTGATGAGGTGATTAACAACCGTCTTCGCGGTGTCAGCCGTATGGAAAGTCTTGAAATCATTCTTGAAAAATATGATAAGCCATTGACACAGGAAGAAAAAATAGCGATTGCCGAAGAAAAGAACGGTGTGTATAAAGAGCTTCTTAAAAATATGACAACGGAGGACTTAAGTGCCGAGGTTAAGGAGACATTGGATGAATTAAGAAACAGAGGTATAAAGCTGGCTATTGGTTCATCAAGCAAAAATACGCAGTTTATTCTTGAAAGAATCGGTCTTAAAGGTTTCTTTGATGCTGTGTCGGATGGAAATAATATCACAAATTCCAAACCGGACCCGGAAGTGTTTTTAAAGGCAGCGCAGTTTATTTCCGAAAAACCGGAGAACTGTCTTGTAGTTGAGGATGCTTATGCCGGTGTGGATGCAGCCTGTGCAGGTGGTTTTGACAGTGCGGCAATCGGTGATGCCGCATCCTATGAAAAGGCGGTTTATCGCATGAACAGCTTTAAGGATTTGCTTTCAATTTGTGAATAATTAAAAAATAAAGCGGCTGCCGCTTTAACGATTAAAAAAATCGTGAAGCGGCAGTCGCCTTTTTACTTACATAAGATGAATGGTTTTTAATATTTTAACAAGTTTTGTGCCAAAAGGCATCTCGCGAAGCTCTGGTTCTGATACGCCGTCAAGCAGCACAAGGCTGATACCGTAGGCAGCTACGGCAATGATTAAGGCAAGCAATGTTGCTGCTATATTGCCGAGTACGAAAGAAAATAGTTTGTAAACGGCAAATGCCATTACAGCCATTATCGTTGATGCAATGGCCGGTATAATAAAGGTTTTTTTCTTTTCCTGGCGATAACCGCATGCTTTGTTAAGACTTCGGTCATTGAGGAAGCAGACAGCAGCGCCGAAAACAATCTTGCTGACAACGACAGCGTAAATATTCCATTTAAAGACGACGAGCATAAAAATGAGGGACACCAGATGGATTGCGAGTGCAATGGCGGCATTTTTTACAGGTTCCATCATTCTGTCCATGCCCTGAAGGGCAGCAGTTGTCACCGTGGATAAACAGAAAAAGATGACAGATACACTGCCGATTCGAAGCAGCAAAGCAGGAATTGTATTGTCCTGCGTAAAAAACAGCAAATCAAGAATCGGTTTTGAAAGTGCAATAAAACCGGCAGCACACGGAATAACAATCATCATGTTAAAGCGTGAGACGAGGGAGATTTTGTGGTAAATCTGGCGTTTTGTGCCGGTTTGGATTGTCGCGACAAGGTTTGGCATAAAGGAAGCGGCAAGTGCCGTAGCAACGCTTAAAGGAATACCGGTCATTGTATCGTACTGTCCGTTAAAAACACCTAAAAGCATTGTATACTCTTTTTCGGACATTCCCTGTATGGTCATCACATTTGTAAAAACTGCCTGGTCAAGAATGTTGCTTATATTGCTTAAGGTGGCGCTTAAAATGACAGGCGCAATGGTAATCATCAAAATTTTGTAAATATTTCTTTTGCTTTCTAAACGGCGCACACGTTCCCGTTTAAGGCGGCGCTTCACAACCGTCGTATAGGCACGGTATAAAACAAATAAGAAGATGAGGGCAGTGAGTGCACCAAAAACAGTGCCCATCGTTGCACCGGAAGCGCTCAGTGCTGCACCGTAGGATTCTTTTTGGGCACCTTCCGCCATGCTGATGCCCACGTTGAACAGAAAATAAGCGCAGACAACGCTGATGACGGCATTGATAATCTGTTCAATAATTTGCGATACGGCGGTCGGAAGCATTGTGCCGTGTCCCTGAAAATAGCCGCGCATAACACCTAAAAAGGCGACAATCAATATACAGGGGGACAGGGTGCGCAGTGCATAGACACCAAGTTCCATTTTAAGAATGTCCGAGCATATAAAACCGGCGCCGATAAAAATAATCAGTGTCGCTGCACCGCCGGCAATAGCGGCAAATGTCAGAGCGCCGCCAAAAACACGCTGTGCATTGTGATATTGACGTTTGGCAAGCCGTTCGGAGACAAGTTTTGATACAGCCATAGGCAGGCTGTAGGAAGTCAGCATCAGCGCCAGATTATAGACTTGAAATACAATGCCGTAGTAGCCGTTGCCTTCGGCACCTAAAATATTGGTTAAAGGGATACGATAGGCCAGACCGATAAACTTTGTAATCATGGCGGCCGCCGCCAAAATGGTTCCCTGTACCAAAAAATTATTTTCTTTTTTCTTTTCCATATAAATAAACTCCGTAAATGTAATATGGCCGCACTATAATGAATGCGGATTGTAAAAAAATGTATACTAAAATAATATAGCATAAATTGGAAAAATAACAAGGAGAGAATGGAGAAAAAGATGAAAAAACACGGATATTTCTTAAAAAAATATTGTAAAATCAAAATGATTATTTTATAATAAAAGGTACTTTTTAAAAACAGGAGGATAAATTGTGAAAAGAGAGACAGTGATTGTGTAG
>CABUBX010000117.1 GCA_902489925.1 uncultured Lachnospiraceae bacterium | reverse complement strand
AATATTGTTCTCCTCAATATATGCAGACATCTCCTCGTTTGTCCATCCGTCAAGCCCTTTTTCAGGCACAATGCCGTTCTCCTGCATATAATCTTCAATAATCTTATCTGCTCTGAAACGCTCATGGCACTCTTTACAGTCCATTAACGGGTCTGAAAAGCCGCCCAAATGGCCGGAAGCCACCCATGTCTGAGGGTTCATCAGGATTGCACAGTCAACACCGACATTGTATGGGTTCTCCTGAATAAACTTTTTCCACCATGCACGTTTCACATTATTTTTTAATTCAACGCCGAGATTACCGTAGTCCCATGTGTTTGCAAGACCGCCGTAAATTTCAGAGCCCGGGTAAACAAAGCCCCTGGCCTTTGCAAGCGCTACGATTTTATCCATTGTCTTTTCCATCATTATCGTCCTCTCTCAATTTATTAACTTCTTCATTGTAGCCTGTTTGCCGCCAATTTTCAACTGTTTTATGCATAAATCACCCAAGCAGTTCAAGCATTTCTAAAGAATTAAACTTTTTATCGATAAACCGTGCCATATGACAATCCATAATTTCAGAAAGTTCAGCCAGCACTTTATCACTGACAGTAAAGGTATAAAGCTTCTCAAGCTTTGAGCTGATGACATACTGCATCGTATATATCGTTGATGCCTCTGCCGGAAGCACTTTGCCGCCATACTTTTTGCATATCGGGCAGACCATTCCCGATAAAGACGGTGAAAATCCCGAAAAAGGTGCTTCGCGGCCGCACTTAACACACTCATACACCTGTGGGTATTCACCGTTGATTGTCATAAGCTTTAATTCAAAAATCCGGCGAATCAGCTTTTTATCAATGACTTTCTTGCACAAAATACGCATAGTCTGCACTAAAAGCCGAAGCATCTGCGTACTGTCCTCATTTTCACGGGCATAATAAGAAGCAAATTCAAGAAAATAAAAGCCGTAATATGCCGCCCCAAAATCCTGCCTAAGCTCCATAAAATAATAATCAACTTCCGCCTGTACAAGTGTATAGGCACTTCGCCCCTCAATAAGCCAAAAGCGTCCAAACACAAAAGGCTCAGTAGCCCCGAGCATCGTACTGTTTTGACGTCTTGAACCTCTTGAAAAGGCACTGACCTTTCCCCGCTCTTTCGTCAAAAGCACAACTCTTTTGTCATATTCGCCGACAGGCATTACCGAAATCACCATGCCCGTTACTAAGACTTTGTCCATGATTAATATTCTTTCTTGTCGTAGCCAAAATTCTTTATAAGGAAATCACTGTCTCTCCAGTCTTTTTTTACCTTTACCCACAACTGAAGATTGACCTTCATATCAAGAAGATTCTCGATTTC
Organism: uncultured Lachnospiraceae bacterium; assembly: GCA_902489925.1. Taxonomy (GTDB): domain Bacteria; phylum Bacillota; class Clostridia; order Lachnospirales; family Lachnospiraceae; genus Scybalocola_A. The sequence goes on along the minus strand of CABUBX010000117.1, from coordinate 5,304 downwards.
CTCTCTTGCCTGTGTACCGATTTTTTTAAGCATACTGCCCTTTTTCCCGATAATAATTCCCTTATGGGAGTCTCTTTCACAGACAATCGTTGCGTGAATGTCCATAAGGCGTCCGCCTTCCCGCTCTTTCATCTGCTCGATGGCCACCGCAATGCCGTGAGGAATTTCCTCATTCAGAAGACGCAGTGCTTTCTCGCGCACAAGCTCAGATACAATCTGGCGCTCAGGCTGGTCTGTAATCGTGTCCGCATCGTAAAACTGAGGTCCCTCGGGAAGATACTTCATAATTGACGCAATAATTTCATCTGTATTCTCCCCGTTAAGCGCTGAACAAGGCACAATCTCCGCAAAGCTGCATATGTCCTTATAGGCATCAATAAACACAAGAATTTCTTCTTTTTTTACTGTGTCAATTTTATTGATCACAAGAATCACCGGGGTTTTCGTCTTATTCAGCTGTTCTGCGATATGGCGTTCTCCTGCGCCGATAAATGTCGAAGGCTCAACAAGCCACAAAATCACATCCACTTCATTGAGGGTGCGCTCTGCAACCGTTACCATATATTCACCGAGCTTATTTTTCGCCTTATGTATACCCGGCGTGTCAATAAAGACAATCTGCCCTTCCTCGCTTGTATAGACTGTCTGAATACGATTTCTCGTCGTCTGCGGCTTATTGGACGTAATCGCAATTTTTTGTCCAATAAGCCGGTTCATTAATGTTGATTTGCCGACATTCGGCCGGCCAATCAACGTTACAAATCCTGATTTAAAATTTTTCATTATAATTGTCTCACTTTTCCAAACATTTCTTCATTTGCTTTAATCTGCGATTCACTTCCGACAACACATTTATAATTTTCGTCAACAAAGGCATCAATTAAATCGCCAAAGCTGCGGATATCTTCAACCGTCGCATTTAAAAGCTCATTTCTTCGCTGCTGCTTTTCTTCATAAGTTACACCGCATATATGGCAGGCCAGTGAACGGGCACCCTTGGCATTGGCATTCATCGGAACGTCAATATTGCTGATTGCACCGATAATATACTTTGTCATATCCCTGTCGCTGCACTCAAACTCACGGATATACGTTCCGGCATTTTTAAAGACATCATAGCTTTCATAAAGCTTCGGGTCTCTGTAGGTCACAAAATACGCATCGCCCGTCGATGAGAAGCCGCACATACAGCCGTAAGCGCCGCCCTTTACACGGATTTCATTCCATAAATAATCATAATCCATAATGACTTTAAGAATCTGGAGTGCACCGCTGTAGGCAAAGCCCTTTCGTATATAATTTCCAGCACAGGCGTCAAACTGCACCATCCCCGGTGTTAAAAATGCTTCATTATGGCGTCCGGCGCAAAATTCAAATTTTCCCGGGACAACCGTCTGTGTATACAGACAATTTTCCAATCCGCCAAGCGATTTATCAATAACCTCAAATCCTTCCTCATCCGCTGTCATATCGACAAGTATATTTTCCTTTCTGAAAATATACTTGCTGACCTCATAAAGGCTTGCTGTAATTTCTTCCTTTCTGGCCTCGAAATTTTCCTGCAAATCTTTGATAAAATCATAAAAGGCAATGCCTGATGTTCTGTCCTTATAGGACGCCGCCTCCGAATAATAGCTTTGCGCGCGCATCACAGCCGCCGAATGACCGCCGGAGGAAAAATACATTGAAAGTCTTGATTTAATTTGGTCAATCACTTCTTTAAGACGCTTGCCGTCATCAAAGCGTGAGGCAAAAAGCATTTCGCATACAAGCTCAAAGAGCACAGGCACATTGCGATACATGGCTTTTGCACTGACGACAAACTTAGGATAATAGTTTTCTATATCCTTGCCGTCATTATATATAACAATATCTGTCGTAATGCCTCCCGTATACATATTGACTTCATCCGTCAGCGCTGTGTAGCTATACTTTTCGGTATCGACATTGCCCAGCATATTTGTAAGCAGACCGGCAAATTCCGTCAAGCTGTCCGGTACGCAGCTTAAATCAAATAAAAGCTTTACATACCCTATGCCATTGGTCACAATATCATGCCTTACAACTTCAAGACCTGACACCTTGGCAGTTTCATTAATAATCGGCTCTGCTTCCTTTTTAATATCTTCAATAGAAATCATCGGAATTTTTTCCAATTCCTCCTGAGAAGACGGTGTTTCCTGAAACCTGCGAAGTTCCTTTGTCTCAGCGATAATTCTTTCAATTTCATCATCTTTCATAGAAGCCTTTACTGCCTGAAGCTTTGCTTTGACCTTGGCCTCCTGCTTGATTGTCAGCCCCTTTTGCGGTTCAAGAATAAGCAGGCTTGTATGTGTATTATGCAAAAGATATTTATCTATAATCTTCTCAAAATAATCTGTATGAATTTGTTTCTTCAAATATTCAAAAGTTGCATATGCCTGAAGATGAATAAAAGGCTTTGTGTCATCATAAAGCCAGCTGTCAAATATCTGAAGGCCGTACATAAGTCCTTTAGGCCATCTGCCAAAATCCGCTTCCCTGAAACGAAATTCAAAATAATTTAAGGCAGCCTCCAATGAGCGCTTATTCAGCCCTTCACGAACCGTTTTCTCAAGCGTATGCTCGATAACTTCCATAAACTTTTCTGCAGAATCGGCTGCGGCATCCTTGGCAACAATCGAATAATACGGCTGGCAAATACCGTTGTCGTAAGAGCCGAATACATCGCCTGCAATTCCCGAATCAATCAATGCCTTTTTAAGCACAGCCCCCGGCGCGCCCATAAGCACATAATCTACAATCTGAAAAGCCATATATAAATTCACATCAAGGCTGTTACCGATGACCGCATTATAGGCATAATAATATTTATTCTCGGGTGTATCATTCTCCGCAATCGGATACTCTTGGCAGCATTTTATAAAATTCGTTTTCGGCGTCTGTTTATCGATTTTTGAATCAACATCAAGATATTCGTACTTCGCCAAATATTCTCTGTCCATAAAATCAAGCCGTTCAGCCATATCCATATCACCGTAAAGATAAATATAGCTGTTGGACGGATGATAATAGGTCTTATGAAATTCAAGAAACTGTTCGTAAGTTAAATCCGGAATAAACTCCGGGTCTCCGCCGGATTCCACACCATAGGTTGTATCCGGAAAAAGTGTCTGCGTAATTCTTCGCATCAGCAGCTGTTCGGGAGAGGAATAAGCACCCTTCATCTCATTATAGACAACGCCGTTGTATGTCAATTCCCCATCCTTGCTGTCCAATTCATAGTGCCAGCCTTCCTGCAGAAAAATATTTTTATTTTTATAAATATTCGGATGAAAAACAGCATCCATATAAACAGACATTAAATTTTTAAAGTCCTTGTCATTGTAGCTGGCAATCGGATAAATCGTCTTATCCGGATAAGTCATCGCATTCAAAAATGTATTCAAAGACCCCTTTACAAGCTCAACAAACGGGTCTTTGGACGGATATTTTTCAGATCCGCAAAGCACTGTATGCTCGATAATATGCGGCACTCCGGTGCTGTCTTTCGGCGGTGTCCGAAAGCCTATCATAAATACTTTATTTGTATCCTCATTTGATACAAGCGTCACTCTCGCACCTGTTTTTTTGTGACGAAGCAGTGCAGCCTGTCCCTGTATCTCGTCAATATAAACTGACTTTACACACTCATAAGACGGATGAATATTTGAAAAATCTTTTGTTATCACGGCGTCACGCCCTTTCTATGCTTTATAGTTGCTTTGATTCATATAGGATATGAATATTTTCAAAATCTCATACACTTTTATAACTTTTATGTCCTTCATATCACATAGAATATGCCACAACAGGCCATAACCTCTTTTATAAGACTATGGCCTGCAATTTCCTTATCAGTCGATATCGTCGTAATCATCCTCGTCAATATCTCCATCATCCGTTAATTCTTCTTTTTCGATGACCTGTTCTTTCTCCTCATGAATCTCCGGCTTTTTAAATTCCGTCGGTTCATATACAGGAATCGGCTCTGCCGGTGAATCCAGCTGTTCGCCAAGAGCTTCTCTGTTGTTGTTTAAAATCTCCATGTTGTAAGAAAGTCCGTCTAAAAGACCGTCATAATTTGTTTTCGCAACATCTAAAGTACGTCCGATAACTGTCTGCAAATTATCAATAAGCTCTGCTGTATACTCAAGAGCGCCGCGGCGAATCTGCTCTGCATCCTCATTGGCTGCATTCACAGTAGCCTCTGCCTGCTCATTGGCGCTTTTCATCACTTCTTCTGCCTTATCATAGGCACGAATCATAATCTCATGTTCCTCAACAAGGGCATTGGCATAAGCTGTTGTCTCGTCAAGCATCTTGTGTGCCTGCGCTTCGGCATCACTGATAATCTTATCCTTGTTGGCAATAATTTTCTGGTAGCGCTTAATCTCATCCGGTGTTTTAAGTCTAAGCTCTGTAAGTAACTCATACAACTCATCCTTAGGCACAATCACCTTAGACTGAGAAAAAGGCTGTGGTTTACAGCTTTCAATAAATTCTTCAATTTCATCAATTAACTGTTCAATTTTGCTCATAATGGTGTTTCTCCTTTTTAATCTATTCTGACCTTTTTAACAGGCGGCCACTGCCGCTTCTGCTGATAGTTATCTGTCCTTAAACTTGTCAATCAGCCTCTTGGTCACATAGGCCGGCGCAAATTTGCTGATGTCGCCGTTATAAGAAGCGACCTCCCGCACAACGCTTGAGCTCAAATAAGAATACTCAACGCTTGTTACCAAAAATAAGGTGTCAATCTGCGGATAAACGGCTTTGTTTGTCTGCGCAAGCTGTAATTCATATTCAAAATCCGTGACGGCTCGTAAGCCCCTGACAATAATGTGGGCTCCTGTATCTCTGGCAAAATCAATAAGCAGTCCGTCAAAACTGCGTATCTCCACATTATCGATGCCTTCTGTGACTTCTCTTAACATATTAACACGTTCTTCGACAGAAAACAACGGAGTTTTTGCACTATTCCTCAAAACGCCGATAATTAATTTATCAACCATCGCCGAAGCCCGTCGTATAATGTCTATATGTCCGTAAGTCACCGGGTCAAAGCTGCCCGGGTAAATTGCTGTTCTCATGCTTTATCATTCTCCATTTTTTGTAAAAATATATGTTTATTTGTCTTATAAAGTTTCTCTCTTGTGATTTTATACCCTAAATCAACCGCAAAGCTAAAATCCGTATGTAAATCAGCTTCAATAATAATCACCGTATGGCTGTCTGCAAGCGGTGAATTTCTGAGCACCTCAAGCATCTGATTTTCCAGCTGCT
>CABUBX010000116.1 GCA_902489925.1 uncultured Lachnospiraceae bacterium | reverse complement strand
AGGTGCGGTTATTTTGCCGAAGGATGCCACGATTTTATATTTGAATGATTCAAAAAAACTATCTGCCGAGCGCAGGGAGACGCTTTATGATGAGATTATGGAAACGGCCGTAAGTGCTTCGGTTGGTGTGATTGACTGTGAGCGCATTGATGAAATCAATATACTTCAGGCAACCTATGAGGCGATGCATCAGGCAGTATCAAAGCTTTCCGTTGTACCGGACATTCTTTTAAATGATGCGGTCACCATTCCTCAGATGGCAATTTCACAGCGGCCGATTATTAAAGGGGATGCAAAAAGTGTGTCCATTGCAGCGGCAAGTATTCTTGCCAAGGTGACAAGGGATAGGATGATGCTGGCCTACGATGCGCTTTTCCCGGAATATGGCTTTGCGGCGAATAAGGGCTATGGCACAAAAGAGCATATTGCGGCGATACAAAAATACGGTCCGTCACCGATTCATCGCCGAAGTTTTATCACGCATTTTATTTGACGGAGATGAACAAAGATGGATAAAAGAGCGGTAGGAAGCGCCTATGAAGCGATGGCAGCCCGTTATCTTGAGGGACTGGGCTATACAATTCTTGAGAAAAACTACCATAGCCGCCACGGCGAAATCGACATTATTGCAAGTCATGAGGGGGTACTTGTGTTTGTGGAAGTCAAGTACCGCAAAAGCAGCTGGCATGGTGCTCCGTGGGAGGCTGTCGATTATCGAAAACAACAGAGGCTGCACACGACTGCAATGGCCTATATGATGGCGCATCATCTTTCTATGCAGACACCGTGTCGATTTGACGTGGTGTCTGTTTTGGATAATGAAATTACATTGTATCAAAATGCATTTGGTATTGAATAGTAAAGGAATCAGACAGATGGATATAAATCAATTGATTAAAAAGGGAACAAATACGACAGAAATTGTCGTAAAAGACGGTGTTCCGGTAATAGAATTTAAGCTTTTTCAGCCGGTTAAAGAAATAAGACATGGATTTTCCACGCGGCTTGGCGGTGTCAGCGAGGGCTGCTTTGAATCGATGAACCTTTCATTTACAAGAGGTGATGACCGGGAAAAGGTGATGGAAAATTTTCGCCGCTTTGGCCATGCAGTCGGCATTGATTGTACACAGATGGTTTTTTCGGACCAGACGCATACAACAAATGTCGGCATTGTCACAGAGGAGGATTTAGGTAAGGGCATCCTGCGGCAAAAGGATTATACGGACGTGGACGGACTTGTGACGAATGTGCGTGGGCTTGGTCTTGTTACTTTTTTTGCAGATTGTGTGCCGCTGTTTTTTGTCGATGATGTCAGGCATGTGATTGGTTTAAGCCATTCCGGCTGGAGAGGCACTGCCGGAAAAATCGGTATTGAGACAATTAAGGTGATGAAAAACTATTTTGACTGTCGTCCTGAACATATTAAAGCGGCAATCGGTCCGTCGATTTGCGGGCAGTGTTATGAAATCAGCAAGGATGTCGCAGATATTTTCAAAGAGAATTTTTCCGCAAAAGCCTATGACAGTTTTATGACAGATAAGGGCGGCGGCAAATATATGCTTGACTTATGGAAAGCCAATAAGGCTGTCCTTTTAGAGGGCGGGCTTTTGGAGACAAATATTGCCGTCACAGACATCTGCACTTGCTGCAACAGCGAAGTGATGTGGTCCCACAGAAAAACCGGAAATGCACGCGGTTCACTGGCGGCTTTTCTAATGCTTGAAAATGGAGATAGATGATGAAAAATATACATATTATTAAATCAATTGCCCCGGGCAGCATTGCGGAGGAGATGGATTTGGTTCCGGGAGATGCGCTCGTCGAAATCAATCATCAGGAAATTCAGGATATTTTTGATTACCAATATATGATTGAAGAAGAATACATTGAACTTTTAGTGCGCCGTGAAAACGGGGAGGAGTGGCTTCTTGAAATCGAAAAGGATGAGGATGAAGACTTAGGAATTACCTTTGAACAGGGTCTGATGGACAACTATAAATCCTGTACAAACAAATGCATCTTTTGCTTTATCGACCAGCTTCCGAAAGGTATGCGGGAAACCATGTATTTTAAGGATGATGATTCAAGACTTTCATTTTTACAGGGAAATTATATCACCCTGACAAATATGAAGGAAAAAGATATTGACCGTATTATTAAATATAATTTGTCACCGATTAATATTTCTGTACATACAACGAATCCAGAGCTTCGCTGTGAGATGCTTAACAACCGTTTTGCCGGAAAAATTATGGCACAACTTCAGAAGTTTTATGAACACGGCGTCATGATGAACGGACAGATTGTACTCTGTAAAAATATCAATGACGGCGCGGTGCTTGAAAAATCTATTGAAGATTTGTCACAGTTTCTTCCTTATATGGAAAGTGTGTCCGTTGTGCCGATGGGCATGACAAAGTACCGCGACGGGCTTGCCAAGGTTGAGCCGTTTAACAGTGAAGATGCCAAAGATGTCATAGAGATTATTGAGCGCTGGCAAAAAAAGCTTTATGCCGAATATGACAGTCATTTTATTCATGGCGGTGATGAATGGTATATTATGGCAGGTCTGCCGCTTCCTGAGGAAGAACGGTATGACGGCTATATCCAGCTTGAAAACGGTGTCGGTATGATGCGGCTTTTAATCGAGGAATTTCACGAAGCCTTAAATCAGGCAAAACCGTCTGCACGTGCGATTAAAAAGGATATTGTGACAGGAAAGCTGTCCTATCCGTATATATGTAGCCTGATTGAAGATGCCAAAGAAAAGTTTCCGAATATGGATGTTCATGTCCATTGTATACGCAATGATTTCTTTGGAGAGACAATTACAGTTGCCGGTCTGATTACGGGACAGGATATTATCAAACAATTAAAAGAAAAGACTTTAAGCGGCGAACTTTTAGTGCCTGTAAATATGCTTAGAAGCGGTGAAGAAGTCTTTTTGGATGATATAACTTTAAAAGATATCGAAAAAGCTTTACAAGTAAAAGCATGTATTATACAATCTAGTGGACAAGATTTAATGGATTTATTATTGAATTAAAAAGGAGATACAGATATGAGCAGACCAATCGTTGCAGTTGTCGGCCGACCGAACGTGGGCAAATCAACATTGTTTAACGTGCTTGCCGGTAAGAAAATCAGTATCGTCAAGGATACGCCGGGTGTGACACGAGACAGAATTTATGCCGACGTGACATGGCTTGACATGCAGTTTACCCTTGTGGATACAGGCGGTATTGAGCCGGAAAGCAAGGATATTATTCTTTCACAGATGCGTCAGCAGGCCGAGCTTGCCATTGAAACCGCAGATGTTATCATTTTTATGACAGATGTGCGTCAGGGACTGACAGACGCTGATACAAAGGTTGCCGATATGTTAAGAAAATCAGGCAAGCCGATTGTCTTAGCTGTCAATAAAGTTGACAATTTTGAAAAATTTATGATGGACACGTATGAATTTTACGGTCTTGGGCTTGGAGAGCCGATGCCGATTTCCGCAGCTTCTATGCTTGGTCTTGGCGATATGCTTGACGAGGTTGCAAAGTATTTTAATAAAGACCAGACAGCCGAGGAGGAGGACGAACGTCCGAAGATTGCCATTGTCGGAAAGCCGAATGTCGGAAAATCCTCGCTTGTCAACCGTCTTGTCGGTGAGGACAGAGTCATTGTATCAGACATTGCCGGAACAACAAGAGATGCTGTCGATACGCCTGTAAAGTATCATGGCAGGGAGTATGTGTTTATTGATACGGCAGGTCTTAGAAGAAAAAACAAGATCAAAGAGGATTTAGAGCGCTACAGTATTATCCGTACCGTATCTGCCGTTGAGCGCGCCGATGTTGTCATCCTGATGATTGATGCCGTTGAGGGTGTTACAGAGCAGGATGCAAAGATTGCGGGCATTGCCCACGAGCGGGGCAAGGGTATGATTATCGCTGTCAATAAATGGGATGCCATTGAAAAAAATGATAAGACAATGAATAAGTTTAAAGAGGATATCAAAAGAACACTTTCATTTATGCCGTATGCCGAGCTTATTTTTATTTCGGCATTAACCGGGCAGCGCCTTCATAAGATATACGAAACGATTGACATGGTTATTGAGAATCATGCACTTCGCGTCGGCACAGGCGTATTGAATGAAATCTTATCCGAGGCTGTAGCGATGAAGCAGCCGCCGTCAGATAAGGGCAAGCGTCTCCGTCTTTACTACATTACACAAGTTTCCGTAAAGCCGCCGACTTTTGTCATCTTTATTAATGATAAAGAGCTGACACATTTTTCATATACACGTTATATTGAAAATAAAATCCGGGAAGCCTTTGGTTTCAGAGGCACACCGATTCACTTCATCTACAGGGAGAGAAAGGACAAGGATAAATAATGGCTTCAAAAATTATTTTATGCTTGTGCATCGGTTATTTGTTCGGCTGTATCCAGTCGGGCTATATTTACGGTCGCTGTCACGGAATTGATATCCGTAATTACGGCAGCGGCAATGCGGGAACAACGAATGTTTTGAGAACACTTGGTAAAAAAGCCGGTTATATTACTTATGCGGGTGACGCACTGAAAGGACTTGCAGCAATTTATCTTGTCAGATATGTGATTTTTGCAAACAGCGGGATTGATATGTCGCTGCTGACAATGTACACAGGCTTCGGTGTTGTCCTCGGGCATAACTATCCGTTTTATTTAAAATTTAAGGGCGGCAAGGGCATAGCAGTGACATCGGGCGTGATGTTTGCCTTTGACTGGCGTTTCGCAGCGCTGGCCATCGTTGTTTTTGCAGTCGCTTTTTATGCAACACGTTATGTGTCTGTCGGTTCACTGGCCATTACGGCACTGTTTCCAATCTGCTGTCTGATTTTTTACTTCGGGCAGTGGCATTTATTTATCATCAGCGTCCTGTTTTGGGCAATGGCATGGTGGCGGCACAGAGCCAATATTATCCGTCTGATTCACGGTACGGAAAATAAATTTGAAAAAAAGAAAAAATAGAAATTAAAGAGGTGGCAAATTATGGCGCGTATAGGAATGATTGGCATGGGAAGCTGGGGCACGGCACTGGCATATGTATTAAGCAGCAACGGCCATAAGGTAACGATGTGGTCAAAGCTTGCCGACGAGGTTGCGATGATTAACACCTGCCACGAACACCAAACAAAACTTCCCGGTGTTAAACTCTCGGCCGAGGTTAAAGCCGTCAGTGATATGAAGACTGCATGTGCGGGCATGGATATGCTTGTCTTTGCCGTACCGTCTGTGTTTGTCCGCAGCACGGCAAAGGAAGCGGCGCCTTACGTTAAGCCGGGACAATTGATTGTCAATGTTGCCAAAGGAATAGAAGATGCCTCACTGAAGCTTTTATCCGATATTCTTGAGGAGGAGATGCCTTTGGCTGATATTGCAGTGCTCTCGGGACCGTCTCATGCGGAGGAAGTTGGCAGAGGCATTCCGACAACACTTGTTGCCGGTGCAAAATCAAAGGAAACGGCCGAATATATTCAGGAAGTTTTTATGAACAATGTGCTTCGGGTCTATACAAGTCCTGATATTACAGGCATTGAGCTTGGAGGCGCCCTGAAAAATGTGATTGCCTTGGCAGCCGGTGTGACAGATGGCCTCGGTTATGGGGATAATACGAAGGCAGCGCTGATGACAAGAGGCATCGCTGAGATGAGACGTCTTGGCATTGCCTGCGGCGGACGCCCGGAAACCTTTTCGGGACTTTCGGGTATCGGTGATTTGATTGTCACCTGCACAAGTCTTCACAGCCGCAACAGAAAATGCGGTTTTTTAATCGGTCAGGGAATGAGCCTTAACGAAGCAGCCGATGAAGTGAAGATGGTAGTTGAGGGTGTCTATTCTGCAAAGGCGGCACTGGCACTTTCAAAAAAGCACGGTGTTGATATGCCGATTATCGAGCAGGTAAATAAAGTCTTATTTGAAGGCAAATCGGCACTTGAAGCTGTTGAAGATTTATTTTTAAGGGACGGCCGGGCGGAATACGGCAGTCTTACATGGAAATAAAAGGTCTAATGACAAAACTCCTTTCATATACTGTTATCAGTATACATGGAAGGAGTTTTTTTATGCTTGAATATAAAGACTTTAATCTTTATCGTGATATTCAAAAACGCACAGGCGGCGAGCTATTTATCGGTGTTGTCGGACCTGTGCGCACAGGAAAGTCAACCTTTGTCCGCCGGTTTATGAGTCAGATGGTTATCCCGTCAATGGAAGAAAATCATCAGAGTATCGCTACAGATGAGCTGCCTGTCAGCGGCAAAGGAACGATGATTACGACTGTAGAGCCTAAATTTGTGCCAAAGGAAGCTGCTTTGCTGACCTTTAATCACGGGAAAATCGATGTCCGTCTTCGTCTCATTGATTGTGTCGGCTATGTTGTTGACGGTGCTGTGGGCGTTATGGACAACGAGGGTGAGCGTATGGTTAAAACACCGTGGTTTAAAGAAGAAATTCCGTTTTCAAAGGCAGCACATATCGGCACCGAAAAAGTGATTCGTGACCATTCGACTGTCGGAATTGTTCTCACAAGTGACGGAAGCTTCGGAGAAATTACGCGACAGCAGTTCGAACCGGCAGAAGAAAAGACTGTCGGTGAACTTCGCTCTATCGGAAAACCTTTTGTCATCGTTTTAAATTGCACACAGCCGGATGCTG
>CABUBX010000115.1 GCA_902489925.1 uncultured Lachnospiraceae bacterium | reverse complement strand
ATAAGCCGCTGTGGAAGATGCACCGATTGTCACAAGCGGTATTGAAAAAACAAACCATAACGCACTTAAAAAAATACAGTCTACAAACTTATTGATTGCTGTAAATAAAGGTCCGTCATAATTAAAAAAATGTCCCATGGCTCTACCCCTTTATATTATACTTTTTAATATTAAAGCCCCTCATCTCTGAGGGGCTTTGCTTTTTATAAATAACCCATAGGGTCTACAGGTACACCGTTTACCCATACTTCAAAATGAAGGTGAGGTCCTGTGGAATAACCTGTACTTCCTACTGCTGCAATTGTCTGACCCTTGCTCACATACTTTCCTGCACTTGTGTATAACGCTGAACAGTGCTGATATAATGTGCTCATACCGTTGCTGTGTGTCACAATGACATAATAACCTCTGGCTACATTCCATCCGGCTGAAGCAACAATACCGCCGTCTGCTGCGTAGATTGGAGAACCTGCGCCGGCACCGATATCAATACCTTTATGATTTGTAGAACCGACACCACCCGGTGATGTACGTCCGCCAAAACCACTTGTTACCCATCTGCTTGTTGTAGGCCACATAAAGCTTCCTGTTGTCACACCTGAACCTGAGCCTGTGGAACCGCTTGGCTTACTTGGTGTTGTTGTCGTATTGCCTGAACCTGAACCGCCCTGTTGTTGCTGCTGTTGTTGCTGTTGTTGCTGCTGCAAAAGTTCCTGACGCTTCTGTTCTTCCTCAGCCGCCTTTTTCTCAGCCGCTTCAATTGCTGCAATTAATTCCTTTGTATCATCAATTGCACCTGCCATATCATGAATTTCCCCGGTCACGCTGTCAATATCTACACCAATGCTTTCAAGCTCACTCTTTTTATCTGCAAGAATTGCGTCAAGCTCTGCCTTCTTTGCTTCCTGCTCTGCCTTCTTTGCTTCTTCGTCAGCCTTCTGCTGCTCAAGCTGCTTTTCATATTCGGCAATCTTTGCAACAGTTTCTTTTAATTTTGAAAGTAATTCTTCATCATACTGTGAAATCTTTGCTATGTACTCACCTGAATTTAAAACTGTGGAAATATCGCTTGAATTCATCACAATTTCCATCAAAGTCGTATCGCCCTGTTCATACATCTGTCTGATACGCACCTTTAATGCTGCGTACTGCTCATCGGCATCCGCCTGTGCCTGTGCAAGATTCTCCTCAGTTACTTTAATTTCCTCCTCGATTTCCCCGAGGCGTTTCTCTATTTCAGAAAGTTCTGTAACAACCGTCTGCTGCTCTGCATCTAATTCTTCAATATAAGCTTCTGTGCTTTCCTTATCAGCCTTTAATGCGTCCAGTCTGGACTGTAAATCAGACTGCTCCTGCTGAAGCTGTGACAGCTTGTCCTGAGCTTCCTTTTTAGATGCTGCCTGAGCCGGAAGTATTGATGAAAACGAAATTGCTAAAGCCATCACAAGTGTACCTAACTTTAAAAATCTTTTATTCATATAAAATAAATACCCCTTTCTTGTATTACCAAAAATGATTATAACACAAGAAAGGGGAAATGTATATAAGAATTTAACAATTTCTTAATATTTTTACGGATTTTGTTACATCTTCACAGTTTATTTTTGAAAAGAAGCTAGCCTTTCTCTAACCTGGCTCATCATCTGAGTATATTTTTCAAGCTTTGCTTTTTCTTCGTCAATTTTAGCCTGAGGCGCTTTGCCGACAAAATTCGGATTGTTAAGCATTCCTGTCGCTCTTGCGATTTCCTTTGTCAGACGTGCTTCCTCTTTTTGAAGACGCTCAACCTCTTTTTCAATGTCAATAAGCTCTGCCAACGGCATATAGACAACGGCTTCTGCAATCACTGCCGATACCGCATCCTCCCCGATGCCTGACTTATCTGCCTGTACAAGCACTTCGCTTGCATAGCCAAGCGTCGCAAAAAATACCCGGCTCGTCTCAAAAATCTGAGCAACCGCTTCATTTTCTGTCACAACAATGACCTTTGCCTTCTTGCTTGGCGGAACATTCATCTCTGCACGCACATTTCTGATGGCACGTACAGCTGCCTTAATTGTCTCAACAGCCTTTTCATCAGCAGAAAAATCCCATGCCGGATTAAATTCAGGCCAAGATGACACCATAATGGATTCCTCATCGTTTTGAACATTGCCGAAAATTTCTTCTGTAATAAACGGCATGTACGGATGAAGCAGCTTGAGTGACTGAATCAGCACTGTTTTCAATGTCCAAAGCGCCGCTGCCTTTGTCTCGTCTGTATCACTGTATAATCTAGGCTTAACCATCTCGATATACCAGTCGCAAAATTCTTCCCAGATAAAATCATAAATTTTCTGAACCGCAATACCAAGCTCAAATTTATCCATATTTTCTGTAGCTTCTTTGGCAAGTGTGTTTGCCTTTGACAATATCCACTTATCCGCCTGTGTCAAATCTTCCAATTTGACATTTTCGATAGAAATACCCTTTTCGGATGCCTGCTCAAAATTCATCAGCATAAATCTTGATGCATTCCATACCTTATTTGCAAAATTTCTGCTTGCCTCAACGCGCTCATTATAAAAACGCATATCATTGCCCGGCGCATTTCCGGTAATTAATGTCAATCTTAAAGCATCGGCGCCGTATTTATCAATAATTTCCAGCGGGTCAATACCATTGCCCAGCGATTTACTCATCTTGCGGCCTTCACTATCTCTTACAAGACCGTGGAAAATAACTGTTTTAAACGGCACTTCTTTCATCTGCTCAATACCGGAGAATATCATACGGATTACCCAGAAGAAAATAATATCATAGCCTGTAACAAGCACATCTGTCGGATAAAAATAATCTAAATCCTCTGTTTTTTCCGGCCATCCCAGTGTTGAAAACGGCCAAAGCGCTGATGAAAACCATGTATCCAATGTATCCTCATCCTGCGTAAAATGCGTACATCCGCATTTCGGACATTTTTCCGGGGCGCCGCCCTTTCTTACAACAACCTCGCCACACTCATCGCAATAGTATGCCGGTATTCTGTGTCCCCACCAAAGCTGTCTTGACACACACCAGTCGCGAATATTTTCAAGCCAGTTCATATATGTCTTTTCCATGCGCTCAGGTACAAGCTTAATCTGTCCGTTCTTTACGGCATCAATGGCAGGTTTTGCAAGTTCTTCCATTTTTACAAACCACTGCTGTTTTACCATCGGCTCAACTGTTGTCTTACAGCGGTCATGAATACCGACATTGTGCGCATGGTCTTCGATTTTAACTAAAAGACCAAGGTCGTCTAAATCCTGAACGATAGCACGTCTTGCCTCGTAGCGCGCCATACCTGCATATTTGCCGCCCTTTTCATTAATTGTCGCATCATCGTTCATCACATTAATCTCAGGCAGCTGATGACGGCGGCCAACTTCAAAGTCATTCGGGTCATGGGCCGGTGTAATCTTTACACAGCCTGTTCCGAAATCTTTATCCACATAAGCATCTGCAACAACCGGAATCTGACGTCCTGTAAGCGGCAGCTCAAGCATCTTACCTACAAGATGTTTATATCTGTCATCCTCAGGATTTACAGCAACCGCTGTATCACCAAGCAGGGTTTCCGGGCGTGTTGTGGCAATTTCAACAAAACCTTCTTCACCGACAATCGGATATTTAATATGCCAAAAATGTCCTGCCTGTTCCTCATGAAGCACTTCCGCATCAGAAATAGAAGTCTGACATACCGGACACCAGTTGACGATTCTTGAGCCTTTGTAAATATAGCCTTTCTCGTAAAGATTAACAAAAACCTCCTCTACAGCTTTTGAACAGCCCTCGTCCATCGTAAAACGTTCTCTGTCCCAGTCTGCGGAAGCGCCCATCTTCTTTAACTGATTGTTAATTCTTCCGCCGTATTCTTCTTTCCATTCCCATGCTTTTTCAAGGAAGCCCTCGCGGCCGAGTTCTTCTTTATCAATACCTTCACTTTTTAATTTTTCAATGACCTTGACCTCTGTCGCAATGGCTGCATGGTCTGTGCCCGGCTGCCAAAGGGCATTGTACCCCTGCATACGCTTAAAACGGATTAAAATATCCTGCATTGTACTGTCTAGGGCATGACCCATATGAAGCTGTCCCGTCACGTTTGGCGGCGGCATAACAATCGTAAACGGCTTTTTGCTTCTGTCAACCTCCGCATGAAAATACTTCTTATTCATCCACTTTTCGTAAAGCTTTCCTTCGATTGCCGAAGGATTATAAGTTTTCTCTAAATTCATCCCAAACTTCCTTTCTTCTGTCATATATTTGCAATAATTTAAAAGCCTCTGTTCGTTACTATCACTATAATCGCAGCCGCAACCATACAAACGATTGCTACTGCTTTCAGCACCATCGCATAAGTACTCAGCGCTTTAGCGTCGGCTCTGGCAAGTCTTTCATCTTCTTCCCAGTCAGCTTGACTTTCATCCCGGGAAATTCCGGATGCAGACATATCGCTAAAACGCGCCTCATCTTCCAGCGCCTGCCCCCGCCGGTTAATGCTCTGTGCCGAAAGCCATAAAATCCCGCTAATCACCAACAGAATAACAGCTATGATTATCATCTTCTGCCCCTCCCTTTAAACTAAAAAGAGCTTCCGCCCCATGCAAAGGGCGAAAGCTCGCGTTACCACCTTTATTCACAGACAAATCAATCTGCAATCTCTTATCGTCTTTAACGGAAACGACCCGTCAGAGCTTATGCCCAAGGCTTTCTAGGCTCTGCTGCTTAAAAGCTACCTTCTCCGGTTATCCCTTGAATGTCTCACACCAATAACACTCTCTCTGTAAAGTCTTTGCCAGATACTCCTCTTTCTCACCGCATTTATAATATTTCCAGTGGTTATATCTTATTATCTAAAACCGGTTTTGTCAAGACCTTCTTTTATAAACGGCACATCGCTCATCTTGTCTTTTTAATCTCTGTATACAGCTTTAAGCCGTTTTAGCACCTTAGGCACTTCCTCATCTGTCGGCTGCTGCCCCAAAACCATCTTATCCTTTTCATCATCATATTCTTTTAAAATATCTCCGATGTATTTTTCCGACAATTTGTATGCTTCAGCGGCATCAAAAAATCCGGACTCATCCTGATTCATTTTTAATGCCCAAAGATAACATTTTAAGGATTCTTCATTTCTATTGAGCTCATAGGCCTTCTTAAAATTCATTGCTGCCGATGCAAAATTCATCACGCGCATATAGGCGCAGCCGAGATTATGGTATGTACTTCCCCGAAAGCGGTTTGTCACATCATAGTTTCCCGGATTTGTCATCTGTCCAACGACTCTCATATATAGTCTGATAGCATCCATATATCTGCCAAAATGTACAAGATTATCCGCCTGTTGGCGCGATGCCTCAATAGGATTTTGGTGCTCAATTTCATCAAGTATCTGCGAAAGCTTTGCAAGCTCTGCACTGTTGTAATAATCCACCGCTGCCATAAATTGCAGGACAAGCATCTTTAAAGGTACCCGAGCCTTCTTGAGCTGCTCAACAAGCTTTGCTAAAGACGGCTCTTTCATCGACTTTTCCACCCAATATATAAAGCCTGCATTAAAAGTGTCCATCGTCACCGTATAAATGTTTTCATAAAGATAACAGCACATTTCTTCAAGCGAATATACACGCGTGTCACTCAAATTAAAATAGTAAGGTGTACGTTCAGGAATATTTTTCTGAAAAATGAGACGTCCTTTTTCTTTATATTTAGCATCGGCTTCATACTCTGCAATATTAAGACGTCTGTGCCACGTCCGTCTTGTTGCCGGAAAGAGTCCGCCAAAGCCCTCATCCGCCAGTGTCACATGGCAGATTTTTGCATCTTCAAACTGTACACTCAAAGACAGGCCAACTGTTTTATTTGAGCGTTCAGGCAAACCGTCTATAGTTATCGGAATCAGTTTCTCTCTGTTTGAAATAACATCATGGACATGGAGAACAACCGTATCTGTACCATCCAAAATAAAATGGACATTTGAATGTACCCTGTACCAGCAGTCACCGGCTCTCACAACTTCCGTGCGCATGACCTCTTTCATCTGTGTTCCTCTAACATAAATGCTGTAGGACATAATGTCATCATTCATCGCAATAAACTGTTTCAGGTTTTCTTTATAATAATCAATGTAACTGCTGTAGCAGGCACCGAGACAATACAGATTATCACCGATAAATACACGGCGTCCGGCACACAGGCGTGCCCGCGACAAATTCATCCATTCACTTTTAAATCCGTCTCCGGCAAGATAAACCGTGGAAACTACCCGCTTATTCATCACTTCTTTAATGACATCCGCAAACCTTCTGTCTAAATCCGGCGGCGATAAAAGCTTAAAATCTCTGCCGCCCATATACATATTCAGCGGAATGGCCTCCGCCTTCGCCACCGCCGGACGGTGATTTTTATTCACTGAAAGATGATAATAATAAAGTCCTTTAGAGCTATATTCAAACAGTCCCACATCATGCTGCCAAACATCCTGCTTTTGACTGCTCATCGCATAATACTCATAGCTTGCCATATGGCTCTGCACTCTGAAGTTCTCATCGGAAACACCAAGCACATCTCGCGCTATGTCATACAAATCCTCCATCAATTTCCGGTTAATCTCCGCTGCCGTCATTGTCATATAGGCAATCGTATAGCGTGGTGCATAAGCTTCGAGAAGCATCATTGATTCTCT
>CABUBX010000114.1 GCA_902489925.1 uncultured Lachnospiraceae bacterium | reverse complement strand
GTCACAACCTTAATCAGTATACACTATCTTTCCCGCATTTGCAAGGATTTTCTTGATTTTTCGCGAAATATTTTTTCACAAAATTACTGAAAATCTTCTGCTGTTTTTGTTGATAATGCATACTCTCGCGTTTTTAACGCTGTTGTTTCAGATTATCATATTTTATACGAAATGTCTACTGTTTTTTCACACGCTTTTCATTGCCATACAATGCCCGAGTGTGATATATTGATACTAAATACTATATTACTAGAATAGAGGAATTAATTTATGTGGACAGCAAATCACTGGAAAGATTACGAAGTTATTGATACATCCGGCGGCGAAAAGCTTGAGCGCTGGGGCAAATATCTCCTTGTCCGTCCGGACCCTCAGGTCATCTGGCGAAAAAGGCTGGAAAAAGATGAACGGCCACTACCATCGCAGTTCAAAAGGCGGCGGCGAATGGGAATTTTTTGATTTACCGCAACAATGGTCTATCTGTTACCATCATCTTGACCTTACATTTAATCTGAAGCCTTTCAGCTTCAAGCATACAGGTCTTTTCCCTGAACAGGCCGCCAACTGGGACTGGTTTTATGAAAAAATCAAAAATGCCGGACGCCCAATCCGTGTTTTAAATCTCTTTGCCTACACCGGAGGTGCCACATGTGCCGCAGCCAAAGCTGGCGCTTTTGTCACTCATGTCGATGCGTCAAAAGGTATGGTGACTTGGGCCAAGGAAAATGCCAAGTCCTCCAATCTGCCGGATACATCTGTGCGCTGGATTGTCGATGACTGTGTCAAATTTGTCGAGCGTGAAATCCGCCGCGGCAACACATACGATGCCATCATCATGGACCCGCCTTCCTACGGCCGCGGTCCTAAAGGTGAGATATGGAAGATTGAAGAAGCTATTCATCCGTTTATCAAACTCTGTACACAGGTACTCTCGGATAAACCGCTTTTCTTCCTTATTAATTCGTACACAACAGGTCTTCAGCCTGCGGTGCTCACCTATATGCTCTCAACTGAGTTATCGAAGAAATTCGGCGGTCATGTCACAGCCGATGAAATCGGTCTGCCGGTATCCTCCAACGGGCTTGTACTGCCATGCGGCGCCAGCGGACGCTGGGAGTGTTAAACAACTTTTAGCTTCTTAATATTTACACCATAATAAAAGGGCGAAGCCTCTTGGAATCGGTGATACAAAAGCACCCGACATCCAAAGGTTTCGCCCCTTTTTATATTCGCTTCAAATAATCCCCTTCAAATTTATTTGTGAATCGTACAATACTCCAACCCTAAAATACTTTTTCTTATACATATTCTCTTTTTATCCCCAATCGCTGTTTCGTTATACTCTTTTTTTGAAACATTAAATCTTTCTTCGCTTCCGTTCCACATACAATAAAGATAATAGTCCCTTGTTCTCCCGCCGCTTATATCCTTATCCGTAATTACCGTCGCAACGTGTGTTGCCTTATCAACGGTCAGCAAAAAATTCACCGGAAACGTTATCGAGAACGCAATGATAAATGCCGCAAATATAACCGATAGTTTTCGTCCAAGCCGCTGAGGCACGGATACTCTCAACGATTTTACGATAAATACAAGCGCCAGTATCGCCGTTATCCCCGCTGTGCTTTTCATAAAACTATCAAAATCATAGTTCCAAAGCTGAGACAACGTAAGACTTAAAAGCATTGCAATCACAGCCCCGCCAAACGGCACCTGCAGACATTGGTTTTGCCCTTTTTTGCTGAAAGCATCTGTGTAAATATAAGGATAATAAAAAATATAGAGACCGTATGTAAACACCAAGACAGCAATCAATATGATAAGCATTGCCTTGCCGCCGATTAAAAAAGCAGCCAGATTGGCAAATATTAAAACCCATCCTATAATCTTTAACAGCTTTTTCGTATTTTTAACAACAGCTTTCTTGTTTTTGCGCGGCATACTTTCAATCGTTTTATTTTCATTAATCAGCGATTTATAATAATTGCGTTCAATACCATTGAGTGCGGGAAAGTACTTTGAAACGTCCTTACTGCCTTTTTCAACCAGCTCACCTAAATCCACAACTTCAATTTGTTTTTTCTCCAATGCTTCAAACAAAATCCCAACATCTGCCAACATTTCATCCAACGAGATGATTCTTTGATATTGTCGGTCTATCAGTGCCCTTTGAGTCCGATTATTTAACGGAATCAAAAGAAGACAACGTATCTGTTCGTATCTGACATGCTGTGTCTTTTTAAACAAATAGTTAAATTCAATTTCATTATCCTTTATAATAAGCATTTGTTTTTTATAGGCCAAAAGCAATATAACCCCAAGCAGCACAAAGGCCATAAAGGCTATCGAAGCAAACCCGTTTCCTGTAATAAAGGCAATTAATGTAATCACCGAAAACACCGCAATATCTATGATACCTATAATTTTTACCGTTTTACTGAGCCTGATGACTTGTTCATCTATGTTTTCCATAAAAATATGACCTCCGTTTTCTTTGTTATATTAAATTTGGGATTTGTAAGCATGTTGCAAAATGTTTACTTTATATGCCGTAAGGCCGGTGTACATTTTTTGTGACAGCCTCTGCCGCGCAAATACAAATACATAGACACTCCGATTTTGAATACTTTTTTGCAATTTCGGGCATCCTTTTGCTATCACGAAAACAGGAGGTCTCTTTATGCAAAATAAATCTCATAACGAAAAATTTGACACAAGAAAAACTTCCCACAGATATTCAAGTGAGCCCAAGGAGATGATTAAGCAAAATTCCAGCTATGAAAAAAGCGGAAAATGCGCGCCCGATAATAACCCCTTCTGGGAGGACGGTCAAAATCCTCTAAGCAGCAAAGGCAATTAAAAATACATGCTTTCCATGTAATAGTCCTGAAATACTTTGCTGTCGGCAAGATTTATTTCACAGGCTTTAGCTGCAAGCTTCTCAGCCTGATTCATACAGCGCACATCTGATGCCAGCAAAGAAGCGCCGGCAAGTGCAGCATTGCCCACAGGTACAGCAATTTTCTCCATTCCCTCAGGCAGCAGCCCGATAGCCGCTGCCTTTTTATAATTTAATTTATAGCCAAAGCCTCCGGCAATATAAAGATGACGAATTTGATTTCCGTCGCTGCCGAAAATTCGCAGCAATGTCCTGACACCGGCGCATATTGCCGCCTTTGCCATCTGAAATTCTCTGATATCTTTTTGTGTCAAAAAAATAGTCTTATTGTCTAAGGTCTGTGCCAACGGATAGCCGCTGTCAAAATAAGCTTTTTCAAGCAAACCTGTCTCATCTAAAACACCCATCCTGCGAAGTTCATAAATCACCTCTACAATTCCGGTTCCGCAAATGCCGACCGGAGGTGCTTCATTGATTGTCTTTATATGGAGACCCCCATCAAAAAATTCTGCACCGCAGATGGCGCCGTCGATACTGCCCGTTCCCCATGTAATATTTCCGCCCTCAAAGGCCGGTCCCGCCGCAGTTGATGTCACCAAAAGCTTTTCTTTATTTCCAATGACCATTTCCCCATTTGTTCCAAGGTCAATAAGTATATCTGCGGCATCATCACGCCCCATAGCAAGCGCCGTCATCCCCGAAACAATATCTGCGCCAACAAAGGCAGATATACCCGGAAACAAACGAAGCTCAGTTTCGTCAAAAGCCGGACTGCCCAAAGCATCAAAAAGAAGTCCGATTTGAAGCTTCCGTGCCGCCGTTCGGCCTATTCGCTCACAGTCTGTTTTATATGGAAGAAACGGCGCACCCCCAAGCCCATCACAAGGATATCCCATCAAAAGATGCAGCATTGTCGTGTTGCCGGCAATCGCAATCGCCGTTACCCGATGATTGGCTGTAAGATGCTTTTTGGAAAGTTCCCGTATACCGCTTGCAATATCCTCTATCACTATTTTCTGCATGGACACTGCTGCACCGCCTGTCGCTTGTCCAATACGGCTAATTACATCTGCCCCATAGCTTCTCTGATGATTCAATGACGTATAAGTTTCGACACATTGTCCGTCCCTGCCCGAAACAAGCCCAACCGCTATCGTTGTTGTTCCTATGTCTATTGCAAAAGAAAACTCATCCTCCGCATCCTGTGTTTTGTAGGATTTCATATCTTTTAAAGTATTTGATGTAAAATTTGCAACAGCAGAAGCACCTGTCAAATGCTCATCAGTCATTTTAGGGTAAACTGTCATCGGCTTATCGACAACAGCCCTACAGGCCAGACGCCAGCCTGCCGCCAGTTCCTTTTTCGTAAAAATAAGTCTGTCTGCGCCGGTTATCGGAAAATCTTCCTTCTCAATTCTGACCTTACACTTTCCGCAGCGTCCCGTGCCCCCGCAGATTGCTTCATATTTAGAGTCCAGACGCATCAAAGCCTCCATCACTGTTTCGCCGCTTTGACAGATAATTTCCTGTTTATCCTCACAGTCACAAACTGTTAAGGATATCCTTTTTCCATCTTTTTCCATTTCCCGTTCACCTCTGTCATTTCGCCACTTACACTCCAAATTACCGCAGGCTTTGCAGTCATGCCCCGCTCTAAATATATGTGGGTTTTCTGAAATTTCATAGATATTGCACATAGATTTAACCGGACTGAGCATCGCGCCAATCGTAAGTTTTATGTCAACTATCTGTCCATCATCGAAAACTTCCATACCTTCTTTTGATATTGCTTTTTCTATAATTTCTCTGTATTCAAGTACCGATAAGTCCTTTTGT
This sequence comes from uncultured Lachnospiraceae bacterium, assembly GCA_902489925.1. GTDB lineage: Bacteria > Bacillota > Clostridia > Lachnospirales > Lachnospiraceae > Scybalocola_A. The sequence continues at coordinate 2,093 of CABUBX010000114.1, read as the reverse complement.
ACCTCCATTTTCTTTTGGATACCAAAGCCATAAGTACCGCAAATCAGAAGAAGGGCGTCGCAAATATCCTCCTCCATTACGAACAATGCACTGTCCGCAATTGCATCAGCAAGCACAGCGTGCACACTGCTGCCGTCTCTGAAAGCTTTTTGAATATAGCTGTCAATGCCGTCACCAATCGTGCGAAGCTCACAGATTTTCCCTTCATCCAATAAATATATTCTCACTTCCGGCATCAAAAGTGCACGCACATGACCTATCACCTCGTCATAGCATCTGCTCATTGCCTCATAAGATAGGGATGTCTCATCACAACCCAAAGCTTTTAAAACCTGCTTTTTATCAATTTGAACTTTAGGTCTTAAAATCTTTCTGACCATTGTACTTTCATTCCTTTTCAAATGTGTCCGGATTCGGGCCGAAACGCTCGTTGCGATTCAGCTGATTCATCTCCTCCATCTCAAGGCTGCTCAGCTCAAAATCAAAAATATCTGCATTTTCAATCATACGTTTTTTATGCACGGACTTCGGAATCACAATCATATTTTCCTGTAATTCCCATCTTAAAATCACCTGTGCCGGTGTCTTTCCATGACGTGCTGCAATACTCTCAACAATAGCATCCTCAAGCACACGGCCTCGTCCGAGCGGAGACCATGCCGTAACCTCAATGCTCAAATTATTACAAAATGTTCTGAGCGGCTTTTGGTTCAAATATGGATGGCACTCTAACTGATTAACTGCCGGCACAACCGTTCCTGCCGCCATAATGCGCATGAGATGCTGCATATGGAAATTGCTGACACCGATTGCTCTTGCGCCCTTGTCTTTATAAATCCCTTCAAAAACACGCCACGTCTCCTCCAAGGCTGTTGATATCGGCCAATGAATAAGGTATAAATCGACATAGTCCAACCCTAACCGTTTAAGGCTCTCCTCAAAAGCTTTATGCTGAGTCCCATCGACCATAGCATCACGCCAAAGCTTTGTTGTCACAAAAATATCTTCTCTCTTTATGCCGCTGTCTTTAATTGCCGCACCGACAGCTTCCTCATTTTGATAAAATGCTGCTGTATCAATATGGCGGTAACCTGCTTCAAGCGCCGTCTTTACCGCCTCATATGTCTTATCACCCGATTGATAAACGCCAAGACCGACTGTCGGCATCATCACACCATTATTTAATTTCTTTGCTGTTGTTAAATCCATGCTGTTCACCTTTGCCTTTCTTAATTTTAATTCCATAAAGTCTTTGCACACTCCGGCTTTTGTATGCCTGTACAAATATGATATAATAACTTTATTCTTATTGTAAAGGAGTATTTTTATGAATCGTGTCGAAATACAAACGAAACTCAAAGCAATGGCAGATAAAGATTTTCTAAAATTTCATGCAGCACTTTGCCCCGGCTGTGACAATATTCTCGGCATAAGAACACCGCAGCTTAAAGATTTTGCCAAAGCACTTTCCAAAGAAAACGACATTTTAAATTATATGAACGCCCCGTTATTTGATTATGCGGAAGAAATCATGTTATTTGGCTTTATCCTTTCCAATCTAAAAATGTCAGATGAAGCCCGCCTGCCTTATTTGCAAACCTTCGTAAGCCACATTACAAGCTGGGCTGTATGCGACTCACCCACGGCGGCTTTTAAGTTTATTAAAAAAAATCGCAGCTTTTATGAGCCTGTCATCAGAGCTTATTTACAATCCACCCGTGAATATGAAGTTCGATTTGCAATCGTTGCACTGTTAGACCATTACATGACCGAAGATTATATTGACAGCATTCTTTACATTATGTCAACTATAGATAATGATGCCTATTATGTCAAAATGGCTGTTGCATGGACACTTTCTGTCTGTTATGTGCATTTTCCAAAGAAAACATTACCATTGATAGAATCCAAAACTCTGGATACATTTGTACATAATAAAACAATTCAGAAAATATGCGAATCACTGCGGGTTTCAAAAGAAGACAAAGAAAAACTGAGGCTATTAAGGAAATGAAAAATAGGATTGCCATAAAATGTTTGATATGATCCCTTCTAGGTAGACAAGTGAAATAATAAAAACTTGTTACCTGGGA
>CABUBX010000113.1 GCA_902489925.1 uncultured Lachnospiraceae bacterium | reverse complement strand
TTATTTTCTATACGTTCTATAATCATATTTTTTATTCTTAAAATAGTTTCCTCGTTATTTGTATCAATGTTCAATAGGTACAGCCTCCTTAAAGAAAGAAAAACGATGGTATAACATCACGTCCTCACATAAAAGTACAAGGCGGCCTGACGGAAGGCTGGCTGCGACACGATGCTTTAAAAGGGAGGTTCTAAGCGGTACTGCCAACAGCGAGGCTTCCCGTTCGTTGGCATAGACACGGGTAATTTTTTGTGCTGTTTTTGTAATCTCCAGGTGAAAGCTTCGAACGATATCTTTTGGAGAACGCGATTGGGCGATTGGACGGGTAATCTTAGGGCATAAATCTGCCGGAATGTAAGCTGTGCTGATTTGTATCGGTGTATGATTTTCTTGAAACAGACGGACAATTTTAAAAACCGGACTGCCTGAAGGAATTAAAAGTTTATTGGCAATGGCCGTTTCGGCGGAAATTTTTTTAAATCGAGCAAATCACTTTTTAATTGCAATGCGCGGCTGTTGTGTTCGGCATCAAATCCGAGATGACGTATGGACAGCACAATTCGGGGCGGTGCGACATAGTAGCCGCTTTTTGGAATGGCATAGACATAGTTTTCTTTAATTAGAATGTCTAAAGCGCTGCGTACAGTCATCCGCTGGACATTGAAGGTTTCACAAAGCTTTCTTTCAGACGGAAGCTTTTCATCGGGCGCGTACAGACCGCTCTCAATCATGTATTTTAGTTCGGAAGCAATGCTGATATCAAGATTTAATAAATTCTTTCTCATAAGCTATCTCCTTTGTGTTTACTATACAGTCAAAAAAGAAAAATGTCAATTAAAACTGGTATAGTAATTTGGGTGTGTATGTTCAAATAAATAGTAGACCAGATAAAGATAAAATAAATTTTTCGTTAAAGAATCTATAAAATAGTAGTGAAAAATGCAAAATATAAACGGAATATCTGAAAATAATTCAAAGAATAATTGAGTTGAATGATAAAAAGTGGTATAATAAATATACAAAGAGGTTGCGGCCAATAAGTAAAAAAGGAGAGAGTACGATGCTTAAATTTGATGAAAAGAAGCAGCTTGACAGTGTGAACGGTGCTTTAGCGCTTCGGGGTGAAATTGAAAAAATTATTGACGGGATTTGCGAAAAGGGTTACAAAAACATTTGCTGGCTTGGTATTGGGGGAACCTATGCTTCATGTCTGCAGGCTGAAGTTCATATGAAGGAAAAATCAGAGCTTCCGTTTTTTGTAGAAAATGCAGCAGAGTATTTGGCAACAGGCAACAAAAAGGTCGGAGAGGGCACACTTGTTATTGTTTCTTCTGTGACAGGAAGCACTGAGGAGATGGTTAAGGGTGTTGAAAAAGCTCAGGCTGCCGGTGCTACAGTGATTGGTTTTATTGACATTGCCACTGCAAAAATTGCAGAGATGGTTGATTATGAGATTGCTTATCCGGGAAATGAGCAGTTAAAGTTTTTCATGGTTGCGGACAGATTGATGTATAATGCAGGAGAATTCCCTGATTACGAAGAATATTATGCACAGTTGGATGCACATCTTGCACAGGCGCTTGTTGACGTTGAAAAATCCGCAGATGCTTTCGGCGAGGAATTTGCTAAGAAGCATATGAATGATGCGATTCATTATTTTGTCGGCGCAGGCAATCAGTATGGCGCTACTTATTCTTATGCAATGTGTTATTGGGAGGAACAGCACTGGATTAGAACAAAGTCCATCCACAGCGCAGAATTTTTCCATGGTACATTGGAAGTTATTGACAGAGATACACCGGTCACAGTTTTTGTCGGTGAAGATTCCCAAAGAGTTTTAGGGGAAAGGGTAGCAGCTTTCCTTCCAAGAATTTGCGGCAATTATACAATCATCGATACAAAGGATTATCCGCTTGAAGGTATCAGTGAAAAGTACCGTGGAAGCCTTTCTCATCTTGTAATGCATGCAGTGACACAGAGAATTGATGTTCATTTAGAGCAGCTGAATTGCCATCCGATGGAAATCAGACGCTATTACAGAAGATTGGATTATTAATGGAATATCGTGAGAGCGCCCCAAGGCAGGTGAATGGACATCTGTTTTGGGGCGCCTTTTGTCATCGGGCAAAAAAGTAAAAATAGTGATTGACAAAGGATTATCATAAAAGTATAATGTGAACAGAAGTTAGCGGCAACTAACAAATGGTTGCCGCATATTTTTTGAAAGATAGTTAGCGAAAACTAACGGCAAAAACAATTGTAACAGAAGGGAGTTATTTCAATGATGATGAATAAACGTCTGATTCAGACAGCCGGTGAAAGTAAAAAATATATTGCAGGCAATGTTATTTTACAATGGTGCAGCCTTGCGGCAAATATCGGAATGATGACGGCAATCGCCGGATTGCTGCAGCAGCTTTTTTATAAAAATGCAGATGCAAAACATATAGCGATGACAGCCGCCGCAGCAGCGACAGCGGTGACTATACGCTTTGTCTGTACAGTGTGGGCTGCGAAAATGTCATATTTATCTTCGAAAAATATTAAAAAGAAACTTAGACAAAGTTTATATGAAAAGCTTTTGAAGCTTGGCGCTTCTTATACATCTTATGTAAAAACTTCAGAGGTTGTCCAAATCTGTGTGGAGGGCGTTGAACAGTTGGAGACTTATTTCGGCGCGTATTTGCCACAGTTTTTTTATGCGCTGCTGGCACCGCTGACATTGTTTGTATATCTTTGCTTTGTGAATGTACCGTCGGCTGTTGTTTTGCTGATTTGCGTGCCACTCATCCCTGTTTCCATTGCCGCTGTACAGACGTGGGCCAAAAAACTGCTTGGAAAATATTGGAGTGAGTATACGACTTTGGGCGATACGTTCCTTGAAAATCTGCAGGGGCTGACAACGCTGAAAATCTATGAGGCCGATGCATTTAAAAATCAGGAAATGAATGAGGAAGCAGAACGATTCAGAAAAATTACAATGAAGGTGCTGACAATGCAGCTTAATTCCATTACGATAATGGATTTGATTGCCTACGGCGGGGCGGCTCTTGGTGTTGTGATGGCGGCAGTCCAGTATGCAAAAGGGGCTGTGACGCTGTCAGGCAGCCTTGTTATTATTTTGCTGTCGGCTGATTTTTTTATCCCAATGCGGCAGCTTGGCAGCTTTTTCCATATTGCGATGAACGGTATGGCTGCCGGTGACAAAATTTTTAAAATACTGGATTTGCCGAATCCTGAGGGAAAGGTAAAAAAGGTGGAGGCGTGCTGTCCGATTGTTTTTGAAAATACAGGGTTTTCCTATGATGGCTGCCGAAATGTTTTGAAAAATCTTAACATGCATATACCAAAAGGAGGCTTTGTATCTGTCGTCGGGGAAAGCGGCTGCGGAAAATCGACACTGGCAGCGACGCTTATCGGAAAAAATGAAAATTATACGGGCACGATAAAAATTGGCGGCATAGAATTATCCGAAATTGATGAAGAAAGTCTTTTGAAAAATGTAACCTACATCAGTCATCAAAGTTATTTGTTTAAAGGGACAGTCCGTGATAATCTGCTTATGGGAAATCCTAAAGCCTCCGACGAGGTATTGCGGCATGTTCTAAAACGAGTGAAGCTGGACGGCTTTTTTGAAGGTCAGGGCGGACTTGACTGCAATGTTGCCGAAAGGGGAAGCAATCTTTCGGGAGGGCAGCGGCAGCGGCTGGCGCTTGCAAGAGCTCTGCTTCATGACAGTCCCGTGTATATATTTGATGAGGCGACATCAAATATTGATGTGGAAAGTGAGAATGACATTATGGAAGAAATTCGTGGCTTGGCAAAGTCTAAAACGGTACTTCTTATTTCACACCGTCTGGCGAATGTGACTGCTTCTGATTGGATTTATGTGATGGAAAACGGAAGTATTAAAGAGCAGGGCACTCATGGACAGCTTTTGATGAAAAACGGGCTTTATAATAGACTGTGGCAGGCACAGCAAAATCTTGAAAATTACGGAAGGGAGATGTAATTGCAGATGAAAAGACGAAATGGGTTTGTAGTCATGGCAAAGCTGATTGGCCTTGTAAAACCGCTTGCGGGATTTATGGTTCTGGCAGTATTGATGGGGATGGCAGGACATCTTGTGGCAGCCTTTATTACAATTTTCGGCGGCTATGCTGTTTTAAGATTACTGGATTTTGATATTGCTTTCAATATGACAACACTGTTTTTTGTGCTCGGCATATTTGCGTTTTCGCGGGGAATTTTACGGTACGGCGAACAGACATGCAACCACTATATTGCCTTTAAGCTTTTGGCTTTAATCAGAGACAAGGTGTTTAAGGCTTTGCGTCGGCTCTGCCCGGCAAAATTAGAGACAAAGGATAAGGGAAATCTTATTTCTGTAATCACTTCTGATATAGAGCTTTTGGAGGTGTTTTATGCACATACAATTTCTCCTGTATTGATTGCATTTTTGTTTTCAGGCATCATGTGTCTTTTTATTGGACGGTATCACTGGAGTTTGGGAATGCTTGCGCTTGCGGCCTATGCAGTTGTCGGAATTTTGATTCCGATTTTGATATCAAAGCTTGGCGGCAGCGACGGCATGAAATTTCGTACAAAATCCGGCGATTTGAGCAGTTTTGTGTTGGACAGTCTCAGGGGGCTTTCTGAAACAATCCAGTATGGCTGCGGAATTGAGCGCCTTCAAAAGATGAATGAACAGACAGAGGCTCTTTCTGAGGATGAGGCTAAAATGAAGCGCACTGCCGGAAGAAATATGGCAGCTGCCAATACCGCAGTTCTTTTGGCGGATTTGGCGATGCTGTTTTTGGCGTCATGGCTTTATACAAAAGAAGCTGTGGATTTTACAGGGGTTGTTGTTCCTGTCCTTGCACTTTTTTCTTCTTTTGGGCCGTGTATGGCTCTGGCTGGTTTGGGAAGCACACTGCAAAATACTTTTGCGGCAGGAAACAGGGTGCTTGATATTTTAGAGGAGAATCCTGTTGTGGAGGAAGTCAATGGCTGTCCGGAGGTTTCTTTTGACGGTGCGCGGGCAAAGCATGTCAGTTTTTCATATGGCGAAGAAAATATATTGGAGGATGTTTCGGTTGAAATCGCTAAAGGGAAGATTGTCGGTATTTCGGGAAAGAGCGGAAGCGGTAAATCAACGCTGCTTAAACTGTTTATGCGTTTTTGGCCGGCCGGGGAAAATATGCTTCAAATTTCAGAAATAGATATTTCAAAAATCAATACGTCAAATCTTCGCGCAATGGAAAGTTTTATGACTCAGGAAACACATCTGTTTCGCGACAGTATAAAAAACAATCTACTGATTGCAAAAAGGGACGCTTCAGACGAAGAAATTATTGAGGCATGTAAGAAAGCCTCAATTCATGATTTTATTATGAGCCTTCGGAAAGGATACGAAACGGAGGTCGGAGAGCTGGGAGATACTTTGTCGGGCGGCGAGCGTCAGCGTCTCGGACTTGCGAGAGCCTTTTTGCACCGGGCACCGTTTATGCTTCTTGATGAACCGACAAGTAATCTTGACAGCCTGAATGAAGCGGTGATTCTTAAAGCGCTTCGTGAGGAACAGGGCAAAAAAACAATAGTGCTTGTGTCACACCGTCTGTCAACAATGCGTATAGCCGATGTTCTCTATTCTGTAGAAAATGGGAGAATCAGCTAATGAATGAAGGAGTGTGAAGTGGAAATTATGAAGGTTAAAAAAGCTGCATATATTGTTTTTGGAAGTTTGTGTTTGGTGCTTGGTGTTGTCGGGACTGTTTTGCCAATATTGCCTTCGGTTCCATTTTTTATGCTGACTGTGTTTTGCTTTGCAAGAAGTTCTGAAAGGCTTTATGGATGGTTTGTTACAACAAAGTTCTATAAAAACAATTTGGAGAGCTTTTGTAGGGAAAGAGGGATGACGCGAAAGGCAAAAATTAAAATTATGGTCGGTGTAACGATATTGATGACGGTTGGCTTTGTGGTGATGAAACAGTTGCTTGCGGCAAGAATCATTCTTGCGGTTGTGTGGGGATTTCATGTTTTGTATTTTTTATTTGGCATAAAGACAATTCAGGCAAAAGACTGTTTTGAATAAAAATAAGCTATGGGAATTTAAGATTGATTCATACTTGTTATTGGCATATGTCAAAATATATTATTGACATATGCCAATAATGCATTATAATAGAACTAAAGGTTATATGAAATACCGTAACGGAGGTGAAGGAGATGCCAAGACCGAGAAAATGCAGAAAGGTGTGTCAGATGCCTCAGACGAGAGCGTTTTATCCGGCCGGGGAAATATCGGACGGCCCGGCGGTTGTGTTGACTGTCGATGAGTATGAAGCCATCCGTCTGATTGACAAACAGGGATTTTCGCAGGAGGAGTGCAGTAATTATATGCAGGTTGCCAGAACGACGGTGCAGTTGATTTATAATTCTGCGAGGAAGAAGCTGGCCGATGCACTTGTGGATGGTCTTGTGCTTCGGATTGAGGGCGGCAGCTATCAGCTTTGTGACGGTAAGCAGATATATCGCGGCTGCGGCGGATGCAAAAGGCAGCGCCGTGTCTGTGAACAGATGATAATGAAGGAGGATGGAGTTATGAGAACAGCAATTCCGCTTGATGAGAATAAAAAGGATGTATGTATTGTCCTGGCGAGGGCGCCGTACTTTTTATTTCGAGAGGATGGGGCTGACCGGATTGTAGAAAATCCGGCAGCTTCAGCCAATAGCGGTGCGGGTATTCAGGTCGCTCAGTTTTTAACAGATGAGAAGGTGGATTGTTTAATCACCGTCCGCTGCGGTCAAAACGCTGCGGAGGTCTTTAAGGCCGCAGACATGAA
>CABUBX010000112.1 GCA_902489925.1 uncultured Lachnospiraceae bacterium | reverse complement strand
ATATTAATTTCAATTATAAAACAGGTCGTGATATAATGAAAACAAAGTGCAAACGATACCATATGTACATTCAAATCATGGAGGTAAAACAATGGACAAAGTCAGACGTATTTATGTTGAAAAGAAACCGGCCTATGCCGTAGCGGCAGCGGAATTATTTGAAAATATTAAAGATTATTTAGGAATCACGGCAGTTAAAGGGGTAAGAATTTTAAATCGTTATGACATTGAAAATATATCCGATGAAGTTTATGACAGAGCAAAGAATACGGTGTTTTCAGAACCACCGGTGGATTTTTTATACGAGGAAAAGCTTCCTGATGCAGATGGCGCCTGTGTGTTTTCGGTAGAGTATCTTCCGGGACAATTTGACCAGAGAGCAGATTCTGCAATGCAGTGTGTGAAGCTTTTAGATGAAAATGAAGAACCGCTGATTCGTTCGGCGGTGACATATATCATCGAGGGTGTTAATGACGCGGCAGAGCTTGAAAAGATTAAAGCGTTTTGCATTAATCCGGTAGATTCAAGAGAAAGTGAAGCCAAAAAGCCAGAGACACTTGTAGCTGTTTTTGAGGAACCGGCAGATGTTAAAGTTTTTGAAGGTTTTACAGACATGCAGGAGGAACCGCTGAAGGCGCTTTATGATTCTTTGAATCTTGCAATGACCTTTACAGACTTTACGTTTATTCAGGAATATTTTGCCAACGAGGAAAAAAGAAATCCTACAATGACTGAGATTCGTGTGCTTGATACATACTGGTCAGACCACTGTCGTCATACAACATTCCAGACAGAACTTAAAAATATTGAATTTGAAGATGGCTATTATAACAAGCCGATTCAGGATACTTTTGAGATGTATAAGGAAAATTTTGCGGAACTGTATAAAGACAGAGATGATAAATATGTCTGCCTCATGGATATTGCGCTTATGGCGATGAAGAAGCTTAAAAAAGATGGAAAGCTTCAGGATATGGAGGAGTCTGAAGAAATCAATGCCTGCAGTATTATTGTACCTGTAGAAATTGACGGACAGACAGAAGAATGGCTTGTAAGCTTTAAAAACGAGACACATAATCATCCGACAGAGATTGAGCCTTTCGGTGGTGCGGCAACATGCCTTGGCGGTGCGATTCGTGACCCGTTGTCAGGACGCTCTTATGTTTATCAGGCAATGCGTGTGACAGGTGCGGCAAATCCTACGGTTTCGTTAAAAGATACATTACAGGGCAAGCTGCCTCAGAGAAAAATTGTCACAGGCGCAGCGAAAGGTTACAGCTCATACGGCAATCAGATTGGTCTTGCAACAGGTCTTGTCAATGAAATCTATCATCCGAACTATGTTGCAAAACGTATGGAAATCGGCGCGGTTATGGGTGCGGCGCCGCGCAGAAATGTTGTCAGAGCAACCTCAGACCCGGGAGATATCATTATCCTTTTAGGCGGACGCACAGGACGTGACGGCTGCGGCGGTGCGACAGGCTCATCAAAAGCCCATACAGCTTCTTCGATTGATACATGCGGCGCAGAGGTTCAAAAGGGAAATGCACCGACAGAGCGTAAGCTTCAGCGTTTATTTAGAAAAGAGAAGGTCAGCCGTCTGATTAAAAAGTGTAATGATTTTGGGGCCGGCGGTGTTTCTGTTGCCATTGGAGAGCTTGCAGCGGGACTTCGCATTGAGATGGATAAGGTTCCTAAAAAATATGCCGGACTTGACGGTACAGAGCTTGCAATTTCGGAATCTCAGGAAAGAATGGCGGTTGTTGTTGACCCGAAAGATGCAGATACATTTTTAGCATATGCCGAAGAAGAAAATCTTGAAGCTGTTTGTGTTGCAACTGTGACTGAGAGTCCAAGACTTGTGATGCTTTGGAGAGGCAAGGAAATTGTCAATATTTCAAGAGCCTTTCTTGATACAAACGGGGCGCATCAGGAAACCGATGTAAAGATTTGTATGCCTTCAAAAGAAGATAACTATTTTGAAAATAAAAAGGCTGTGACAGATGTCAAAAAAGCATGGCTTGATATGCTTGCAGACCTTAATGTGTGCTCACAAAAAGGTCTTGTTGAGATGTTTGACAGCTCAATCGGCGCCGGTACAGTAGCTATGCCTTATGGCGGAAAGTATCAGTTGACACCGATTCAGACGATGATTGCAAAGCTTCCTGTGTTGGAAGGAAAGACAGATACAGTGACAATGATGAGCTACGGCTATGACCCGTATCTTTCAAGCTGGAGTCCATACCACGGTGCAATTTATGCGGTTGTGGATTCTGTTGCAAAGATTGTCGCTTCGGGCGGAGATTATAAAAAAATTCATTTTACATTCCAGGAATATTTTGAACGCCTTGGTAATAAAAAAGAGCGTTGGGGCAAACCGATGAGTGCGCTTCTCGGTGCATATCATGCACAGATGGGCTTCGGACTTGCATCCATCGGCGGCAAAGACTCTATGTCCGGCAGTTTTAATGAAATTGATGTGCCTCCGACACTTGTATCCTTTGCAGTGGATGTTGCTGATGGAAGTGACGTGATTACACCGGAGTTTAAGAAGGCAGGAAATCATGTTGTGGCATTTAATATTGTCAAAGACCAATATGACCTTCCTGATTATGCCCAGGCGATGAAGCTTTACGAGGCAGTCCACGAGATGATAGCGAAGAAATTGATTGTATCTGCTTATGCCGTTGGATTTGGCGGTATTGCAGGCGCAGTCAGCAAGATGGCTTTCGGTCACCAGCTTGGCGCTGTGCTGGATAAAGAGCTTGCAGCAGAAGAACTGTTTAAAGAAAATTACGGATGCATTGTTGCTGAGGTTTCGGCAGATGCTCTCGATAAAATTTCTGTGCCATATGTGAAGGTGGCTGTGATATCCGAAACACCGGCATTTGTTTATGGCGATACAGTGATTGATATGAAAGAAGCGCTTGCTTCATGGAATACAGCACTTGAAAAGGTATTTCCTACAAAATCACATGTTGAGCAAAAAGAAGTTTTTGACGGTTTATATGAGACAAAGGATATTTATGTATGCCGTCATAAGGTGGCCCGCCCGAAAGTATTCATTCCTGTATTTCCGGGAACAAACTGTGAATATGACACAGCGAAAGCTTTCGAGAGAGCCGGCGCGGATACAAATATTATGGTATTTAAAAATATGAATGGTGAAAACATCAGGGAGTCTGTGGAAATGTTTGAAAAGGGTATTAGTGATGCTCAGATTCTTATGTTCCCGGGCGGATTCTCAGCAGGTGACGAACCTGATGGTTCTGGAAAATTCATTGCGACAGCCTTCAGAAATGAACGCATCAAAGAAGCAGTCATGAAACTTTTGAATGAAAGAGACGGATTGGCGCTTGGTATTTGTAATGGGTTCCAGGCATTGATTAAGCTTGGTCTTGTGCCTTACGGAGAGATTACACCGCAGAAGACAGATTCACCGACATTAACAACAAACAGCATCGGACGTCATATTTCAAAGATGGTTTATACAAGAGTTGCTTCAAATAAATCTCCATGGCTTCAGAAAGCAAAGGTCGGAGATGTTTATGCGATTCCGGCATCTCATGGCGAAGGTCGTTTTGTTGCCAGTGATGCATGGATTAAGAAGCTCTTTGAAACAGGCTGCGTTGCAACACAGTATGTGGATGTCAACGGTAATCCGACAATGAATGAGGATTTCAATCCGAATGGTTCATATGCAGCAATCGAAGGTATTACAAGCCCGGATGGAAGGATTCTCGGAAAAATGGCACATTCGGAACGTATCGGAGATAAAGTTGCCATGAATATTACAGGAAATCAGAATCAGATGATTTTTGAATCCGGTGTAGAATATTTTACAAAATAATAAAACGAGTAGTCAGAGCCTCCAAGCCGGATTAACAGGTTTGGGGGCTTTGTTTGCTGTATCAGGGTATTAATCAGTTTTACACTATGAATTATCAGAAAATTCTGTCTATAACATACAAACAAATGAGTAGAAAAAAATCTTTGAAAAAAATTAAAAAATGTGTTGACAAATACTGGGAGTTGTGATATCATAAAACCATCAAAAGAAACCAAAGAAAAAACCAGAAGATAAACTATAAATCTAAGATTTCATTAAAGTACAAAAGTTATAAGAGTACAAAAGATGAAAAACCAGATATAGTTTTTAGGACTATTGAAGGATGGTTTTAAGAATTACAAAAGAGTTTTTAGACAGAAGATAAAGTGAAATCTAAGATTTAAAAGTATCAATGGTAATATAAAAAGAAGGAGGAGAGTCCAATGAAATAGTTTTTTAGATTGTATCTTATATCAGTAAGACGATAAGTATCGAAATTAAAGTGTGACGAGAAAGCATTTTAAGTTAAAAAGAAATTTATCTATTATGAAGTATATGATATAATCATAGGAAAGAATTTATATTATAAGGCAGAGTATTACTGGTAGACAATTAGTTGCAGAATTACACAAGTTGTTTAAGGGAGAAGTATCAACCCGTGATACATAACCAACAACATAAGAAGAATGGAAAAGAGAAGTAATTGGCTATTTGGAAATTAGGGATATGTTATAATATAAATATAGATGGATAAGTACAGCGGAGTACATTATCTGAATACAATTTAATATAGATGAAACTCATAGTTGATAAATTACAAATGAAAGGGATATTCAAGAATGATTGAACCAGTTCAGCAGTGAGGGAATCGTTAAAGAAACAGATGTTAATCTTGATTTGGCGGTTCCCTCATTTTCGTTTGCTCAACTGCAATAAAAAAGAGCTTTGCCGCAGCAAAACTCTTTTTACGGATATTTATAATTTATACTTCTTCGGAATCATCCTTTTGCGGCTCAAGCCGATAAATGTGGATTGTATCAATTCTGTTCTTTTCCATTTTTTCAATTTTAAATCGGAAACCATCCAAATCAATATATTCACCCTCACTCGGAATATGTTCCAGTTCATTAATCATATGTCCGGCAATGGAATCGTAATCATCAGAATCAAACTTTGTTCCGAGAACATCATTAATATCGTCTAATTTTGAAGCACCGTCAACAATATATTCGTTATCGGAAATTTTTTTGATTTCGTCATCCTCATCTTCATCATATTCATCGCGGATTTCGCCGACAATTTCTTCCAAAAGGTCTTCAAGGGTAATCAGTCCGGCTGTAGCACCGTATTCATCAAGAACAATAGCTATATTAAAGGATTGGTCGCGCATTGTTACCATTAATTCGGAAGTTTTCTGATATTCATAGGTGAAAAACGGCTCACGAAGAAAATTCTTTAATACAAAATCTTCCGGACGCTTATCGTAGCAAAATAAATCTTTTAAGTTTACGATACCGATGACATTGTCTTTAGAATCTTCATAAACTGGGATACGCGAATACTTTTCGGTTTTAAAAAGCCGGGTTAATTCTTCGTATGTAGAATCTACAGAGGCAAAGACAATATCAATACGCGGCACCATGACATCTTTTGCGCGGGAGTCACCGAAATCAACAACGTTTGTAATCATCTCGTGTTCTTCCTGCTCAATTACACCTTCTTCGTGGCTGACATCAATAATAGTGAGAAGCTCGTTTTCAGTCATCGTTGTCTTTGTATGCTTATCTGCACCTAAAAGCTTCAAAATGCCGTTGGACATTAAGTTGATGATGAAAATCAGCGGTGTCAGGATGATTGTCAGTACATAGATAATCCTTGCATACTTAAAAGAAAGCTGCTCTGAATAGCGCGTGGCTAAAGTTTTCGGAATAATTTCACCAAACAATAAAACAAGCAGTGTTAAGATACCTGTTGCAATACCTACGGCTGTAGATACCGGTATAGGATACCCGGCGTTAATGCACATATCCGTTGCTGTCACGGTACTTAACGATGATGCTGAAAGATTGACAATATTGTTTCCGATAAGAATTGTACTTAAAAGCTTTCCCGGATTTTCGATAAGTTTCATAACGATAGGGGCCGTTTTGTGACCTTCGTCAATGAGCGTTTTAAGCCGGATTTTGTTCACCGTTGTCAAGGCTGTTTCGGCTGATGAGAAAAATGCCGATAAAAGAACTAAAATTAAAATTGCAATAATTTGCGGGGCCGCACTGGGGTCCAAGTAAATCATCTCCTGTTTTTTATAATTTTCGGGACAGAACAGATGCAGTCCCGATGGCATTATTTTATATGAAGTAGGAGGTATTGTCAAGTATGCACTAAATACAGGGAAAAGATGCGTGGGAATTTGACTTGCAAAAATTAAAAACTGGTGTATAATTTAGTTTGGATATAGGAGGATGTATGTACCGTATTGGTACGTGGAATATTAAAGAGGTGTAAAAAATTGAGAAAGAAATCTCATGTTTCATTAGCAGGCTATATTACAGGTCAGGAAACAGAAATCAGACATAGAGCTGTGTTTAAGATGGGCAGCATTGTTCCTGATTTAGTTCCGTCTTTTATTACAAAAAAGCACGAAATTAACCAGACTTTTGATATTCTTGAAAAGAAGATGAACAGAGTTGTTGATACCTATGACAGCAGTAAAGGGCTGACACTTGGCAGAACAAAAGACTTGGGAGTTATTACACATTATATTGCAGATTATTTTACCTTTCCTCATAACAAAGAATATGAAGGGTCACTTAAAGACCATGTGATTTATGAGAAGGAATTAAAATATGAATTGAAAAGTTTTATATCCAGTGTTGATGTGGATATGCCGATGGAGCACAGTGAGAATTTGGACAGTATTGCAAATATTTGTGATTTTATAAGAAAAGCTCATGCAGCATACACGGCGCATGTTCAGAATGCCCAGAGTGACTGCAGGCATATTGTTCAGATTTGTGGAGAGGTTGTTTCGGCACTCA
>CABUBX010000111.1 GCA_902489925.1 uncultured Lachnospiraceae bacterium | reverse complement strand
CCAGACGCTTGTCGGAACGGCGCTCAATCTTTTAGGACCGGCAGCAGCTGTTGTTTTAGTGCGTGCGATTAATACAGCGGAAAGCGTTGATAATGTGTCTTCAACGGTCATTTACGGCGCGGCAAAGAAGTCGTTTACAATAAATATCGGCGGCTTTGAGTTCAACTGGTTTATGCTGATTGCATTTTTAGTGCTGATTGCTGCCTATGTTGTTTTATATAAAACAAAATTCGGACTCAGACTTTGTGCCTGCGGTGAGCATCCTCAGGCTGCAGACTCTGTCGGTATCAATGTCTATAAGATGCGTTATGCAGGTGTCCTTATTTCAGGCGCGTTAGGCGGCCTTGGCGGTATTGTTTATATTACAGCCGGTGTCAGTGAGTGGAAGTTTGAAAACGGTGTTGCCGGCTTTGGTTTCCTTGCACTTGCAGTTATGATTTTCGGACAGTGGCGGCCGGTAAGCATCGGCCTTGCAGCGCTTTTATTCGGATTTTTCCGTGCACTTTCAAACGTATATACAGGCTTTGATTTTATGGTTGCATTAAAGCTTCCGAGCACACTTTACAACATGCTTCCGTATATTATTTCATTGATTGTGCTCATATTTGTTTCTAAGAAATCGAGAGCACCGAAGGCGGAAGGTATTCCGTATGACAAAGGGCAAAGATAGGGGGGGGGAAAGATTATGAAAAACTATTCAGAAGATGCAAGCAGACAGTATCATATTCAGGTGGCAGAAGGTGAGGTTGGCCGTTACGTGATTATGCCGGGTGACCCGAAGCGCTGCGTAAAGATTGCACAATATTTTGATAATCCTGTTTTGATTGCAGATAACAGAGAATATATTACTTATACAGGTACATTAGACGGCGTGAAGGTCAGTGTGACCTCCACAGGCATCGGCGGCCCTTCCGCTTCGATTGCAATGGAGGAATTATATCGCTGCGGCGCAGATACATTTATAAGGATTGGTACATGCGGCGGGATGCAGCTGGATGTTAAAAGCGGCGATGTTGTCGTGGCAACCGGCGCAATCCGTATGGAGGGAACAAGCCGTGAATATGCACCGATGGAATTTCCGGCAGTGGCAGATATTGAGGTGACAAATGCGCTCATGACAGCTGCTAAGAAAAAGGGCTATCCTTTCCACACAGGTGTTGTACAGTGCAAGGATGCTTTTTACGGTCAGCATGAGCCGGAGACAAAGCCGGTCAGCTATGAGCTTATGAATAAGTGGGAGGCGTGGAAACGTCTTGGATGTCTTGCTTCGGAGATGGAATCTGCCGCACTTTTTATTGTGGCGAGCTATCTTCATGTGCGTGCCGGCTCTTGTTTCCTTGTAGTTGCCAACCAGGAGAGAGAAAAACTCGGCATGGAAAACCCGGTAGCCCATGATACGGACATGGCGATTCAGGTTGCTGTGGAAGCAATCCGGGAATTAATTCGCAGGGATAAAGAAGAACAGTGAGGAATGAAGATGAATAACAGTGATATTTTAAAGCATGTTGACCACACCCTTTTACTTCAGGGGGCAACATGGGAAGAAATTAAACAGATTTGTGACGATGCCATAAAATATGAGACAGCTTCCGTTTGTATTCCGCCAAGCTATGTAAGGCAGGCGGCAGACTATATGCAGGGAAAGATTCCTGTCTGTACAGTCATTGGTTTTCCAAACGGCTATATGACAACGGCTGTGAAGGAATTTGAGACAAAGGATGCCATTGCAAACGGCGCGGCTGAAATTGATATGGTTATTAACATCGGCTGGGTGAAGGACGGACGCTTTGACCTTGTTGAAGATGAAATCCGCACACTAAAGGCGGCCTGCGGTGATAAGATTTTAAAAGTGATTATTGAGACCTGTCTTTTGACAGAAGAAGAAAAAATTAAAATGTGTGAGGTTGTGACAGCTTCGGGTGCAGATTATATTAAAACTTCAACCGGATTTTCAACAGCAGGCGCAACATTTGAAGATATTGAATTATTTGCAAAGCATGTCGGCCCGAATGTGAAGATTAAAGCGGCAGGAGGCATTTCGACAATGGATGATGCAAAGAAATTTATCGAGCTTGGCGCCGAGCGTCTTGGGACAAGCCGCATGATTAAGCTTGTTAAAAATGAAAGTGCATCCGGCTATTGATTGACGGAGGGATGTCAGATGGATAAAAAGCTGATTGAGGATATGATTGGACTGGCAATAGACCAGATGAAATATTCCTATGCGCCATATTCAAATTTTAAGGTTGGCGCGGCGCTTTTGGCGGAAAACGGCAGATTATATACAGGCTGTAATATTGAAAATGCATCCTACACACCGACAAACTGCGCTGAGCGAACGGCCTTTTTTAAGGCTGTCAGTGAAGGCGAGAGAAAGTTTTCGGCAATATGTATTGTCGGAGGGATGGACGGCATACCGACAGAGTATGCCGCACCATGCGGTGTGTGCCGGCAGGTGATGCAGGAATTTTGTGATGCGGATACATTTTTAATTATTCTTGCCGTCAGCAGGGAAAAATATGATGTATTTACCTTGAAAGAATTGCTGCCGCTCGGCTTTGGATTACAAAATCTCGGAAAATAGAATAGGAGAGACTTTTTATGGATAGTGAACAGTTAAAAAAGCTTCCTAAGCTTGAACTGCATTGTCATCTTGACGGGTCATTAAGCAGGCAGTTTATTGAAGAACGTCTCCACAGAAGCGTATCAGAACATGAGCTTTCAGTATCGGAGGATTGCCGAAGCCTTGTAGAATACCTTGAAAAGTTTGATTTGCCATGCTCATGTCTTAAAGATAAGGAAGGGCTTGAGGCGGCAGGATATGATGTCCTTCGGACAATGAGCCGTGAAAATGTCTGCTATGCGGAAATTCGTTTTGCGCCGCTTTTATCCGTGACGGAGAATATGGGGGCTGACAGGGTGCTTGAAGCATTGCTTTGCGGTCTTAAAAAAGGACGCGAGGACTTTGGCGTAGATTATAATGTGATTACATGTGCGATGCGCCACCATAGTGCAGCGGACAATATGAAAATGATAAAAACGGCAAGGGAATTTTTAGGCGAAGGCGTGTGTGCCGCAGATTTGGCCGGTGCGGAAAGCCTGTATCCGATGTCGGAGTTTATGGAGTTGTTTGGATTGCCATTCGTCTGGATGCTCAGACGCGCCGTATTGTTAAAGAAGCAGGCGTTGGTGTTGAGATGTGCCCAATCAGCAATTTGCAGACGAAGGCAGTGGAGAGCACGAATGATTATCCGATGCGTCTTTTTTTGGACGAGGGGATATTGGTTTCGGTGAATACGGATAACAGAACGGTAAGTAATACATCATTGACGAAGGAATTTGAATTTGTGCAAAAGACTTACGGCATTTCTGACGGGGAAATCAGGCGCATGCTTTTGAATGCGGCAGAAACAGCTTTTGCAGATGACGATATAAAACATAAGCTTTATAAGCGTCTGAGATGAAGACAGAAAGGTGATAGGGATTGGAAAGATATAAAAGAATATTTTTAATTGTACTCGATTCTTTAGGCATCGGTGCAATGCCGGATGCCCATAAGTTTGGTGATGACGGTGTCGATACATTCGGACATATTTTGGATACGATGGGAAGCCTTGATATCCCGAATTTAAAAAAACTTGGAATGCTTAATCTTCACGGCGGCGGCACAATGAGAGCGGAGGAACATCCGATAGGAAAGTTTACACGTCTTAAAGAAGCGAGCAACGGCAAGGATACGATGACAGGGCACTGGGAAATGATGGGTATCAAGACGGAAAAGCCATTTATCACATTTACAGATACAGGATTTCCGCCTGAGCTTATTGCAGAGCTTGAAAAGCGGTGCGGCAAGCGTGTCATTGGCAATAAGAGTGCCAGCGGTACAGAGATTATCGATGAGCTTGGCGAAGAAGAAATCAATACAGGTGCAATGATTGTCTATACATCTGCGGATTCTGTGCTTCAGATTTGCGGCAATGAGGAAACCTTTGATTTGGAAAATCTTTATCGCTGCTGTGAAATTGCAAGGGAAATTACAATGAAGGATGAATGGCGTGTCGGACGTGTCATTGCAAGACCGTATGTCGGTAAAAAGAAAGGCGAGTTTAAGCGGACAAGCAATCGTCATGACTATGCATTAAAACCGACAGGCGATACAGCGCTTAATGCACTTAAATCTGCGGGCTTAGATGTCATTGGCGTCGGCAAAATTAATGATATTTTCTGCGGTGAGGGTATTACAAAGACATATCATTCGGACAGCTCTGTTCATGGAATGCAGCAGACGATTGATATTTGCGATGAAGATTTTCACGGACTTTGTTTTGTAAATCTTGTGGATTTTGACGCACTTTGGGGACATCGCAGAGATACATTAGGTTACGGTGCGGAGATAGAAAAATTTGATAAAAATCTCGGTGTGCTTCTTGAAAAGTTAAGAGAAGACGACTTGCTCATTCTGACAGCAGACCATGGCAATGACCCGACCTATACAGGAACAGACCATACAAGGGAATATGTGCCTTTGATTGCCTATTCAAAGTCGATGAAGGATGGCGGAAAGATGGAGGAAAAGGACAGTTTTGCTGTCATCGGCGCTTCGATTGCCAAAAACTTTGGTGTCAAAATGCCGGAAGGAACGATTGGACAGTCAATGTTAGATGAAATCTTATGATAAAATAAGCTGCAGGGAGGCGGATATATATGGGCTATAAAACTTTATATGATGCATTGCCGTTTTTAAAGGATGTAAGTAAGGACAGGCAGGAACAGTTTAAGTCATATTTTAAAACAGCGCCTTTGTGGCTGCTGGATGCCTTTCAAATTATTGAGTTGGAGGCAGGCACAATTTTTGTCCGTGAAAATGCCCCTGTGGACAATATATTTTTTATTGGCAGCGGCACAATAGAGGCTGTTGATTACAGATTTTGCGGCATAACCTATGAGTTTATGCGCTTTGATAAGGTCTATGCCATGGGCGGCATGGAGTTTATTATGGATTTGGATACTTATATGACAACCTTAAAGACGGTGACGCGCTGTATTGTTGTAAAAATACCGCGGCCCGTATTTGAACGGTGGATGCGCTCAGATATTTATGCACTAAAACATGAGGCAAAATGCGTCGGCGAATATCTTCTTGAGGACAGCCGTAAAGGACGTTCGCTTTTGTTTTTGCAGGGCTCGGACAGATTGGCAATGCTTTTTAAGGAACGCTATGAGCGATATGCAAAAAACGGTATTTTGCGTGTTCAGGGCAGCCGTCAGGATTTGTCTAACGCTACGGGGTTATGTGTAAAAACAATTAACCGTGCGGTGAAAAAATTTTCGGAGGAAGGCTATATTACAAAAGAAGGACATCAGATTTTGATTAATGAGAAGCAATATAGGGCTTTGAAGGAAATTGTGGAGGCCATTGTAGATTCAGATTGAGGCTGACTGACCTGTTAAAGCCGCAGAAAAGAGGGATTTATATGAATAAGGTATATGAGAAATTAATGACATGCGCAGAAAGCGTGAGAAAAAAGACAGACTTTAAGCCTGAGGTGGCATTGATTTTAGGCTCGGGGCTTGGGGATTATGCGGATGGCATTGATATTATAGACACGGTAGACTACACAGAAATCGAAGGCTTTCCGACATCAACGGTAGCCGGTCATAAAGGACGTTTTGTTTTCGGATATGTTGAAAAAGTCCCTGTTGTCATTATGCAGGGCAGAGTCCATTATTATGAAGGATATCCGATGGCAGATGTTGTCCTTCCGACACGTTTGATGGGACTTTTAGGGGCGAAAAAGCTTGTGCTTACAAATGCTGCCGGCGGCGTTAATTTTGATTTTAAAGCCGGAGATTTTATGATGATTACGGACCAGATAACGA
Source organism: uncultured Lachnospiraceae bacterium (assembly GCA_902489925.1). GTDB lineage: Bacteria > Bacillota > Clostridia > Lachnospirales > Lachnospiraceae > Scybalocola_A. Next base: position 1,123 of record CABUBX010000111.1, on the reverse strand, counting down.
CAATGGTGCCAAGTCCTTTAATCGGGGAAAATATTGATGCGCTCGGTGTGCGTTTCCCGGATATGAGTGAGGTCTACAGTAAGCGTATGGGCAATATCATACGTCAGACAGCCGCTGAAATGCAGATTGATATGAAGGAAGGCGTTTATATGCAGCTGACAGGGCCTTGCTATGAAACCCCGTCGGAGGTTAAGATGTGCAGACTGCTCGGCGCGGATGCGGTCGGCATGAGCACAGCCTGCGAAGCTGTGGCTGCCCGCCATATGGGACTTGAGGTTTGCGGCATTTCCTGCATTACAAATCTTGCAGCAGGAATGACAAAGGAAAAATTAAACCATGCGGAGGTTCAGCAGACCGCGGACCGTGTATCAAAACAGTTTAAAGCGCTTGTGACAGGCATTGTGACAAGGATTTGAGAATGATTAAAAAGAAAGCTGTCGCTTGACGATTGATAAATCGTTAAGCGGCAGCTTTTTTGGTTTCAAACAAATAATTTTGTGTATTGTGCATATTTTGGTGATGATATATAATGGTATAAGGATAAGTTGCACAATAAATGTATATGAATCAAACGAAGTCAGTAGCCTCTATAAGAGGTCTGTAAAACTAACTATACAAGGAGGTATCGATATTATGAGAGGTACATAGATAACCCATGGATTAGGGGAAAACAATACTTATGATGTAGGGGTGTATGAATAATGAAAAAATGGAAACAAAAATCATTAGCATTATTTTTAGCAAGTATAATGCTGTTTGAAACAATGACTGTGAATGCGGTTGAAATAAACCGGGATTATCCGGATATGCCGGAAAGTTTTGAAACGACTGAGGAAACAAACGAAACAGAAGTATCAGAAGAAACACAAGAGACATCAAATGAAACGTTGCAGACAGATGAAAGTACAGCAACAGGGGAATCTCAGGAAAGCCATGGGACAGATGAAAGCATCACACCCGATGAAACACAGGAATCCATATCGGAAGAAACTCAAGAATCAATGGATGAGAGCGAAACGGAACTTCCTGCATTAGATGATGAGCTTATAGTTATTGATGACCCTGTTCAAAGCTTATCATTAGACGACTATAAAACAGCTTCGGTTATTATCGGTGAAGATGT
>CABUBX010000110.1 GCA_902489925.1 uncultured Lachnospiraceae bacterium | reverse complement strand
CTTTTCGGCCTCCGGCTTTGTCTGCTGCGCTAACTGTTCAAGCACATTTTCATCGGTCAGAAGCTTGCGCTGCGCCTTCTTTTGTTCCTCAACAAGACGGTTGACAACCTGACTTTCTTTAAGACCGCCATGGCCCACGGCAGCACAGACAGCATCCCAGTTTCTGAATCCGTATTTTTTAAGCACCTTTTCGACGTACTCCGGCTTTGTCACATCACTTAAAACAATACCCTTTGCCTTGGCATAGCTGCTGATGGCATCCTTACCTTTAACAATATTTTCTTCTTTAAACTCTGTCTTAAACCATTGATTAATCTTGTTTTTCGCCTGCGTACTCTTAACGATATTGAGCCAGTCGCGGCTTGGTCCCTTTGAGTTTTGGGATGTGATAATCTCGATTCTATCTCCATTTTGAATAATATAATCAATATTTACAAGGCGGCCGTTTGCTCTTGCGCCAACCATCTTATTGCCGACCGCCGAATGAATGCTATAAGCAAAGTCAATCGGTGTCGAGCCGTTTGGCAGGTTCTTGACATCACCGGCCGGTGTAAAACAATAAACACTTTCTGAAAATAAATCCAAATCATTTTTAAGGAGGCTCATAAATTCGCGGTTATCGGACATATCCCTCTGCCACTCGAGAATCTGGCGCAGCCATGTCAGCTTTGCCTCCTCCTTATTCGGTGTATTCACACCGTTTGGGTCCTCCTTATACTTCCAGTGGGCGGCGATACCGTACTCTGCTGTCTTATGCATCTCAAAGGTACGAATCTGAATCTCAAAAGGCTTTCCCGAAGGGCCGATAAGCGTCGTATGCAGTGACTGGTACATATTCTGCTTCGGCATGGCAATATAATCCTTAAAACGCCCCGGAATCGGCTTGTACTTTTCATGAATCAGACCAAGAGCCGCATAGCAGTCTTTAATCGAATCCACAATGATGCGCACCGCAAACAAATCATAAATCTGGTCAATCGTTTTGTTTTGATTCACCATCTTTTTATAAATACTAAAAAAATGCTTCACTCTGCCGCTGATTTGCGCTTTAACACCGCCCTGCTTCATACATTCGGAAACTTCATCGACAATCGCCGAAACAAAGGCTTCTCGCTCACTTTTTCTTGAAGCAATCTTTTCCGCAAGGTCATAGTAAACATCCGGCTGCAAATAGCGCAGCGCCAAATCATCCAATTCGATTTTAATTTTTGAAATACCGAGTCTCTGAGCAATCGGCGCATAGATGTCCATCGTCTCCCGCGCCTTTTCTTTTTGCTTTTCCGGCTTCATATACTTTAAAGTACGCATATTGTGAAGTCGGTCGGCAAGCTTGATTAAAATAACCCGGATATCTTTTGCCATCGCAAGAAACATCTTTCTGAGATTTTCTGCCTGAACCTCCACCTTGTCCTTTGAATAGGACAACTGTCCAAGCTTTGTCACACCGTCAACAATCAGGGCAACCTCTTTGCCAAATTCCTCTGTGATTTCCTCACTTGTCATAATTGTATCTTCTACAACATCGTGAAGAAGTCCGCCAATAATTGTCTCTTTATCAAGCTCTAAATCAGCTAAAATAATGGCAACACACAGCGGGTGAATAATATAAGGCTCGCCTGATTTTCTAAGCTGCCCCTTGTGAGCCGTGTCGGCAATATTATACGCTTTTTCAATCTGAGTGATATCCGCAGACGGATGATATGTCTTGACTTTATCAATGAGCTGCTTATATAAAACCTCAGGCTCTGTGAAATCCTTCGTCGCCACAAGTTCTCCTTCACTTTCCGGCTCAATCACATCAACCTCTATTACTTTCTTTTCCTCTGCCATACTACCACCTCTTTAGCTTCAAAATTTACTTTCCTTCATAAATAATCGCTGAATCGACATCATAGCCTTTAAGACGCTCGCGTCCGCAAAGTCCCGCAAGCTCAATAAGGAAAATCACCTTAACAACTTCACCGCCAAGCTTTTCCACAAGCTTGATGTTTGCCTCCATCGTGCCTCCTGTTGCAAGGAGGTCATCAATCAGTACAACCTTCTGTCCCGGTTTAATCGCATCCTTATGCAGCTCAACCTCAGCGCTGCCGTATTCCAGTTCATAGGAAACAGATACCGTTTCTCTTGGAAGCTTTCCCTTTTTTCGGATTGGTACAAAACCTTTGCCGAAATTATAAGCAATAGGCATACCAAAAATAAAACCTCTCGCCTCAGGACCGACAACAACATCAAAGTCCTTGTCTTTAAGATAAGCGCCCATCGTATCAATCGCCAGCTTTAAGCCTTCGGCATCCTGAATCACTGTTGTAATATCTCTGAAAATAATTCCCGGTTCCGGAAAATCAGGAATACTAAGTACATAATCTTCTAACCTTTTCATGTGAAATCTCCTTACCATAGCACTTGTTATATTATTTTATTATAACACGTTACCCCTTTATTCGACAATAACTCTGAACAATTATTTGAAGCTTTCTGTTGCCCATATATTCATTAATTGACGGATAATAGCTCAATGCCAAATCGACACCGCTCATGGTGCTTCTGTACATTTCATCAACAGCCGCTTTGCCGTATTCTTTTGCCACAAAGCTGTCAAAAGCCTCAATATCGCCAAAATACAGTGCTTCCATCATTGTATGCTGCTCATTGCACACAGTCATTTTAAGGACATTACGATTCTTCCCAATTACCGCCGCCTTAATCACTTTAAAATGCTTTTCCGCAAATACCGGCTTTATGTTGCCCTTGCCAAAAGGCTCTAAAAGCTCAAGCTGTTCAACAAAATTTTCTGTAATATAGCCAATCGGCATTGCCACATCTATTTTTACGACGGGTATTAAATCCGAAGCTGTCAGCCGGCAGTTTTCATTGAGCCTTTGACGCAGCGCATCAAGGTTTTTGGCAGGCAGACTCATGCCGGCAGCCATCGGATGACCGCCGAATTTTGTAAGCAGCGCCTTGCACTGTGTCAGCCCTTCAAACATATTATAGGCTTCGATTGAACGGGCAGAGCCTTTAACCATACCGCCCTCCACATTCGTAAATACAATGGTTGGGCGATAATATTTTTCTTTAATTCTTCCGGCAATAATCCCCACAAGGCTTTCATGACAATTTACAAGGCAGACAACAATAATTTTATCTTGATGGTAACCTTTTTCTTCAATCACAGCCACCGCCTGTTCAAAACCTCTGACTGTCATCTCCTTGCGGCTCTCATTAAGATTTTTAAGCCTTATGGCAATTTCTTCCGCCTGTGAAACATTTTTGCTCATCAAAAGCTCTAATGCAATCTTTACAGTTTCAAGACGGCCGGCCGCATTAAAGCAAGGTCCCAGAACAAATCCGATGTGATATGCCGAAATTTTTTCCGGATTCAGACGACATACACGAATCAGTGCCTGAAGCCCCAAATTATCTGTATTTGCAAGCTGCATTAAACCATACTTTACAATAATTCTGTTCTCATCTTCTAAGTCCATCACGTCGGCAACTGTCGCAATAGCGGCATATTGTACAAGCGTATGCAGCTCTCGCTTTTTAATGCCGCACAACTCATAGAGCACCTGCACAAGCTTAAAAGCCACCCCTGCACCGCACAGCTTCTTAAACGGATAAGCACAATCCGGCTGTTTCGGATTTACAATGGCGTCTGCCTCCGTCCTTAAATTCCTGCGCACGCCCGCTTCATCCTCCTCATAAGGAATATCGTGATGGTCTGTCACAATCACTGTCATACCCAGACTTTTGGCGTGGGCAATTGGCTCAAAAGCCGCAATGCCGTTATCACAGGTGACAATCAGCCGTATGCCCTTATGATAGGCCTCTGTCACAATACGCTCATTAAGCCCGTATCCCTCCTTTGTTCTGTCCGGCGTCAAAATTTCAGGGACAGCGCCGACACGGCAAAAGGCTGTATACAAAATAAATCCCGAAAAAATACCGTCCACGTCAAAATCCGAAGCAATGGCAATCTTATCCCCCTGCGCCGCCGCCTTCACAATCATCTCTGACGCTTTGACGATATCTTTCATTGAATGTGGCTCATATAAATCATCCAGTGTGCCATTTAAATATTTTTCAATGGCAGCTTCACTGTTAATGCCCCTGTTTACCATCAAACGTGCAAGCACCGGACTAATTCCAAAACGCTCTGCCAAAGCCTTAAAATCAGCCCGCTTTGCCATAAGCACCCATTTTTCCATACAAATCTCCTTTGTAAAATTAAATACCCGCAGCTTACTGCGGGCATTTAAAATAATTATTTCTTTTTAGAACGCTTTTTCATCATATACCAAAGTGCACCTGTGATGCAGATTGAAGAATAAGCACCACATATAATACCTGCCATTAACGGCAGTGCAAACTCACGGATTGCTGTCACACCCATCAGGTATAAAACAAAAATTGTAATAAATGTTGTCAAGGAAGTATTGATACTTCTTGAAATTGTCTGACTGATACTTGTATTGACAATAGCATCAATCGGCTCTTTAACCATAAGCTTTCTGTTTTCACGAATACGGTCAAAGATAACGATTGTTGCATTAATTGAATAACCGACAATAGTCAGCATACATGCGATGAATGTATTCCCTACAGGGATTCTCACAACTGCATAAACCATAAGGACAACCAAAACATCATGCAGCAGAGCGATAACCGCACTTGCACCAAACTTGACATCTTTGAAACGAATCCAAATATAAATCAGCATGAAAACACCGGCAATAAGCACGGCAAGAATGGCATCTCTTTGCATCTCATCACTGACTACGGCACTGATACTTTCCTCTGCGATTGTATTCTCATCAACACCGTATTTTTCTGAAATAGCCGCCTTTACATCAGCTCTCTTATCTTTCGCAAGCACCGGCGTCTTAACGATAACTTCATTTGAATTTTGTACATTCTGAAGCTGTACGTCTGTTGTTCCGCCTTTTTCTTTAATAATGGCACGAAGGTCATCCCCTCCGGCACTCTTTGTATCCACATATTCATTAAACGGTATTGTCATGGAAGTACCGCCTGTAAAATCAAGGCTGAAGTTTAATGCCTTCTTTCCTGTCGCACCATTGACACCCATGGCAACAAAACCGATGCCAATCGCAATAACTGAAATGGCAAAGAAAATTGCTTTTTTGCCTGTAAAGTTAAATACTTTACCTTTCTTCTGACGTCCGTAGAACTTCTCACCGCGAATACCCATCGCATAGAGGCCGTTCATCACGATTCTTGTAATTACCATCGCCGTAAACATGGATAACACAATACCGAGCGCAAGCGTTGTGGCAAAGCCTTTAATCGGGCCTGTGCCCATGACGTAAAGTACGGCTGCGGCAATAAGTGTTGTCACATTACCGTCGATAATTGCAGAAGCCGCTTTCTTAAAGCCCATGTTGATGGCTGTGCGTACTGAATGGCCGGCTGTAATTTCCTCACGGATACGGGTGAAAATGATAACATTGGCATCAACCGCCATACCGAGTGATAAGATAATACCTGCAATACCCGGAAGTGTCAATGTCACATCCAAAGCATTTAAGAAGCAGAGCATCATTACCAAATATAATAAGAGGGCGATACCCGATGCAAGACCAGGAATCAAATACATGATAATCATGAAAACAATGACAAGTCCGACACCAATCGCACCGGCTATAAGGCTTGTTTTTAAGGCATCCTCACCAAGCTTTGCACCGACAACTGTTGAATGGACATCCTCAAGCTCTACCTTCAGCTTTCCGAGACGGATTGTTGTCGCAAGACTGTTGGCGGATTCGTAAGTAAAATCACCTTCAATCACAGCGATACCATCTGTAATTTCCACATTAACCATAGGATAGCTTATAATCTGACCGTCATAAATAATATAGATTGGCTTGCCCAGATTTCTTTTTGTCGCTTCGGCAAACTTCTTTGTTCCCTCACCTGTCAGCTGTAAATAAACGACATATTTATTGCCGCCATATGTATCCTGGTCTGTGCGGACATCGGCTGTCACAACATCGTTGCCGTCAAGCACCTTATTAAAGCCTGGCATCGCAGCCTCAATCTCGTCAGTCACACCATCTGTGTCAACAGCTTCTGTCTCCTTTGAGCCTTCTGTCTCTTTTGAATCCTCTTTTTCCTTTGAGTCTTCTTTTTTCTTTGAGTCTTCTGTGTCTTTATCTTCTGACTCGCTTTCTTTTTCATTCTCAGATGTTGTTGTATTCATCTCATAGAAACCGATGCTTCCCGGATTACCGAGGTTATTCAGCACTTCTTCTGCATCATAAACACCCGGAATCTCAACGCTGATACGGTTTGAGCCTTCCTGATAAACCTCTGCCTCTGTGCTGTATACTTCAACTCTTTTCTGAAGCTTGTACACAGTATCTTTCATATCCTCATCAGAAGGCGTATCACCCTTTGCCTGATAAGTGATGCTGACACCGCCGGCCAAATCAAGACCGAGCTTAATGTTTTGAGCACTGCCCTCATGCTTCTCGCCTACACCCTTCCATGATACGAAGCCGCAGGCTGCAATCATAACAAGCACAAGAAACAGACCGAGAATCCTTATCCCTTTTTTCTCTTTCATCATTCTCTCTCCTTAAATTAAGTTTTACTTCTGTGATTCATCTGCCAAGGCAGCTTTAATCATAATTGCACATTCCACACGCTTGCGCATCAACTCACAGCCGATGTCATAAGCATCATTGATTGAATGGTGGAAGTTATAGGCATTAGCCGCACAGCCGCCGCTGCAATAAAACTTTGCAAAACAGTTTCTGCACTTTTCTTTTGTATAAACATTACATGCCTTAAACTCATCGCGAATGTCCGTGCGTGTCACACCTTCATCCACATTGCCCATCAGATATTCCTCCTGACCGACAAACTGATGACACGGATATAAATCTCCCCATGGTGTCACTGCAAGATATTCTGTCCCCGAGCCACAACCGGACAAACGCTTTGCCACACAAGGACCGCCGCTTAAATCAATCATAAAATGGAAGAAATTAAAGCCCTTTCCTTCCTTTTCTCGCTTAATCATCTCTTTTGCAAGCTTATCATATTCTGCGCAAATTTCCGGAATATCTTCTTCACGAATGGCATACGGTTCACCGTCTTCTGCCACAACAGGCTCAACAGAAAT
>CABUBX010000109.1 GCA_902489925.1 uncultured Lachnospiraceae bacterium | reverse complement strand
GTCAATTTGTTTTTAAATGAATATGCTGAGATGAAAAATGAACTCAAATCTCTGAATGAAAAGGCGACCATCGTTTCTGATGATTTAGCGCAGACCAACAATGAATATGCACAGATTAAGACAGAATATGACCGCCTGGAAAGTGAGCTTGAAGCTTGCGACAGGGCAATTGAGGAAAAGCGGAAAATATTAAACGACGGCCTGCTTGAAAAGGAAAAAGTCGAAGGTGAAATTAAAGTTTTGCATGAACAGATTGCATCTGTTCATACAACAACCGAGCATCAGAAAAACCGTATGACTGAGCTTTCAGTCCAAAGTGAGCAAAAACAAAAAGAACTGGCCGCTTATATGGAAGAAAAGCAGACCATCAGCGATAAAATCAGCAGTCTTGATGATGCCAAGGCAAAAGCAGATGATGCCCTTGAACAGATGAATCGCCATGTACAGACGCTTCGTGAGGCGATTGACACAAAAAATGGTGAAATTATCGGCTTTTTAAATGATGCGGCATCTGTGAAAGCGAAAATCGGCCGTTATGATACGATGATTGAGCAGATTAATATACGTAAATCAGAATTAAATCAGCGACTGATTGTTTTAAAGACTGAAGAAACGTCCCGGGCGGATGCGGTTAAAGGTTTTGAGATTGAGCTTGAAGAAAAGATGAAAGAAATTTTGGAGGCTCAAAAGGATAAAGAACGGCTCACAGAGGAAGGCAGACAGGTTTCGGAGACCTTGATTCGTCTGCGCCGTGATATGGATGAAAAGCAGCAGGTTTTTCATCAGACAAACTCCCGCTACGGCGCACTTAAAAATATCAGTGAGCGTTATGACGGCTATGGCAGCAGCATTAAAAAGGTCATGGAAAAAAAGAAGGATATGCCGGGAATTATCGGTGTTGTTGCTGATATTATAAAGGTGGAAAAACGGTTTGAAACCGCAATCGAGACAGCCCTTGGCGGAAGCATACAAAATATTGTGACAGATAACGAACAGACAGCAAAAGCGCTGATTAGCTATTTAAAGCAGGGACGTTTCGGACGCGCAACATTTCTTCCGCTGACAAGTGTTTTGGGCAAGGATACAGGTGTAAATCCGTCAGTGCTTAAAGAACCCGGTGTCATTAATACGGCAAGTGAGCTTGTCGTTTTTGACAGGCAGTACGAAGGTGTTATCCGTCATCTTCTCGGCCGTATTATTGTTGCCGAGCATATTGATGACGCATTGCGCCTTGCTAAAAAGTACAAATATGCGCTGAGAATCGTCACCTTAGACGGTGAACTTTTAAATCCGGGCGGTGCCCTTTCCGGCGGTGCTTATAAGAATGCAAGCAATCTTCTCGGTCGAGGCCGTGAACTGGATGAATTAAAGAAACGTATCGATGCTGTTAAGGCGGAGATGGATGAATGTGGACAAAAGCTTATACGGCTTCAGGAGAGGAAGGCGGAGATTAAAAAGGCACAGGAAAGCTATATCGTACATATGCAGGAGTTGTCTTTAAGTGAAAATACAATCCGCATGAACTTGAATCAGGCTAAAAAGGCTGCAACGGATAATGCGGCTGTCCATGCAGAGCTTAAAAAAGAGGATTGCGAATTAAAACGGCAGATTGATGAAATTCAGACAAATAAAGAAGTCCTTTGTGTTTCATTAAAAGAATATGATGCGCTTAAAGAACAGACGCAGGCGCTGATTGAGGAGATGAGCGTCCGTCTCAATGAAGCAATAGAAAATGAGCGGCAGTTTAATGAAAAAAATTCCGGCTTAAAGCTGGAGGCCTCAGGGTATATACAAAAAAATGAGTTTATTGTCGAAAATATTAAACGTGTCCGTGGTGAACTCCATCGAATTAAAGATGATTCGGATAAAATTTTGGCACAGATAGCAACGCTTGAGGCGGAGGCCCGTGAAAAAGAAAAAGAGGTTGACGAGAGAAAAAAACGCATGATTTCACTGGATAAGACCGTTGAGCTTTCAAACAGGGCGACGGCTGAGGCAACTGCTGAAAAGGAGACGTTATCAGCTTCACATAAAAGCTTTTTTGCAAAGCGCGAGGATTTGACAGGCCGCATGAGCAAACTTGATAAAGAGATGTTTCGTCTTAATCATCAGATTGAAGATACAGAAAGTAAAAAAACGGCAAAAAGCAATTATATGTGGGAAGAATATGAGCTGACCTATCAGGGCGCTTTAGAATTTGCCGATGATACATTGACAAGCGAGAGTGCGCCTGCACTTAGAAAATCAGCAGCTCACTACAAGACAGAGATTAAGCAGCTCGGCAATATTAATGTTAATGCCATCGAGGAATATAAGGAGGTCAGCGGCCGCTATGAGCTTTTAAAAACCCAGCATGATGACCTTATAGAGGCTGAGGGCAAGCTTTCGGGCATTATTGATACACTTGACAAGGCGATGCGGGAACAGTTTGCAGAAAAATTCAAGGAAATCCAGAAAAATTTTGATAAGGTTTTTAAAGAATTATTCGGCGGCGGCAAAGGAAGTCTTGAACTTTCGGAGGGTGAGGATATTTTGTATGCGGGCATACGGATTATCGCCTCACCGCCGGGGAAAAAGCTGCAAAACATGATGCAGATGTCCGGCGGAGAAAAGGCACTGACAGCCATCGCGCTTTTATTTGCGATTCAGCGGCTTAAACCGTCACCGTTTTGTCTTTTGGATGAAATCGAGGCAGCACTTGATGATGCCAATGTCAAGCGTTATGCCCAGTATTTAAGCAATCTGACAAAGGATACCCAGTTTATTATTATTACCCACAGACGCGGTACGATGAATGCTGCGGATGTGCTCTATGGCATTACAATGCAGGAGAAGGGCGTATCCACCCTTGTATCGGTCAATCTTATTGACTCTAAGTTAGAAGATTAATGAAATAGGATTTATAAAGTATGATTTATAAAGGAGAATTGATTTATGGCAGAGGAAAAGAAAGGCTTTTTTAAACGGCTTGTTGCGGGACTTACAAAAACCCGCAAAAGCATTGCCGCCGGTTTTGACTATATTTTCAGCGGCTTTTCAAAAATTGATGAGGATTTTTATGAGGAATTAGAAGAAGTCCTTGTGATGGCGGATATGGGAATCCACACGACAGAGGCTGTTATTGAAGATTTAAAAGCAAAAGTCAAGGAAAACCATATTACTGAGCCATCGGCGTGCAAAGAGCTTTTAATCGCAACAATTAAGCAGCAGATGACAGTGGATGAAGCGGCTTATGACTTTGAAGATGAAAAGACAGTGCTCTTAATGATTGGCGTCAATGGCGTCGGTAAGACAACAACAGTCGGAAAGCTTGCGGCAAAGTATAAAAATTCCGGAAAAAAAGTCATTATGGCTGCGGCAGATACATTCAGGGCCGGTGCCATTGAACAGCTGACGGAATGGTCAAACCGTGCAGGCGTTGAAATTATTGCCGGTCAGGAGGGTTCTGACCCGGCCTCCGTCATTTATGATGCCATCGCGGCTGCAAAAGCAAGACATGCAGATATTTTAATCTGTGATACGGCAGGACGTCTTCATAACAAGAAAAATCTTATGGAAGAATTAAAGAAAATCAATCGCATCATTGACAGAGAATACCCGGAGGCAAAAAGAGAGACACTGATTGTGCTCGACGGCACAACAGGTCAGAATGCGCTCGTTCAGGCAAAGCAGTTTAAGGAAGCTGCGGATATTACAGGAATTGTACTGACAAAGCTTGACGGCACGGCAAAGGGTGGTATTGCCATTGCCATCCAGTCAGAGCTTTCGGTGCCTGTAAAATATATCGGTATCGGTGAAAAAATCGAAGATTTACAAAAATTTGATGCAGATGATTTTGTTGATGCATTATTTAAAACAGAAAACAGCGAGGGAGACGATTAAGATGTTGACATTAGAAAAATTTGAAGAAGCGACAGAGCGCTTAAACGGCGTGCTTATGGACACAAAGCTTGTATACAGCGATTATTTTTCAAAACAGACAGGCAATAAGATTTATTTTAAGCCTGAGAACATGCAAAAGACAGGCGCCTATAAAATCAGAGGTGCATATTATAAAATCAGTACGCTTTCTGACGAAGAAAAATCAAAGGGCATTATTACGGCCTCAGCAGGCAATCACGCTCAGGGTGTTGCCTGTGCGGCGGCAGTTTTTGGCGTGAAGGCTGTTGTTGTGATGCCGACAACGACGCCGCTGATTAAAGTCAACCGCACAAAAAGTTACGGCGCCCAAGTCGTTCTTCACGGTGACGTGTATGATGATGCCTGTGAACATGCCATGGCGTTGGCGGCGGAACACGGCTATACATTTATTCATCCGTTTAATGACGAGGCTGTTGCTACAGGTCAGGGCACAATTGCCATGGAAATTGTCAAAGAGCTTCCGACAGTTGATTATATTCTTGTACCAATCGGCGGCGGCGGTCTGGCCTGCGGTGTATCAACACTTGCAAAGCTTTTAAATCCGAATATTAAAGTCATCGGCGTTGAGCCTGCGGGGGCAGCCTGCATGAAAGCCTCCTTAAAAGCCGGAGAAGTCCGGACACTTTCAGGAGTCAATACAATTGCCGACGGTACTGCCGTAAAAACACCGGGAAATATTGTATTCCCGTATATTCAGAAAAATATAGATGATATTTTGACGGTGGAGGATGATGATTTAATCGGTGCTTTTCTTGATATGATTGAAAATCATAAAATGGTTGTCGAAAACTCGGGTCTGCTGACGATTGCTGCATTAAAGCAGATGAAGGTTAAGGATAAAAAAATAGTCTCTATTTTAAGCGGCGGCAACATGGATGTCATTACAATGGCGTCGGTTGTTCAAAACGGCCTGATTCAGCGCGGCAGAATCTTTACGGTTTCTGTATTGCTTCCGGATAAGCCGGGTGAGCTTGTGAACGTAGCCTCTGTCATTGCACAGCTTCAGGGCAATGTCATAAAACTCGAGCATAACCAGTTTGTCACTGTCAACAGAAATGCAGCCGTTGAGCTTGTCATTACAATGGAGGCTTTCGGACACGAACATAAAGAAAAAATTATAAAAGCACTCAAAGATAAGGGCTACCGTCCGATTCTTAAAGTGCCGAAAGCGATATATTAAGATATATAATGCGGGGGGTACCAATGAGAGGAAGACTGCTTAATAAAAATGAGCTGGCATGGTGGTATTATGATTTTCTCATGAAAGATTTTCCTGCCAATGAAATAAAACCTTTGGATAATATTGAAAAGCTATATGACGAAAAAAGATATGAAATCCATATGTATCAAAACCGCAGCGAGCAATATGTCGGCTATGCCACATTGTGGACGAAGCCCGGGAGTCACACCTATCTTTTAGATTATCTCGGTGTCTGCAAGGCGCTGCGCGGACAATCAATCGGTCAGCAGATTTTAGAAGACATCGGCGGAAATATTCTCGCCGTCGATGGCGATGCCTGCCTTATATGTGAAGCGGAAGCACCTGTTTCGGGTGATGATGAGGCCGAAAACATATTAAGGCAGCGCAGAATTAATTTTTATTGCCGCAACGGTTATATTAAAATGTATGAAATGGCAACATGCGGGATGCGTTTTGAGGCGCTTGCCTATAAGCGTCTTCCAAAGTGTTTGAATCGGGTGATGATTGAGCATAAGGAAATCTATGGCGAGGACAGAGCAGATGTCATTATCCCTCTGCCCGCCGGGAAGATTCCCCCAAAACCATATTGGATGTGAAATTGTACAAAAAGTTTGAAAAATTTACAAAAAACAGTTGACAACCACCGGGGATATAAGATATACTACCACCTGTAAAGTAAAAACAGTTGACAGGTGGTGTTTCTTTTGGAAAAGATATTAGAGCAGTCATTGCTCTTTGACTTCTACGGAGAACTCTTAACGCCTTATCAAAAATCAATTTATGAAGACTTTGTTTTGAATGATTTGTCTCTCGGTGAGATTGCCGAGGAACAGGGCATCAGCCGCCAGGGCGTTTATGATATTATCAGACGCTGCAATAAAAAGCTTGGCGATTACGAGAACAAGCTTCATCTCATTGATAAGTTTGTAAAAGCAAAAGAGAAAATCGGACAGATTCACCGCATGGCAGGTGACATACTTTTAAACCCCACAGCTCACTCGGAGTGCATTGCGCGGGTTGGCGTGATTGAGAAGCTTTGTGATGAACTGATGGAGGAATTATAACCCGAAGGAGGCAGTAAGGATTGGCATTTGAAAGTTTATCGGAAAAACTCCAAAACGTATTTAAAAATTTAAGAAGTAAGGGACGATTGACAGAGGCTGATGTAAAGGCTGCCCTTAAAGAAGTAAAGATGGCGCTTTTAGAAGCAGATGTCAACTTCAGGGTTGTAAAGCAGTTTATTAATACCGTTTCAGAACGTGCCGTCGGACAGGATGTGATGACGAGCCTGACACCGGGACAGATGGTTATTAAGATTGTCAATGAGGAAATGGTTTCATTAATGGGCAGTGAGACAAAAGAGATAGCGCTCAAGCCTTCAAATGAAGTGACAGTTATTCTTATGGCAGGTCTTCAAGGTGCAGGTAAGACAACAACGACAGCGAAGATTGCGGGAAAGATGAAGCAAAAAGGCAGAAAGCCATTGCTTGCCGCCTGTGACGTCTATCGTCCGGCAGCAATTAAGCAGCTTCAGGTCAATGGTGAAAAGCAGGGCGTTCCCGTATTTTCCATGGGTGATAAAAACAACCCTGTGGACATTGCAAAGGCTGCCGTTGAGCATGCGAAGACAAACGGTTTTAATGTTGTCATCCTCGATACCGCCGGTCGTCTTCATATAGATGAAGCGATGATGGAGGAATTAAAGGCAATCAAAGGCAACGTCGATGTCTCGGAGACAATTTTAGTTGTGGATGCCATGACCGGACAGGATGCGGTGAATGTGGCAAAGACATTTAACGAGACGGTCGGTGTTGACGGTGTGATTCTTACAAAACTCGATGGTGATACGAGAGGTGGTGCGGCACTCTCAATCAGAGCCGTGACAGGCAAGCCGATTCTTTATGTCGGTATGGGTGAGAAGCTTTCTGATTTAGAGCAGTTTTATCCTGACAGAATGGCTTCAAGAATCCTTGGCATGGGCGATGTTCTTTCGTTGATTGAAAAGGCAGAGGCCGCCATCGACAAAGACGAAGCCGCGAATTTAAGCCGCAAGATTAAAAAAGCTGAATTTGGCTATGATGACTTTTTAAAGTCCATGGGTCAGATTAAAAAGATGGGAAGTCTGACAGATATTTTAAA
>CABUBX010000108.1 GCA_902489925.1 uncultured Lachnospiraceae bacterium | reverse complement strand
CCAGGTAACAAGTTTTTATTATTTCACTTGTCTACCTAGAAGGGATCATATCAAAAAACATAACAGCCGCGTTTATTCATATTTTGCATAAACCATTATGCAAACGGCATTTCACAAGGGCAAACCCTGTCTTGTATAATCAATTTATCATCAAATATTACAGGAGGGTATTTATATGTCCGAAAATAACAAACCTATGGCACCTTACGTCAAGCTGCCTGAACTTGAAGAATACAAAGAATGGTTTAAAGACTTTGCCGACCTTTACAGAGAGGACGGAATTTTGCAGGTTACATGGAAAACAAACGATGGCCCAATGCACCACAGCGGTATGTCCCACCGTGCAATCAGTCAGCTTACAAGAGTCCTTTCTCTTGACTACAAAAACGAAATTATCATCTTTACTCATATCGGTGATACTTGGATGATTGAATCAGACCCCAACGGCTGGGAAACATATTCCGAGCTTCCAAAGGAAAGATTCCAGCACCAGTACTTCGATGACACAAATTTAATCAAAAACATGGTTTTTGATATTGATGTACCTACAATCGGTGCGATTCCGGGCCCCGGCTTTCACTGGGATTCAGCAATGCTCAGTGACGTAACCATCTGTACAGAGGATACAGTTATGGAAGTGCCTCACGCTCAGGGCGGTCTTGTGCCGGGCGATGCCATGGGACTGATGTGCCAGCATTATATGGGTACAAAGCGCGGAAATTACTACATGATGACAACACGCCAGTTTACAGCAAAAGATATGCTTGACTTTGGTATGGTAAGCGAGGTTGTTCCAAAGGGAAAGGCCGTAGAACGTGCATGGGAAATTGCCCGTATGTGGAAATTAATGTCCTATGAAAACCGTACAATTATGTCAAATCTGGCAAAACGTCCTTTAAGAAAACTTTTTGTTGATGACTTAAAGCTTCACACAGTAAGCGAACAGTACGCTTCATTGCTTCGTATTGCTGCCGGTGAGCTCGGTGATGAAAATTCCGCCCAGCAGGACGAAAAATACATCAGCCGCATCAACGATTACCGTTACGCTACTACAGATATGCAAAAACCTCAGACAGCTGAATCTTGGAGTTCTCTCGCACCAAAGGCTGCTGCATGGTTTAAGCATCTTGAAGAAACAGGCGAAGAAAATCCATTCGCTGTAAAACCGGTAAAACCATACCGTCCAAATCCTCAGAAATAAATGGGGAAAAAGAGATGGGTTGGTTTCATCGCAAAACCTACAAATGGTTTTGCTCTTGAAACCAACCCATCTCTTTTTTTAGGTTCTTCGTCTTATCGCAAACCTACAAATGGTTTGCTCTTGAAACATGCCAACCTCTTTTTTTAGGTTCTTCGTCTTACCGCAAACCTACAAATGGTTTTGCTCTTGAAATCAACCCATCTCTTTTTTTAAGTTCTTCGTCTTACCGCAAACCTGCAAACAGTAAAACAGTAAAACGGCAGCTTTTCGGCTGCCGTTTGTAAAGAGGATTTATAAGCTTTAAAGCCAAATTTTCATTTAATCTTCTGCGTAAGCATCTTTGCATTTTGTAACTGCGATTAATGCAGAAGCAATCAGGCACATAACCGCAAATACCATATATGGTACTGTGTAGCCTGAGAATGCCGAACGAAGTACGGCAAGTACAAGGAATGAACATGAACGCACAACACCGACAATCATGTTCATACAGCTATAAGATACTGCAAAGTCACGGCGTCCGAATACGAAGCTTGCCATAGACGGCGCAAAGTTACCGTTTCCGCCGATTGCGAATCCCAGCATAAAGATACCTATGTACATACAAATATTATTTGGTACTACAAGGAATGCAATACCGATAAAATACCAAACACCAAACAAAATAGAAGCAAGCTTTGTTCCGACTTTCTGGTCAACCACACCCCAGAGCCATGAGCCAACCATACCGATGACTGCGGCAACAGTTACTGTATAAATCGCTGTATTTAAGTCAAAGCTTCTCGCTTCAATAAAAAATGAAACGAGCTGTGACATAATGCCGACTGTCGCAAGTCCGAATAAGCCGTAAGCAGCACCGAGCACCCATACCCGGATATCTTTTAATGAACGGCGATAAGAAATTTTTTCTTTCTTTGAAGCTTCCGCTTCTTCTTTATGAATCATTGCTGCAATTTCATGGTCATTGTCCGGCAGGCATCCTGCTTTTTCCGGAGTATCCTGAACAAATAACATAACTAAAACTGCAACAACTGCAATGACACCGCCCATGATTGAAATAGCAATAGCAATATTAAACATCTGTGTCAGTGTGTTTAATATAATACTAATCAGCGCACTGGCAAGGTTCATACCGATTGTTGTCAATCCCATGACAATGCCCTTTTTTGTTGGGAACCAGTTTGTACATATAGCAAAACCACATGTGATTGAAAATGCATTAACAAATGTTACCATTAATACAAGTGTTACCGCATACATCGCAATACTTGTTGAATTACCATAGGCAATCATTGAAATGGATGCAAGAAACATTGTAACGACCGTAACCTTTTTAAGCCCCTATTTTTCAATAAACTGTCCCCAAAACACAACAAGCAGTAAGGCTATAATGCTTGCAGGGGTTGAAATGGACAAAACAACATCCGGATTCCAACCTCTGAAAGCAGCCACAGACGGCACAATAATATTTAAACCGTCTGCTGTCATTCCCGTCATAAAAAACAGGAATATCACTTCAAACCCGATAATACTCCAGCCTTTTGCGCCAAAATTATAACTCACTTTATTTTTATTCATTTTCTCCTCCTACTTTGGCAATGGCTTTCCTCCTCTTTACCGCACGCTTTGACCTCCCTCAATTCAGTCTGTATGCGTTTCTATGTTAAAAGTATAACAAAACCGCCATTTCATTGGAAATGCCGTTTAGAGCCGATAATTATGCAGGAAATGCATAGCCGTTTTTCCAATGCCAAAACATTAAATTTCTTTAAAATTCAGTTCTTGCATAGCCTTATGCAAAATCGTCAAAGGCACTTTTATCTTGTTTATTGCCGCGCACACAAAAAACAATTATACTTAAATTAATCACCGAAATCAATTTATATTCTATTTTATTGGAGGTATAACAATGAAGTTTGTTAATTGTGTATCGGAATCCAAAGCTTCAAATCAGCTTGGACGCACATTGATGCATGAGCATTTTCTTTTTGGTTACTGCGGTTTTCAGGGCGATGCAACACTTGGCGGTTTTAACGAAGAAGCTTATACTGACGCATGTATTCAGGCAGTCAAAGATGCCCGTGCCTACGGCATTGAAACACTTGTGGACGCCACAACAAATGAATGTGGACGAAACGTTCGCTTTTTAAAGAAAATATCTGATATGACAGGCATGAATATTATCTGCTCTACAGGCTATTATTTTCAAGCCGAAAGCTCTTATGCCTATTGGAATTTCAGAAAAGGCTTCGCCGATATCGAGCAAGAAATCTATGAGCTCATGCTTACAGAAGTCACAAAAGGTATAGAAGGCACAGATATTAAAGCAGGTGTCATTAAACTTGCCAGCAGTCTTAATGAAATCACCCCAATGGAGGAACATTTCTTTAAAGCTGCGGCACGTGTACAGCGTGATACCGGTGTCGTCATCATCACACATACACAACAAGGCACTATGGAACCTGAGCAGGCTGACCTCTTAATTTCCAACGGCGCCTCACCTGACAAAATAGCAATCGGCCATATGTGCGGAAGCACAAATATTGCATATCACGAAGAAGTGTTAAAAAAAGGCGTTTATGTAAACTTAGACCGTTTCGGACTTCAGGGAGAACTTTTCCACACACCGACCGACGAACAGCGTATGGATGTCATCAAAGCGCTTGTCGACAAAGGCTATGGCGATAAAATCCTTCTCGGTCACGACTCCGTCAATGTCAATCTTGGACGTCCGATTGTCATGACACCATTTATGCAGGAAGCACTCAAAGACGCCAATATCCGAACCATCGGTGCGAAAGTCCTGCCCGGACTTAAAAAACGCGGTATGTCAGAGAGTGCCATAGAAAAACTTCTGACTGACAATCCTCGTGCCATCTTCTCATAAAATCCAAAATTTCAAAATAAAGGGCTCAAAGATTTTGTGTAAGTGAGCATTTTAACGCGCACCAACCAAAATCTTTGAGCCCTTTATTTAACTTTTTTATAGGTTACAGCCATAGTCAACAACGAGCGCCTGACCGGTTATTGCCTTTGATAAATCACTGGCAAAAAACAATATTGCATTCGCCTGTTCGACAGCCTCTGCTTTAGGCACACTCCGGCAAATATGCTCATTGCAGATTTTAACAAATTCCTGGTCAAAATCTGCACAGGCATCCTTTGAAAGCAGCGGTGTGATTGTCGGTCCCGGGCAAACCGCATTGCATCGTATGCCTTTCCCCGCAAACTGAATCGCTACATTTTTTGTCATTGCAACAACGGCAGCTTTAGCTGCACTATAGGCAATGCCGGCATTGGCATATACTCCGCCGATTGAAGATATATTGACAATCGAGCCTTCACCCTGCATTTCCATCGGAATCAGAGCAGCCCTTGTCATATAAAACACAGAATCCTGATTAACCGCACATATTTCATGCCACCAATCGTCGCTGCAGCGTGTAATCGGAATCTGCTTATCACCCATACCGGCATTGTTGACAAGCACATCCACCCGTCCGTATTTTTCCAACGCCTCACCGATAATCCGCTCGCAATCTTCCTTTACACTGACATCGCCGCTGACGCAATGAGCCTCTCCGCCTTTTTGACGAATTTCAAATGCGACTTCTTCAAGCTTATCAAGACGTCTGGCCGCCAGCACAACCTTTGCCCCCTCCGAAGCCAAAACAAGCGCTGTTTCCTTACCGATACCTGAATTGGCGCCGGTCACTACTATGACCTTGTTATCAACTATTCCCATAAATAATGTCCCCTTATTACAACTTTTTATGAAGCTTTAAAATCTCAATAAGCATTTTATCTCTATATTTTGCAATCTCAGGATTTGTATGTCCGATTTCGTCAGGGAAATTTTTCATCATCTCATCCACCGATGCCTGAGCAATTTCACCGTATGTCTCATTCGGCATATGCTTCCAGTCAGCCATATCGGCAAGCCATGCATCGCCGCCCGTGCCAAGCATTGCCATCATGCCTTTTAATCCGCCCGGATTTCCAAGCTGCATAATCATATTGTGTCCGAAAATTGCCCAACGGATACCCGGTCCATAGACAAGCGCTTTATCCGCATCCTCAGCCGTACATATGCCGCGCATGACAAGGTCTATCATTTCCCGGTAGACAGCGAGCTGAAGACGATTTGCAATATATCCCGGACATTCTTTATTTAAAATAACAGCTTCTTTGCCGATAGACTGATAAAACGCCTTTGCAAGCTCTACATTTTCCATATCTGTATGCTCACCGTATGTAATTTCCACAAGCGGAATAAGATGCGGCGGATTATAAGGATGTCCGCCGACACAGCGGTTTTGATATTTTGCCTGCGCTGTAATATCAGAAATTAAAAGTCCCGATGAGCTGCTTGCATAAATAGCCTCACACGGTGCATAGGCTTCAATTTCAGCAAGAATACTCTGCTTTAAGTTCAGACGTTCAGGACCATTTTCCTGAATAAACTGCACACCGTCAACAGCCTCTGAAATCTTTGTTGTATAGCTGATTCTTTCATGGATTTTTTCGATATCTTCTTCCTTGATTGCCCCAAACTCAACAAGTGCAGCAATATTTCTCTCAATATTTTTTTTGCAGTTTTCAATCTGCTCATCATTAATATCGTATTGACATACCTCAATACCCTTCATTGCAAATAATAGTGTCCAGCTTGAACCAATCACACCGCCACCGACTGAAGCGGCTTTTTTAATATCTTCTACTTTCATGACATTTCCTCCTTATAAACGCTCAAATACCGCAGCAGCGCCCATACCGCCGCCGATACACATTGTTACAAGTCCGTATTTTCCGTTATTGTCCTGAAGATAGTCCAGAGCCTTACATGTCAAAAATGCGCCTGTTGCACCCATAGGATGTCCCAGAGCCATTGCACCGCCGTAAGGATTTACTTTTTCCGGATTCATTTTAAGTGTTCTTATACACGGAATTGCCTGAGCCGCAAAAGCCTCATTTAATTCGATAACGTCCATATCGTCCACTGTAAGTCCCGCGCGCTGCATTGCCTTAGGCACAGCATAAATCGGTCCCAGTCCCATCATAGTCGAATCACAGCCGGCCACACCAAAGGATACCATTTTCGCGATTGGCTTAATTCCCAGTGCCTTTGCCTTTTCTTCCGCCATAACAACAACAAATGCCGCTGCATCTGATGTCTGTGAAGATGTTGCTGCTGTCACCGTTCCTATTTCAGGAATAAAGCAAGGTTTAAGCTCTGCGAGAGCCTCCATTGTTGTATTCGGACGGATACCTTCATCTTCGATAACAACACGCTCATTGCCTTCTGAATCTGTCGCTGTCACAGGAATAATTGAAGGTGCAAGCTTGCCTTCGCTCTGGGCTTTGGCTGCCTTCATATTAGATTCATAAGCCATTTTGTCCATTTCTTCACGGGTAAGACCATATTTTTTAACAATATTTTCAGCAGTAATTCCCATAGGCATATAAGCCCCCGGTGCATGTTCGTTCAGCCATGCATCCTGATATTCAACAGGATATGGTGCAAATGTATCTGTCATGCTTTCCACACCGCCGGCAACAATCACATCACCCTGTCCTGCCGCAATCGCATTCGCCGCTGTTGCAATGGCCTGAAGCCCCGAAGAACAAAACCGGTTAATTGTATGCCCCGCTACACATTCTGGAAGTCCGGCTCTTACAGCAACACTCTTTGCAATATTCATTGAGGTTGTATTGTGCTGTACCGCACAGCCCATAATGACATCCTCAATATCTGCCCTGTCTAACTGCGGAATTTTTTCAAGTACACCTTTTAATACCTGCGCGGAATATTCAATCGGATGTGTTCCTGCAAATGCGCCTTTTCGTGAACGGCATACCGCTGAACGCCCGTATGCAACAATAACCACTTCTCTATTCATACCTTAAAACCTCCTAAATCTATTTACTTATTCTTAGAATAGCATAGATTTGCAAAATGATGAAATGACGCTTTTTTCGACGCTTATACCAAAAAGGAATAACAAAATTTTGGTTTGCAGCGCAAAAAGGTCAAAGGAAGCGGCTGCGAAGCAGACATTTACTTTGACCGGCGCGAACCGA
>CABUBX010000107.1 GCA_902489925.1 uncultured Lachnospiraceae bacterium | reverse complement strand
AGTCAAAAGCGGCAGCAAAAAGCCACAGTGCCATTATCGTTAAGGGCATTCATGATGTTGCGGTTCGTTTTTCTAAGTGCTGCAGCCCGGTGCCGGGCGATGAGATTGTCGGTTTTGTGACAAGAGGCCGCGGCATATCCATTCACCGGACGGATTGTATTAATGTGATGAATATTTCAGAGCTTGACAGAAACCGCCTGATTGATGCCGAGTGGCAGGAGGGCAGTGTTTCCGCGGATACAGTATTTAAGGCGGAAATTAATGTGTATGTCTGTGACAGAGTCGGTGTTCTTGTGGAGGTTGCAAAAGTCTTTACAGAAAAAGAAATCAATGTAACGGCAATGTCCAGCCGTGTCGGAAAGAATGGCAAGGCAACAATTAATGTATGTTTTGAGGTAAAGGGGCGCCACGAGCTCGGAAAAATTATTGATAAGCTGCGCTCTTTAGATTGTGTTTATGATGTTGAAAGAACGAGAGGTTAATATTTGATGGAAATTTCAATCCACTCTATTGTACTTGGTATGGTACAGACGAATTGTTATTTAATTACAAATGAAGATACAAAGGAGACAGTCATTGTTGACCCGGCGGGTGAGGCGGACAGATTGTGCCGTTATATTGACAGTCATGGCATAAAACCGGTGGCTGTCCTCTTAACCCACGGTCATTTTGACCATATGATGGCGGTGCCGGAGGTGACAAAGCGTTACGGCATCAAGTCTTATGTACACGAAGATGAAAAAGAGGTTATGGAAGAACCGTATTTAAACGGCTGCGAGATGATTGGGGCAAGAGTCAGCGTTGTGCCGGATGAAGTTTTTAAGGATAAGGCTGAGCTTGTTTTTGGCGGTATGCTCTTTGAAGTGATTTTTACGCCGGGACATACAAAGGGCGGCGTATGCTTTTTTATGCCTCAGGTTAATAAATTGCTTTGCGGAGATACACTTTTTCAGGCTTCTGTCGGAAGGACAGACTTACCGACGGGCAGCATGGGCACATTGATTCGCTCAATCAGGGACAGACTGTTTGTGCTTTCGGAGGATGTGGAGGCACTTCCGGGACACGGCCCGTCAACGACTATCGGCTATGAGAAAAAGTATAATCCATTTTTGTAAGCGGGGCAAAAGATGATTCAGTTAAAGATAAATATTCCAAAGTTT
This sequence comes from uncultured Lachnospiraceae bacterium, assembly GCA_902489925.1. Taxonomy (GTDB): domain Bacteria; phylum Bacillota; class Clostridia; order Lachnospirales; family Lachnospiraceae; genus Scybalocola_A. The sequence continues at coordinate 6,353 of CABUBX010000107.1, read as the reverse complement.
GAAAATGATGTGAGAGCGCTTTTGATGGCTTTTTTTCCGGGTGAGAAAATATCCGTGGCAGATGTAAAAACCACGGATTATTTTTTGAATATATGCTTTGAACAGGTGACAGAGGAGGCGCCGTTTGGCACAGAGATTTTCTGCGAGTTTTTTGAAAACGGCACCCTTGTGACATCCGGAAGAACAGTCTCTGGGCGCGATGAGCAAAAATGGTCAAGAGACCAGCTTAAAAGACTTGTTTACAAATTGCTGTGTGAGTCTCAGGGACATACGTTGCCATGGGGAACACTGACGGGGATTCGCCCCACAAAAACGGCAATGGAGTTTTTGGAGAAGGGTATGTCAGAGGAAGACTTGTATGCGTATTTTAAGGAAACCTTTAAGATATCCGATGAGAAGTATCGGCTTTGTACGCAGGTTGCGAGAAATGAAAAGAAAATTCTTGAAAATATTGATTATAAGCACAGCTACAGCTTATACGCGGGCATTCCGTTTTGTCCTACAATATGCGCCTACTGTTCCTTTTCTTCATATCCGCTGAAGGTATGGAAAAATCAGGTGGACGATTATCTTGGCGCCATGTTTCGGGAAATTGAGGTGATGTCCGGGCGCTTTGCCGATAAGCAGCTTTTGTCTTTTTACATGGGCGGCGGCACGCCGACTTCGCTGACGGCACGGCAGATGGATGGTCTGCTTACAAAGCTTGAGCAGTGTTTTCATATTGAGAGGGCAAAAGAAATTACGATTGAGGCCGGACGTCCGGACAGTATTACACCGGATAAGTTAAAGGTTATTAAGGCCCACGGCATTGACAGAATTTCAATTAATCCGCAGACAATGAATCAAAAGACGCTGGATGCCATCGGACGCCGGCACACGGTGGACGAAGTTTACAAAGCCTATGCCATGGCAAGAGATGCCGGCTTTAATAATATTAATATGGATTTGATTGCGGGACTTCCGGGGGAAACATATGAAGATTTTTGCCGCACGACGGAGGCGATTCGCCGCCTTGAACCGGAAAGCCTTACTGTACATGCACTGGCAATTAAGCGTGCAGCAGCGCTTAATAAAGAAGAAACATATCGTCTGCGCACCGGTGTAGCAGAGACAAATGCGATGATTTCCGAAGGATTTAGGGCAGCTGCTTCCATGGGGATGGCGCCGTATTATATGTACCGTCAGAAAAATATTGCAGGCAATCTTGAGAATGTGGGCTATGCAAAGCCGGGCAAGGAAGGCCTTTATAATATGCTTATTATGGAGGAGAAGCAAAGTATTCTTGCAATCGGTGCCGGGGCGTCAACCAAAATGGTGATTCATGACGAGAACCGCATTGAGCGCATTGAAAATGTAAAAAGTGTCAAGGATTATATTGAGCGTATTGATGAGATGATTGGGCGCAAGGACGGCATAGAGCGTCTTGTTGCCAATCGGGAAACTTACGGAAAGATTTAAGAGGTAGTCATTGGTGAGAGAAGAATTTGCAAGGACAGAGCTGATGCTTGGTGCACAGGCGATGGAAAAGCTCTATAAGGCGAGAGTCATTGTTTTCGGCGTCGGAGGTGTCGGCGGTCATGTGATTGAGGCGTTGGCAAGATGCGGTGTCGGGACAATTGACATTGTGGACGACGACAGTGTATGTGCAAGTAATATTAACCGTCAGGTGATTGCGCTCAAATCAACGGTCGGACGGCCGAAAGTGGATGTGATGCGGGAACGTATCCATGATATTTGCGGGGAAATTACTGTAAATACATATAAAATATTTGTCAGTGAGCAGACGATTGACAGCTTTGAATGGAATCAGTATGACTATGTTGTGGATGCCATTGATACAGTGACGGCAAAGCTTCTGATTGCAAAATATGCTTATGAAAGAGAGATTCCTGTCATAAGCTGTATGGGTGTCGGCAATAAGCTGCATCCTGAGCTGCTGGAGATTACAGATATTTCTAAAACATCAATGTGCCCTCTGGCAAAGGTGATGCGAAAAGAATGTCGGGCGCGCGGTATAAAAAAATTAAAGGTTTTATATTCAAAAGAGCAGCCGCTTTCACATCATAAGGACGCAGATGAGCGATGCGCTTTGGATAAAGGGGTTGCCGAGGACACACAAAGAGGGCAAAATCCTAAAAGATATACGGCAGGAAGCATTTCCTTTGTACCATCGGTGGCAGGACTGATGATTGGCGGCGAGGTTGTGCGCACCCTTGCCGGTATACAGTAGGTAATTTATTATAGGGGTATGTCGAAAGTTGTAGGACGATGATGATTGATTTTTCATCATCGTCCTGTATAATTTATAGTATAAGAACGGTTCTTGTTCTTCATTTCGTAAAATTTCTGAGTCAGAATCGTGCCTGAAAAGGTTTAAGGACATTTTCATTGCAGGCATCAAATTAAGAATTCTTAAATAAAATCCCAGTAAAATGATAAAAATAAGGAGAAGCGGAAGTTTATGATGGATTATACACAATTTTCGGCATACATAGAAGACAATATTGAAGGGTATCTTAAAAATTTACAGACAGATTGTATTCAGATGGTTTCTGAGATGAAAAATAACGGTGTTTTAGTAGATACACTTGTGATTCACTTAAAAGATTACCCGTTAAGTCCGGCAATCCCTGTCCGGCCGTATTATGAAAGTTATAGATTAGGAACTGACATAGACACAATCATGGAAAAACTTGCGGGAGATTTTTTTGCCGGCCTTTATCAGCCGTACACAGTACCTTTTGGCCATTTAAAAGACTTTGAGGCGGTAAAGGAGGATATTTTTATCCGTGCAGTGAATTATGAGCGCAATAAAGTGATGCTGTCATCCTGCCCGTATGTGAAGAAGCTGGATTTGGCGCTTACGTTTCGCGTGCGCTTTTTTCAGGGAAGCGAAGGACTCTCGTCACTGCTTATTGATGACCGTCTGCTGTCACAGTGGTCAGTGACAAAGGAGGCGCTGTACGAGCATGCCATGAGAAATACGATGGCAAAGTTTCCGCCGGTGATTGAGTCATCGGAGGATGTCTTGGGGGAGATGCTTGAGCGGGGTGAGACAACGCTTGGATGGGATTCGGTGCATGTGCCGCTTTACATACTGACGAATAACCTACGTCTAAACGGGGCGACAGCGGCATTTTATCCGGGTGTTTTAAAGGAATTTTCAGAACATCTTTGTTCGGGAGGCACAGACTTTTATTTGCTTCCGAGCAGTATTCATGAGATGATGCTTGTGCCTTCCCGTGATGACGGAAAATCGGCAGTGAATTATCAGAGGATAGTTGTGTCGGCAAATCAGGAGGTGGTGCGGCCGGAGGAGGTATTGTCAGACTGTGTTTACATGTATACATATGGCAGGGATGAAATTTCAATTTCTACTGGACAAACAATATAATAATTGATAGAATAAACAAAGGCAGTGGCGAAAATTAAATGAGCTGCCGCACGGGGCACTGCATTTGCGCGGCAGCTTTTGTGCGGCAGCATTTTTATAGAGAAAGGGAGATAAACTTATGATTACACAAAGACCGAAAGGTACTCAGGACTGGTACGGCGAAAACATGCACAAGCGTACATTGATTGAAGCGATGGCAAGAGAGCTTTGCAAAGCCTATCATATTAAGGAAGTGATTACACCGGTTTTTGAACATACTGTATTGTTCCAGCGTGGTGTCGGTGAGACAACAGACGTTGTACAAAAAGAGATGTATACCTTTGAAGACAAAGGCGGAAGAAGCATTACATTAAAGCCGGAGGGCACAGCAGGTGCAATTCGCGCTTATCTTGAAAATAATATGTATGCACAGTCAGGCCCTGAAAAATTGTTTTATGTGACACCGGCTTTCAGATATGAGCAGCCGCAGAGCGGACGTCTGCGCCAGCATCACCAGTTTGGCGTCGAGTTTGTCGGCTCTAAAAGTCCGCTTGCCGAGGTTGAGCTGATTTCACTTATCACAGAGCTTATTCACCGGCTGGGGCTTAGAGACGCGAAGCTTCATATTAACAGTATCGGATGTAAAAATTGCAGAAAGACATACAATGAAGCGCTGATGACATACTTAAAACAGCATGAGGATAAGCTTTGTCCGACATGCCGTGAGCGTATGTTAAAGAATCCTCTCCGTGTCATCGACTGTAAGGTGCCTTCATGCAAAGAGATTGTCAAGGATGCACCGAGAACTATTGATTATTTGGATGACGAGTGCCGCGAACATTTTGAAGAATTAAAGCAGCTGCTTGAAGAATTGGGCATCCCATACGAGGTGGACACAGGCATTGTGCGCGGTCTTGATTATTACACAAAGACAGTATTTGAGTTTGTAAACTCAGAAGGCTTCACACTTTGCGGCGGCGGCCGTTATGATAATCTTGTACACGAAATCGACGAAAAGCAGGATATTGCTTCCGTTGGCTTTGGTATGGGTATTGAGCGTATTTTGTATTTTCTCGATAAAGAAGGCGTAGAGCTTGAGCCTGAGCCTGCGATTGAGCTTTATGTCGGTATTCTCGGAAAGGAAGCAAGAGCGAGAGCTTATAAAATTGTTGACGGTTTGAGAAAACAGGGGATTGTTGTCGAGACAGATTATATGGACAGAAGTGCTAAGGCTCAGATGAAGTATGCCAACAAAATCGGCGCAAAGCATACGGTGATGATTGGCAGCAACGAGTTGGAGGAAAATAAGGTTCGCCTTAAAAATATGGAAAACGGTGAGCAGACAGAGGTTAGTCTTGATGCGCTTTCTTCATATTTTTTAGCATAATGAATTACAAAGGATATAGATAAAGGAGTCAGTATTATGGCAGAGTCAATGAAAGGTTTAAAACGCAGTCACCGCTGCGGTGAGCTTTCTGCTGCAAATGCAGGTCAGAAGGTTACAGTGATGGGCTGGGTTCAGAAAAACAGAAATAAAGGAAGTCTTGTATTTGTCGATTTGAGAGACCGTTCAGGACTTTTACAGGTTATTTTTGAGGAAGGACAGGTTTCGGAAGAATGCTTTGCAAAAGCAGGCAGACTCAGAAGTGAGTTTGTTGTTGCCATTGTCGGTACGGTTGAGTTAAGACAGGGCGGTATAAATAAGAACATGGCAACAGGTGAGATTGAAGTCCGTGCCGAAGAATTAAGAATTTTATCTGAAGCGCTGACACCGCCGTTTCCTGTTGAGGAAAACAGCAAGACAAAAGAAGATTTGCGCTTGAAATATCGCTATCTTGACCTTAGACGTCCTGATTTACAGAACAATATTATTATCAGAAGCAAAATTGCTATGGTGATTCGTCAATTCCTTGCAGAAGAAGGCTTCCTTGAGATTGAGACGCCTATCTTGCAGAAAAGTACGCCGGAAGGTGCAAGAGACTATCTTGTGCCAAGCCGTGTTCATCCGGGAAATTTCTATGCACTGCCGCAGTCACCGCAGCTTTTTAAGCAGCTTTTGATGGTATCGGGCTTTGACCGTTATTTCCAGATTGCAAAGTGCTTCCGCGATGAGGATTTGCGTGCCGACAGACAGCCTGAATTTACACAGGTGGATATGGAGTTATCCTTTGTCGATGTGGATGATGTGCTTGATGTCAATGAGCGTCTTATTGCAAGAGTGTTTAAAGAGATTTTAGATGTGGATGTTGCCCTGCCTATTCAGAGGATGACATGGCAGGAGGCAATGGACAGATTCGGCTCAGATAAGCCTGACACACGTTTTGGCATGGAACTTTGCGATGTGACAGACGTTGTGAGAAATTGCGGCTTTGGTGTGTTTACAGGTGCGATTGAAAACGGTGGCAGTGTCCGTGGTATCAATGCAAAGGGACAGGGACATATGCCTCGTAAGAAAATTGACGCATTGACAGCCTTCGTCAAGGACTATGGCGCAAAAGGTCTTGCCTATATTGCGATTGGTGAAGATGGCTCACTTAAGTCTTCATTTACAAAGTTCCTCTCAGAAGAAGAAACAAAGGCGCTTGTTGAAAAGATGGGCGGTGAGGCCGGAGACTTATTGCTGTTTGCGGCAGATAAGAATAAGGTTGTTTATGACAGCCTCGGTGCACTCCGTGTTGAGCTTGCAAATCAGCTCGGTCTTTTAAATAAAAATGAATATAATTTCCTTTGGGTTACAGAATTTCCGCTGCTTGAGTGGTCTGAGGAGGAAGGCAGATTTACAGCGATGCACCATCCGTTTACGATGCCTATGGAAGAAGATTTACAGTATCTTGACAGCGAACCGGGCCGTGTCAGAGCAAAGGCTTATGACATTGTATTAAATGGTACAGAGCTTGGCGGCGGCAGTGTCCGTATCTTCCAGGACGACGTACAGGAGAAGATGTTTGAGGTGCTCGGTTTTACAAAAGAGCAGGCTTAT
>CABUBX010000106.1 GCA_902489925.1 uncultured Lachnospiraceae bacterium | reverse complement strand
ACCATAACAGTAAAGTACATTCAAACAGATTGTCAATTAAAGTGAGTTATACTAGGCCACTCAAAAATCGCTTACATCGGCGAAACACACTTTGAAAACAGATATGAAGGCTACTGCAGCGCCCTCACCGCAAAGCATCTTCCAATCAAACGCGAATATATTATCAATACCCCTTTAAATACCGAGGGCGGCTATAACGGCGCTTTGAAACTTTTAAAAAACACCGCCCGGGATTTTACTGCGATATTTTGCCCAAATGACACAACCGCCATCGGTGTTATGAAAGCTTTACAGGAAAACAACATGCGTGTGCCAAAAGATGTCTCTTTAATCAGCATTGACGATATCGAGCTTGCCCAGTACATCAGTCCCATGCTGACTACAATCCATATTCCGATTGAAGAAATGGGGCAAATGGCTGCAAAAATTCTGATTGACCGCATCGAGGGCGGACATCATCTTCCGATGAAGCTAAGTCTGCCTTTCCATCTTGCCACAAGAGAAAGCTGCGCCCAGCCGCGCCGCAGATATTAACCAATTAAAAAGCCGGCTCGTTATAACACAAGCCGGCAATTTTCTTTCACTTTAAATTTTTCAAAATAAGCATCTTCTTTCGGAATCCATTCACTGACAAAACGCGACAGCATATAAGCGCCATTGCGCTCTAAGATTCTTTCTTTTTGCACTGCATCATCCAAATCAAGAAAAATTGTCAAATCATATTTATCCCTGAAATACGGATGACAACTATATGAGCCTTCCACAATAACCAAATGCTTGCGGTACACCTTCACACTTTCTGTCAATCGCTGGAGTCCGCAGTCATATCTCTGATACTCAAACACTTGCTTCTTATCCATAAGCGGTGTCAATACCTCATCACTAAAGCGCTCATAATCAATATTGCCCCCAACCTCGACAAGACGTTCCTCCGTCTTTTGCTCAGGACGAAGAAAAAAATCATCCATGTGGATGACGCTGCACTTATAAACACCGGCAAGCAGTCTTGAAAGATAGCTTTTGCCGCTGCCGCAGCGCCCGTCAATAGCAACAACAATACCGTTGTCTGAATATCTGAGTTTTTTGTCAATCATCTCAAATACTTCCATATATTTTACATAATCTTTGCTGACAACACGGTAGGCCGGATGATACTGTTTTCTGTATACCGATGAATGGTGCACAGCCGGATAGCCCTGCTTTTTATACACTTCAAGGTATGTCATCAATTCTTCTTCCGAAAAAGGCACAAGCCCTTCCTTACAAAGTCCATAAAGCACCTCAAGCTTTTCCTCAAAGCACCCAACATCGCTGTTCACCTCTGATGCCGTATTCAAAAAAAAACGATTCACTGTTTCAAGCTGTACATGTTCATCAATACCTGCAAGATGAAGACGCACAAGATTGTTGCCAATGGCATCGTAACAAACCGGGCATTTCTTACCGACATGCGGCAGTCCCTCATATTCCTTATAAAGCTTACTCAAGCTGTCTGACGAATCTAAAATCATATGTCCGCCGCCAAATTCACTCTGAAAAACAAGCTTTACCATATCACTGATTTCCATCGCCGGGTATTTTTTTGTATGTTCAATTATAATATCTCTTAAATTTTCTTTCATTCGTCATTCCGCCTGTCTATCGCACTTTACGGCAGGTACATCATATACCTGCCGTTCTATGTAAAAATTATATGCAATTTTCACAAAAAAGTCAACGCAAATCGTTTGCAAACGTTTGAGTATGAAGACTGGATGCTGCCCGGTCAGCTGCGGTACATACCATTTCTTCCCATGATGAAAAGTTTGTGCTTTCCCCAACGAAACGGTCAAAGACTTCTTTGTTGTAGACCATGGTATCTGATTTCCAGTTGACAAATACCGCACTTGAAAACTGAAATCCGTCAAATGTTTTAAAGTTTGTCTCCGCTTGCATAAATTCATCTGTAAAGATGTCTTTTAAATATTGTTTGAACTCCGCAGGTGCATCCACATATTCAAATGCCATTTTCTTTTTTCTCCTGTGCAGCGTAAAATTCCTTTGCTTTTTCTGTAACATATGCTTTCCATAATGGCTGGTCTTTTGCCATACGCGGCCGAATATAGTTTTCAACCACACCTTCAACACCGCCGTCGATAACCTTATGCTCTGTCAACGACATATACAATGCCGGTTCTCCCGGAGGGCATCCCGGAATCCATAAGCCCTTATCCGCCCATTTCTTTGTACAGTTGCCGTGAAGAATAATCTTTTCCTTCGGTTTATCCGGCAATGTATTTCTTGGTCCTACGACCACTGTCGTGTCGGAGTTCTTCTCATATTCGCCGAGCGCTTTTAATGTCTCCATATTCAGTGCCAAAAGTGCCTGACAGCTTGAACATGCGCCTTCACAGCGAATATCATATTCAGGCCAACGTGTCGCCATATCGCCAAGGTACGGAATCCACATTTTTTTGTAAACATCTTCGACCTTTTCACCAACAATTTCAATATTTTCACGGTGAGTTGTTCCAAGACCTGCTTCCTCAGCAGCGCGGAAATAATCGACCTTTTCTGTATCAATGCCGACAACATCACATGCAATCAAATCAAGGGCTACAGGGTCATAGCTTCCCATAATGACGCCAACTTCCAATGGTGTCGGTGTGTGAGGACTGTAGCCGCTGGCAACATTAATCGCATCCACAATATTAATATCCGGACGTACTGCCCACCATACATCCATCATTGCCATTGTCAGATTCTGCTGATGCATTGTGTGATGAACACCGTCTTGTACTGTACCTTTAATATTTTTAAGTGCACAGCTAAATACCATTGAAGCATGTGCTTTCATAATCGGCAGGTTAATAATATGGTCTGCTTCAAGTAAAAGCTTTGGAAGTTTACATTTTTTAATATTTGAGCGGTATCCTCTGACAGCCACATTCACCAAATCCTTTTCAGCCTTGATGTCATAAAGCTCAACACCTTCCTCCTCGGCTACCTTTGCCATACCGGAAACTTCAAAACACTCCATTGTATCACATCCGATTGCAGCAGATTCAGCAACAACAATACGATATGGCTGAGCTTTTTTAACTTCACGAATGACTGCTCTTAATGTTTCAGGATTTGTACATACAGCACTTTCCGGCGGTGCTGCGTGTCCTGCATTCGGTTTAAGCACAACCGTTTCTCCCTTTTTAATCATATTTGTGACGCCGCCTAAAAGCTCAAAAACCTTTGTCACACTTGCCTGAATACTATCTTCTTTTGCAATAGCAACGACTGAATTTTTCTTTGACATGTAATTTCCCTCCATTATTCTTCGTACATTAAACTAAGATTTTCATCTATATGAAGCTTTGGCTCAATACGTTCCTGAATTTCTTCAGGTGTATGTCCCGGTGCAATCTCTGTCAGCCAAAGGCCGTCTTTTCTCACTTCGATTACACCATATTCTGTAACAATATAATCCACACAACGCAGCCCCGTTAAAGGAAATGTGCATTTGTTTAATATTTTCGGTTTACCGTCTTTTGTACACAATTCCATGGCTACAATAACCTTTTTAGCGCCAATCGCCAAATCCATCGCGCCGCCCATACCAAAAGCACGCCCCGGGGATGCCCAGTTTGCTAAATCACCATTTTGGGCAACCTGAAGCCCTCCAAGCACTGTCGCATCGACTCGTCCTCCGCGAATCATACCAAAAGAAATTGCATGACTAAATGCCGAACCGCCTCTGACAGGCACAAATTCCATTGCGCTAGCATTGCAGTAGCTCTCTGTTTTTTCAATGCCCTCTGCAGTCTCACCGGTGCCTAAATAACCGTTTTCTGTCTGAAACAAAACACCCGGTTCCGAAAAAGCTGTGCAAAGTCCCGGAATGCCGATACCAAGATTGACAACATCTCCCGAATGAAAATACGCTGCTGCCCTTCTGGCAATAATCTCTCTCACTGTCATTTGAAGCGCACCTCCTGTCCCAAAATCATATCTACAAAAGGTGACGGTGATACAATATTATCGTCTGTAATTTCACCTAAGTCAACTAAAAAATCTGCTTCGACAATAGATATGTCTCCGGCCATTGCCCAAATAGGATTTGAATTGCAGCCCGTGCCATGATAAGCAATATTGCCGATAGGGTCTACAAAGCGTCCTCTTGTCAGTGAAACATCCACCCGCAGTGCCGGCTCTAAAAGATAATCTTCACCATCCACTGTAATGACTTGACGGCGGTCAGCCACAACCGTTCCAAGTCCGGTCTTTGTCAAAACACCGCCAAGTCCTACGCCGCCGCAGCGGACACGTTCAGTCAGTGTTCCCATAGGATTTAATTCAATTTCAATCTTTCCCGCCTCATATAAGCCGACAGTCTCCGTATTTTTGCCGATATGCGAGGTAATCATTTTATCCACAACACCCGCATGCACAAGCCGTCCTATTGTCGTATCTACATCGCCGGAATCAATCGAAATAATTGTCAGATGCTTTGCCCCGCTGTCTAAAAGGCACTGAATTAATTTATTCGGACTGCCGTGGTTTGCCTGACCGCCGATGGCAATTGTCTGACCGTCTTTAAAACATTTTACTATTGTTTCATAATCTGTTATTTTACTTTTCATGGATTCCCCTTATCTGTTCGAATTAATAAGTTCCGTATTTATAAACTCTATCCGGTACATCATTCATTTCTTCTTCATCAATAAACGCAACCATACGCACCTTGCTTCCGTCACCCATATACCAGCGGGACGGAAATGCACAAATCACACAGCGTTTGCCTAAAACCTTGTCTACATCGCCTCCGACGTCTTCATAACCCGGAAGATTTTTTGATAAAAATACTTCATGAACCGGTTCCCAGTAACTATAAGCCTCATCATTGACATCAACGCCAAACTGCTTTGCGTATTCCAGTACACGCGGTACTAAAGGTCCCGGGCCGTGATTGCCCATATATGTACAAAGCGGATGGTCAAGCGCCTGAGTATCAATACCAAAGCCCGATGCACCAAGCTCATCTCTGATATAAAGAGCAGCTTCTCTTGAAAGTCCCGGACTCCACAAAAAATATCTGTCAGAGTCACTGTAAAGCCGATGCCATCCTGTGACGATAATACAATAATCACCCGGCTTCATCGGAAGTTTTTCCTGAGCCTCCTTCACACGCTCAAGAGAAATCATCTCCATCGGCTTACATGGAATATCCCACACAACGGCCGGTGCAATAAACTTTTCCAAAGGCACTTCATGTACAAAAGGACTTTCCTGACATACATGTGACGGTGCGTCATACTGTGTTGATACATGCTCAGGCATACCATAAGCCAATTGTGTACGGCGATTATATTTAGCCATATATTGAACCGGTTTGACATAAGGCTGCTCACCTGCAGGCCATGTCGGCTGGTCGTTTCCCCAAGGATGACTTAAATCAACCATCTTCATTTTGCTGTTAATTGACCATTCACCCGGCTCATTCTTTTCCGGTGTTTTATAAAGCTCTCCAAAATCCGGTGTTGTATATGTTTTCGAATCATAAGGAAGCTTTGTTGAATCATACTGATAAACCTGTAAATCTGCCATTTTCACATCTCCTATACCTATTTGAATTTTTAGTTTTTATTTTTTTATCCATTGACTTTTTGTATTAATATGATATATTACTTATAATTGTTCGCCTTTATTATTACAGAACAATAATTTTCAATAAATACATCCACACGAAAGGATTTGATATTTTGGATATTAACCGACTCAATGAATTTATCACGCTGGCAACATTACTTAATTACAGTAAAGCAGCTAACCAGCTTTACCTTACGCAGCCGGCACTCAGCCGTCACATCCATGATTTAGAGCAAACACTCGGCGCTCAGCTTTTTATACGAGACACCCACAATGTTCATCTCACATCCATCGGTGAACTTTTTTTATCCGAGGCACAGGAAATTATTTCCCGCTACAACCATGCCGTTAAACTCATCCATGAAGTTTCATCTTCTTTTAAAGGCGAGTTAAAAATCGGCTGCCTCGGCACAGCATCACAGCCTTTTTTGTCTGATTTTGTCATTGGCTTTACAGCCAGTCACCCTCAGATTAAGCTTTCGCTATCCTGTGACGGTCTTGAGACACTTGTAAAGCAATTAAATGATGATGTCACAGACCTTGCCATAGTCACACATGTTGACAAAAACTATCTTATCGGACTTGAGAGCGAGACAATTAAGAAAAGCCCTTTGATTGCTGTGGTTCATCCATGCCACCCTTATGCCGGTCGTGAATCCATTTCCCTAAAAGAACTCTCCGGGTTTCCGATGGTCAACTTTGCTGATGAAATCAACCCGATTACAAGTGATTTTAACCGCCAGCTTTTTAAAAGAGCCGGCGCCGAATATAATATTATTCATGAAATTCCAAATATCGAAACAGCAATGTTCCATGTCAGCATTAACGAAGGCGCTTTTATTATGCCTGAATATTTAAAATCCTCTGTCGGTTCATTAATTACAATTCCGCTTTCAGATGACTTCGCTTACATTACACTGAATCTCATCTGGAAAAAGAAAAATCCTAACATTTCTGTTCCTGTCTTTGTTGACGCTTTCCGCACCTATATGCAAAACCACGATGCAAAGCGTCCGTAAATAGAGGGGGGTGGCCTCACGGCTTTGTCCGCGAGGCCGTCAAATCATATGTCTATCTATTCAATGGCTTCAAGCCAAGAATCTGTCTTGCCTCAGCAGGTGTTGCCGGTTCCTTTCCAAACTCTTTGACAACTCTTACAGCTCTCTCTACAAGCATTTCATTTGTTGCCTTAACACCCTTACTATAGTAAACATTGTCCTCAAGGCCGACTCTGATGTGTCCGCCCATTGCCAGTGTTGCATACATTATCGGAAGATGGTCTTTACCAATGCCAAAAGCACTCCATGTACTTCCCTGCGGAAGCTTGCTCTTTAAAAACATGAGGTTTTCTACAGTAGCATCCATGCCGCCTTTAACGCCGAGCACAAAGCAATACTGTCCAGGAGTTTTCAAATTACCCTTGCTGACAAAGTAATCAACAATTCCCATCATACCTGTATCGAATATTTCATATTCCGGCTTAATGTCCCTTTCACGGCAAATATCGCCAAGCGCTTCCAAAAATTTCGGGCTGTTCATATGAACGCCTGCTGGCATCCAGTTAAATGAGCCGGCATCATAGGAAGCCATCTCAATGCCGTCCAGTGTTTTTACATGAGCGAGACGTTTTTCATCCGGTGCATCCTTTTCTCCGGCTGTTGTGCAGTTAATAATAACATCGCAGTCTTCATAGCTGCGAAGAATACGTATAACCTCGGCAAATTTTTCTTTATTCATTTCGCCGATGCCGTTATCATCTCGCACATGAATATGTACCATTGCCGCACCGGCTTTCCAACATTTATAAGCATCTGCCGCGATTTCCTCCGGTGTCAGCGGAATATTTTCATTTAATTCTTTTGGTGTCATTGCGCCTGTCAGCGCTGCTGTAATAATAACCTTATCATTCATGGCTGTAACCTCCGATTACTTATAATCTTTATCTTCTGCTTCAAGTATACCATCGCGCATAAAACATTGGAAATTCTTAAAAATAGGGCTGTTATGTCAAAAATGAACTGCACCCCGTCAAGTAGACAATTGAAAAAATATAAATTTTTCCTGCCAGT
>CABUBX010000105.1 GCA_902489925.1 uncultured Lachnospiraceae bacterium | reverse complement strand
AGATTGTGAGCCGCGGACTGGCTTATCATGTGAGAGTGCCGAGAATCGGCAATCCGGTAGAGGTTGGTGTAATCAATCTCGTTCCGAAATAGAAAAAGAATAGAGGAAGAAATAATGGCGGTAACCTTAAAAGATATTGCCCGGGAAGTTGGAGTGAATGTATCCACAGTTTCCAGAGTTATTAATAATAAAGGTTATATCAGTGATGAACTTAGACAGCGCGTGAATGAAGTGATTAAAGAAAAAAATTATCACCCGAATGTGGCGGCGAGAGCGCTGTTTCAGAAAAAAAGCAATATGATAGGTTTGATTGTCCCAAACGTTGCTTTGGAGTTTTTCGGCCGTGTATGCAAGGCGGTGGAGGAAACAGCCTATCAATGCGGTTATGAGGTGCTTGTATGCAACTCGGACTTAAATCACGCAAAGGAAATGCGGTATTTTGACCTTTTAATGGCAGACCAGGTGGATGGCATTATTTTGGGAAGTCAGACAACACAGCTTGAAGCATTTGACAATATTACCTTACCTGTTGTCAGCTTTGAGCGAAAGCTTAATGAGCGAATACCTTATGTTGCTTCGGACAACTATAAGGGCGGACAGCTTGCGGCAAAATGTCTTTTGGAAAAAGGCTGTCGGCATCCGGCAATGATTATAGGCGATGACAGTCTTCAGATGATTTCAAACGACAGATATAAAGGCTTTGATGATGTCATGACAGCATCGGGGTTGGAAACTGTAAGTGTACAGATGTCGCCGAGTGGTTTTGATGAAGAAAACTATGATGCGGTGATTGAAAAATTATTAAATGACTATCCGATGACAGACGGTGTTTTTGCAAGCAGTGATTTGATTGGTGCACATTTTTTGAAAATATGCCGAAAAAGAGAAATTAAAGTGCCGGAAGATATTAGGCTTGTTGCCTTTGACGGCTTAAAGCTTGGGGAATTGTTAAATCCGACGCTGACAACTGTAAGTCAGCCCGTTGAAGCGATGGGGGCGCGGGCAGCAATGCTTTTAATTGATTTGATTGAAGGACGTCCGGTGTCGGATAAGCATATATTTGATGTCTGCTTAATAGAGCGAATGTCAACAAAATAATATAAATGAAACAATGAAAATATGTTAGCGAAGGTTTATTGTGCAAATATATGCAAACCGCTTGACATATTTTTTTTATTGCGCTATAGTGGCAGTATCAAATATATGCAAACCGGATTACATAAAAGCAGAGAGAAGGAGAAATAACGATGGATATGCTAAAAGCCGATTACGAAAGCCTTTATGGCAAGGATACTGAAAGGTACGAGGAATTACAGTCAATTATTGCAAAGGCACAAAAAGAGCGCCCTTTGCATTTGAAAGCGTCAGATGCGCTTGGAAACGGGTGGTACATGTCCCAAAAGATGGTCGGGATGATGCTGTACATTGATAAGTTTGCTAAGAATCTGGAAGGATTTGAAAAGCATATTGACTATTTGTGTGAGCTGGGGATTACTTATGTGCATTTTATGCCGCTTTTAAAAAGCAGGGACGGGGAGAATGACGGCGGTTATGCGGTTTCTGATTATTTGGCAGTCGATAAAAAGTTCGGAACGATGAAACGGCTAGAGCGTGTCATCAGTCTGCTGCGCGAAAGAGGCATTCGCACATGTATTGATTTTGTCTTGAATCATACGGCGAAAGAACATCAATGGGCGCAAAATTGTATCAATCATGTGCCGGGCTATGAAAATATGTACTTTATGTACGATGATGACACAATTCCGAGAGAATACGAAAAAACGATGACAGAAATATTCCCGGGTGTTGCGCCGGGGAATTTTACATACTATCCTGAAATCGGAAAATATGTCATGACAAGATTTTATGAGTTTCAGTGGGATTTGAACTATGCCAACCCGAAGGTATTCAACAAAATCGTTGAGGTGCTTTTGACTTTGGCAAATAAAGGAATAGACATATTTCGTTTGGATGCGATTCCGTATATGTGGAAGCAGCTGCATACAAATTGCATGAATCTGCCGCAGGTGCATACCCTTATCGGTATGATGCAGATGATTATAAAGAAGGTCTGCCCAAGTGTTATTTTCCTTGGAGAAGCGATTGTTGAGCCTCATGAAATTGTCAAATATTTCGGTACAGGTGACAAGAAGGAATGTCATATCATGTACAATGCTTCGATGATGGTGCTGCTTTGGAACAGTCTTGCCACAAAGGACGTGCGTCTGATGACAAAGTCGATGCTTAAAGACTACGGTACGCCACAGGACGGTGTGTGGATAAACTATGCCCGGTGTCACGATGATATTGGCTGGGGATTTGAGGAGGATATTTTAAAAACACTTGGTCTTGACCCATTTTTACATAAGCAGTTTATGATTGAATTTATGGAAGGAAAATATCCGGGAAGCTTTTCAAGGGGAGAGCTGTATGAATTTAATCCTGTTACACTGGATGCGAGAAACAGTGGGACATTGGCTTCGATGTGTGGTCTTGAAAAAGCCTTCGAGACAAAGAGCCTTCAGGAAATGAACTTGGCACTGCGCCGTATTTTGCTGCTTCACAGTATCATTATTGCTTATACCGGTATTCCTCTCTTATACAGCGGTGATGAAATCGGTACACAAAATAACTATGAGTATAAAAATAATCCCGAGGAGATGAAAGACTCCAGATGGCTTCACAGAGGTGCCATGGACTGGGAAAAGGCAAAACGCCGCAATGATTTTTCAACGGTTGAGGGCATGATTTTTGAGAGCCTAAAAAAGATGATTGCGATTAGAAAGAATAATGCCAGCTTTGCTTCAAACGTAAAATCTATGCCAATTGAACTGAGTCAGCATGGGGTCTTTGCATTTCATCGGGAAGATAAGCTGCTTGTTCTTGCAAACTTTACTGAAAGGCAACAAAGTGTGAATACTTCTGAAATTAATTGGTTTGGTTTGCCGGTAAAGCTTCAGGATTTGCTGACCGGAAAGGACTATGAGCTTTTAGATAAAATCACCCTTGAACCTTACGAATATTTATGGCTTGAATAAGAATTTAATGTCATTTAGCTGTTGAAAAAATAAATTATCTGTCAAATAAATGCAAATAGGGGTTGCAAAATTTTTCATAGGGAGGTATAATGCTCTTTGAAATTAGATAAAGCATGAGAGAGAATTTAGCAATCGATACTTTCCAGATGCCTGCATAAGAAATTATGTGGGCATTTGTTATATAGAAAAATATAATACCCACCCGGTAGGTATTATAATGTTGGAAGATCACTCAAAAGCGATGTTATGAAGAATTATGAAAAGTATGATGCAGCGGTTCCTTTCACAGGAAAGCTGCTTTTTTATTTGCATAAAGGGTTTAGGAGGGAGATTATGCAGCTTAATGTGACAACAGATTATGCAATCAGAATTGTGTTGTATCTAGGACAATGTAAAAAACGTGCATCGGCTACGGAAATATCCAGTGAAATGGGAATTCCAAAGGGCTACTTGGAAAAGGTGCTTTCGAAACTAAAAAAAGCAGAATATATTTCTGCTGATTTGGGTGCCCGTGGAGGCTATCGGCTGAACAAAACATTAAGCGATATTACATTGGGTGATGTTATACGAATTATGGAGAATACAACAAAAATAAATCGATGCCTGGAGGAGGATGCTCTTTGCAGCAGGAGAGCCGTTGACTATTGTGCGGTACGCAGATATTATGCGAAGATTCAGAAAAAATTAGAAACAAAGTTTTTCAGCATTTCATTAAAAGAGATTTTGGAACAGGAGGGGGACAGAAATTGTGAACGTCAAGGATAAGAAAAATAAAGGATTATTGAAATGGAGAACATGGAAAATAATCATTGCATGGGTGTTAGCTTTTACGGTTTCTTTTCAGTCATTGACAGTTTCGGCTCGGGAAATTATTGAACCCTCGGAAAATGAGACAAAAGAGCAATTGGCTGCAGAGTATGCGGAACTGTTAGAAACCGTGAATGAGACGGCGAAAGATGATTTATCCGAAACAGATGTGCAGTATTCGGATCAGTCATTATTTGAAAGCGATACAGAATCAGCATATCAAGAAGAGACAGAGTCGGTTTTTCAGGAAGAACAGCAAATCAGTGCGGATCTTTATGAAAACGGAATTATAAAAATCTATAATCTCCGTCAGCTTCAGGCAATCGGTACAGGAGAACCGGTTCGGTCATCCGATATGCAGGAAACGCAGTTTGGTGTAGGTACAGAGCTTGTAAGTGAAGGAAAAACCATTACTTATTCGGCGGATGCCAGCTACAGGCTGATGAATGAAATTGCTTTATCTTCGGAAAATATATGGACTTTGCCGGAAGGATTTACCGGAAGTTTTACAGGAACTCCTGTTGAAGATGATGTTTTATATAATCAGGAAACAGATACGGTTTATATTTACAATAATTATCAGCTGCAATTAGTTGCCTCAGATAATTCTGCCAAGGAACCAATCATGTCAAATGATATGATTCCTGAAAAAGTCGGTGTGGGACAACTTTTGTATAAAGATGGGACATCGACAGACAAAAGTCAGGCGGAAGCGCAGGAATATCTAACCTACAGTAAGACGCATCATTATGTATTAAGCCCGTCTTTTACAGAACAGATGCCTGAGCTTTTAGCCGAGACAGTTGTACCCGGTGTTCAGTGGCTGGAAGGAGAAGAGGCATCCGGAAGAAGTCAGCCGGGGCAGCTGACATATGATATTGCAGGTGAAACCTATATATTAATTGGAAATGAGACTCAGCTTAGAGCGATTGGTAAGGATATATTCGTGACACCAAGATTATATATTTTTCACAAACCAAGTGTCATAGGAAGTGCCTTGGTGGACCCTTATTATATTCCGTATTATCCGGGAGATGCCGATCTTGGATTGCAAACTGTTGCAAAACAGAGTGCAACGACACATTGGGATGGTCTAATCCCCCCAAGGGAAGTTATGGATAAAATAAAGGGTAATGAATACACTTACTATAAACACCACCCAGGCAAAATTAATGATCTGGCCGGGTTGGATGTTTCAAATCCGGGACTTTTAGGATCGCTGCTGGAGGGTTTAGGTGGCATCGTGGGCAATCTTGTGGGAGGAGAAAATAAACTTTGTGGTGTAAATGCCGAGGGTCTTCCGGATTATAAAACGATGGGAAAAGATGAACTGGCGCGTCTGTATGGAGGACTAAAATATACAGCTGATGCCAATTATATCATATTCCGTGATATAGATTTGAGTGCAAATGGTATACATTCGGATAAAAAGGACACCCCTTGGGAACCGCTTCATTTTTCAGGAAAGATAGAAGGACGCCTGAATATGCAGGCTGATCGACAACCTACAATTAAAAATATTCATGTTGAGCAGACAGGGCTTTTGAACATGGAGACTACAAGCGGCATTGGATTTTTCGGAACGATTTCCAATAAACTGGATGAGGATACGCTTCATTCTGCGGGGACAGTTGTGGTAAAGAATATTCATTTGGATGAGGTGAGTGTGAATAATGTTTCCGATCAGGTGGATGGAAATGTTGATTCTATTGTAGAAGGGCTTCTCGGAGTATTAGGCGGATTGCTTGAAGGTCTCCTTGATTTACCAATTATCGGTGATTTGAAATTAGGACAGGTTATTCATGATCTTCTTACATTAAAGCAGGAAAGTCCGGATTTATTTGCAACAGGAAGTTTTGCAGGTAGAATCGTCGGTGATGTTCGCGTAGAAAACTGTACTGTTACTCAGGCTTCTGTCACCAGTGCACGGGGGCTTTCAGGAGGCTTTGTCGGATTTACTGATGGTGTAGAAAAATACGATGGACTATCGAAAATATTGAAGGTGGCTATTAAAGCGTTATCGATACTTTTAAATATCGTGCCGGCCGTCGGACTTGGGGACTTGATAACTATATTATTAAAAAATGATCTCAGCTTAGACCAGCTGATCCCGATAGGATATTATAAGCCTGTAATCGCAAATTGTCATGTGACATTAAAGAATGGTGTGATCGGCAATGCAACGCAGGATTACAATGGCGGTTTTGTCGGAATCCAGACAGGAACAAATATTTCAGATTCTTCTGTTTCTGGGTTGACATCGGTGCAGGCACAAAATGGTGCCGGTGGCTTTGCAGGTTTGGAGACTGATGGTGTTATCAAAGGTCTTTTAAACAGTGTAGGTGTTACGTTGTATGATCTTGATGCAAAATCATGTCAGGAAAGATGCAAAGTAGAAGGTCAGAGCCTTGTGATTAATGCGGCTAATTTATATGCGGGCGGTTTTAATGGCGCTATGGCCAATAGTATCAGCAGCCAATCGTCGGTCAATGGAATTTTAAAGGTTAAGGCATGTAAATATGCCGGAGGCTTTTCCGGGAGAGCAACGATAGGCTTTGGTACAACACTTGGCGGCAATAATGTGAATCGGCCGACCATAGTTGAATCAGTTTCTAAGCTTTTGAAAGAAGTCCTGGCAAGTGGTAAGGACAGTTTAAAAACTACACTTCTAACTTTAGCGGGTGTGATACCGTCAGAAATTCATGGATGCGTTGTACAGGGAGATAAAGCCGGGCTTACTGTTGAAAGCACAGAGGACTATGCCGGGGGTATGATCGGTCAGGGCGATGGCGTAAAGATTACGGATAAAGCAGATGAAGGAATTACTTTCGGTGGGAAAATTACCGGGCTATATGAGGTTAAAGCAACTAGATATGCCGGAGGTGTTGCCGGAAGTGTTGTGACAGCAGACGTTATTGGTCTTTTGAATCAAACAATTGGAATCGGAGAGTTTATACCGTTTAAGTTATCACAGATTTTTGTTGATGGAACAAATTGGACAGTGACGGCTACAGAAAAATATGCTGCCGGAGCTTGTGGTCTGATGCTTGGCGGAACAGCCGAAACTGTAGAAATAAGAGGTATTGATAAGATTCAGGCCGGCAACTATTCGGGCGGCTTTGCCGGAAGAACAGGAGCGTCGAGCCTTGCTTCAGCCGGTGGCTTGAATGTACTCGGGCTTGTAAAGCTCAATAATGTGTTATCGTTGGCAAACGGTGTTTACGTTACAATCAATAATTGTAAAATATTCGGCGCTAAAAACGGATTGACGGTTCTTTCTGACGGAACAGCAGTGCTGACAGACGGAGAAGATTTTATAGCCGGAGGTTTTATAGGAGAATCGGTTGCTTCCGTTGTTAAAGCATCCCATGTGGAAAATGTAAAATCTGTTGTCGCAAAACATGATGAAACAAAGGCAAGTTATGCGGGCGGATTTATCGGCCGTTCTCATACCGGAGGACTGGCAGGACTGGCTGATAAGAATACAGATGGAAGCCTAAAGCCATTTCCGGATATTATAAAAGTCGATTCCTTGTTAAATGCAGTGCCATATTTGATTCCAAAATATATAAATACAACGGTAACTTTTATGGGCAACGGAGATTATCCGCAGGTGGAAGGAAAGCTTGCCGGAGGTTTTGCAGGGGCAATGCAAAGCGGTAAGGTTGATAACAAAACGAGTCCGGAGGCTTTTGCAGTTTATGGTCTGGAAAAAGTCAAGGGTGAATCCCATGCCGGAGGCTTTGCCGGAAAAGTTGACGCGGGAGCAACGGCTGCTTCTGACGGTTTGAGCTTGCTTAACGGTATTTTAAAGCTTAATATCACTAACTTAACTCGTTGTGCTACTTGAAAATTGTACTGCCTGTTAGCTCAAAATTGCCCAA
>CABUBX010000104.1 GCA_902489925.1 uncultured Lachnospiraceae bacterium | reverse complement strand
CTTCTAATTTGCGTGGATTATACTAATATGTAATTTTTTTTAACAAAATTGATAAAAATTGTTAATCATTCAAGGAGATAATATTATGGAAAATAAAGATTCCTCCCGACAAGACCGGCTTTTCCACTTCACTCTGGATTTGCCGGACAGACCATCACCACATACGAGTGACAAACGCGATGAAAACATTTTCCAAAACACTGTCCGGTCAAAGAAGCACAGGCCTGACAGCCAGCCTCAAGAGCGTCAGGATACGATAAACCGCAACGTCAACGCGCGTCCGCAAGCGGACAAGACAAGCGGCTGAGTCCAAAACCCGGACAAGACAAGCCTCCGCTGACACGATTCGCCGTCCTGTAAAAAAACGCCGAAAAAAGATAGCTTTTTCAGACATTCGGCATCAAGAGGGATTTGGAGAAAAACTCAAATTTCTTTTCCTTTTTTTAGGTTTTTACTTAAAACGCTTTTTCGTTGGGCTCAAGCGTGAACTGACACCGGAAAAAATGTTGGCAAAGGAAAAGCGTCCTGCTGCCCCAAAGGCAGCCGCTGCATTTAGTACGCTTATATTTTTCCCGGCAGCAATTTTTTATATGGAGTTGGCATTCCACATATACATGAAGCTTGGAATTAAATACATACCGATTTATCTGTTTTTCAGCATTGCAGGAGGTCTTGTATGTGTCCTTCTCACAAGTTTTTTCCCGGAAACCGCAAACCGTATTATCGGCTGTGTTTTAACCGGTTTTCTCGGCTTCATCTTCTGTGTTGAAATCATATGCAAAACCGTCCTGGCCCAATACTATCAAATTGCAAGCTCACTTTCTATGGCAATGAACAACAAACTCGGCGATTATACAGGGGCAATATTCAAAGGTATTTTTATGAATATTTTCGGGCTTCTGCTGATGTTTGTTCCCCTGATTCTTCTTTTGACAGTATTGAGAAAACGTATTAAATTCGGTCAAAAACCGGCGGCCTTATCTGTACTGACACTGCTTGGTATTGTTTTCTTCCATGTATTTGGATTAATTGCCCTAAGACTTCCTTATGGCGGCGATTTAAAACCTGCCGAGCTTTACCACACCGATACAGAAATTGAGGAACAGGTTCGACAGCTCGGTCTCATTACGATGCTTCGCCTTGATATTAAACATACTATGTTTGGTGTCAGCCGTGACTTATCTATCGACGATGCCGATTTTGACAAACTGGGCAGCCTTCAAAAAAGCCCTCAAACCGGCGGCGAAACCGATGAGAACTCAAACGAGTCCGAAGCCGCAGTTATTGACACTTCGCCAAACGTACTTGATTTGGACTTTGACGGGTTAAGCGCCTCAAACGGCAATGAATCCGTAAAATGGCTGAATGAATATTTTTCAAGCCTTACACCGACAAATAAAAACAAGTACACCGGCATGTTTAAAGGCTACAATGTCATATTCATTACAGCCGAAGGTTTTTCGGGGTATATGATTGACAAAGAGCTGACACCGACTTTATATAAGCTGACACATGAAGGTTTTGTATTTAACAATTTTTATACACCTTTGCACTATACAAGTACATCAAACGGTGAATGTCAGAACCTTTTAGGTCTTTATCCGAAAAACGGAGAACCAAGAACAATGGGTGTTGTCGGCACTTACCCGTTAAGTATGCCATTTACCTTATGCAGCCAGCTGACAAATCTCGGCTATAACTCCATCGGCTATCACTTTAACGGTGATGTCTATGAACGCCGCCAGTCCCACACGGCACTCGGCTATGAATGGAATGACAGCGCACAGCTTGAGCTTGAAAAAAATCAATACGGAAATAATATATGGCCTCAGTCTGACGAATATATGATTACCGAAACCTTTGATTTATATGTCAACAGACAGCCGTTTAATATTTATTACCTGACAATCAGCGGACATATGCCTTACACAGACGGCGGAAACTCCATGGCTGTAAGAAATGCCGATCTTGTCAAGGATTTGCCATATTCCCAGGCAACAAAGGATTATGTTGCTGCAAACCTCGAGCTTGAAAAAGGTCTTACAACACTTGTCAGCAAGCTTGAAAGCGCCGGAATCGCAGACAAGACTTTAATTGTTATGGCGCCCGACCATATTCCTTATTTTGACCTTCCTGTATTGGAGGAACTTACCGGACAAAAATTCGGTGATTCAGAAGATACAAAGCGTCTGAATGAAGAAAATCTGAACTTTGATGTTTACAAAAACTCACTCATCATTTGGTCTGCAAGTATGACTGAGCCAATCATTGTTGACAAGGTATGCGGACAGGTCGATGTACTTCCGACTGTCTCAAACTTACTTGGATTAAACTATGATTCACGACTCATCGCAGGTCAGGACATTTTGTCTGACTCCGAAGGATTTGTTATTTTCTGCTCAAGAAGCTGGAAGTCAGATAAGGGCTTTTACAACAGCTATACCGGCGAATTTACCCCGGCAGCCGGCGTAAATATGTCACAGGATGACATTGATACTTATGTTGATGCAATGAAAACTGCCGTCAGCTATAAGCTTCAGGCAACAACACTGATTCAGGATACAAACTATTACAAGCTTATCCTTCCAAACGGCGCCCCGGTGAATGAAGCAGACATTATTCCGGCAGGCTCTATGACTGCAAATCCTGCACCTTCCGTTTCTGAAACCGACGAAAGCACTCATACAGTTCCGGGAGAAAGCGAGCCTTTAGGAAGCATTGATACCGGCACTAATCAGTCTTAGAATAAAAAACAAAATCTCCCACAGAAAATCAAGTACAACATGTCTTGTTTTCTATGGGAGATTTCTATTTTAAAATTCAGAATCTAAAAATCAGTATTAACATACGATACGTCTTGCTTTTCATTAATCGCAGGCCGCTTTAAATTCTGTCCAGTTCTTATTATAAACCTCATCGGCTTCTGCCGGAACATTTTGAACAATCTCGCCCTTTGTTATATTTTCAGGTACGACAAGCTCAGGATTTACAATGCCGTCTGCCGCCTTATTTGTGTTATAGTAACCGATAAACTCTATGCACTGTTTGGATACCTCAGGCTCAAGAATATAGTTTAAAAATTCATTGGCAGCCTTTGCATTCGGTGCATTTTTAGGAATAAATCCCGCCATAATGCCAAAGCCCAAGCCTTCCTCAGGATATACAACTTTAAGGTCCGGATTTTCGGCAAGCACCTGTGTCACCTGTGATGTATAAAGAAATGCCACAGCAGCCTCGCCGTTTAGAAGTGCATTCTGGGTATTATCATCCTGAATCATACGCACATTCGGCGCAAGCTCAAGAAGCTTTTTGCCTGCTTCTGCAATCACTGCAGGGTCTGTTTCATTCATGGATTTTCCCATAGAAAGCAATGTGATACCGTTGATGACACGATAATTGGCTGTCAATGCCAGCTTATCCTCAAGCGCCGGATTCCACAAATCGGCATAGCCTTTAATTTCAAAATCAATCTGTTCAGGGTCATAAACAATTAAAGGAATACCTGCGCCATAAGGCACTGTATACTTGTCTTCTGTGTCATAAAACTGTCCCTGATATAAAGGATTAATATTACCGAAATTTGTTACGGCATTTTTGTCGATTTCCTGAACAAGGCCTTCCTTTACAGCCTGTTCGATGATGTAATCATCCGCAATAATAAGGTCATAGTCACCGCCGTCAGCCTGAGAAAGTTTTTCAAGCATTGTCTCATCTGTGTCAAAGTTAGAGTAAATAATTTTTACCCCTGTCTTTTCTGTGAAACCGTCTAAAACCTCCTGTGGGAACATATTTTCCCATGTGAATAATACCAATTCACCCTGTTCACCGGCTTCCTGTGACTGTGCAGGTGCTGTATCTCCATTAGGATTTGTGTTCATCTGCTTTCCGCAGGCTGCCAAAGAAAAAGCGGCTGTGACTGCCATTGCGGCAGCAATAACTCTTTTTTTCATCTTTTCTCCCTTCTGCGCTCATCCGGCGCTGAACATTTTATATCATTACCTTGCCTTCTTTTTTCTCTTTTCAAAAAGTGATGACAAGAGTAATATCAAAATAACGACAACCAATATGATTGTACATAATGCGTTGATTTCCGGTGTCACACCTGTTTTTAACTGTGTATACACCTTAATCGGCAATGTTGACAGCTTCGGTCCGTTGACAAAAATACTAATGACAACATCATCAAAGGACATCGCAAAAGCTAAAAGACAGCCGGAAGCAACTGCCGGCATAATCAGCGGCATTGTAATATCGAAAAAAATCCGGCTCGGAGATGCACCAAGGTCTCTCGCAGCCTCCTCCAATGACTTATCAATTCCGACAAGCCTTGCTTTAACCATCATAAACACATACGGTATACAAAAGGCGGTGTGGGCAATGACAAGTGTTGTCATACCAAAGGGCAGCCCGAGCAAAGCAAAAAACGCCATAAATACCATACCGAGAATAATTTCAGGAACCATAATCGGAATCGTTGATAAATACTCCATCATGCCCTTGCTTTTATAATTGACTCTCGCCATGCCAATAGCCCCAAGCGTACCGATGACTGCCGCAGCCGCACAGCTTATGAGTCCCAGCACGATACTGTTTCTCAAAGCTTCCATTAAAGCGCCGTTATTAAAAAGTGACTCGTACCATTTCAAGGTGAAGCCCTTCCAGCCGACCGTCAATTTTGAATCATTAAACGAAAAAATGACAACCATGGCAATCGGCAAATAAGTCACCAGCATAACGACGGCAAGATATATTTTTGATAATTGAAACTTCTTTTTCTTCATTGGAATATACCCTCCAAATCCTTTACATGAGTGACTTTTCGGTAAACAAAAATCATAAGACTCGTCATAATTGTAAGAATAACCGCCAATGCAGCCGCAAACGGCCAGTTGCTACCTCTTGTCAGCTGGTCCTGAATCAGACTTCCCACGAGAACAATTTTATTGCCGCCCAAAATATCAGCAATAAAGAACAATCCCATCGACGGCACAAAAGTCAAAATGACACCGGATAAAAGTCCCGGAAGCGTCAATTTTAATGTCACTGTCAAAAAAGCCCTAAAAGGCGACGCCCCCAAATCTCTCGCCGCTGCAACAAGTGACCAGTCCATCTTCTCAACACTTGAATATACAGCAAGAATCATAAAAGGCAGCAGGGCATACACCATACCGATAAGCACCGCCGGATACGAATACAATATCTTCAGCGGCTCATCTATAATCCCAAGTCCCATAAGGGCAGAGTTAAATATACCTTTCGCCTGTAAAATAATAATCCATCCGTAAAGACGAATAAGAGAGCTTGTCCAAAACGGTACCATAATTAAAAACATCATCAGCTTTTTGCCCCGCTCGGAAAGCTTTGCCATAAAATAGCCAAACGGATAACCGATGGCAATCACAATCAGCGTTGTCGAAAAAGCGAGCTTAAACGACTGTAAAAAGCAATCCAGATAGACTGGGTCCAGCATCTTTTTAAAGTTCTCGGTTGTAAACAGCCATGTAAATCCATAGCCATCACCATTATTTGTCGCAAAACTGACCGCAACCATATAAATCATCGGTCCAAGAACAAAAAGCAATGTAAAGATATAAAGAGGCGCCACACAAAGCCACCATTTATTCTTCTTTTTCATCTCGGCCCTCCATATCTACAAGCACGGCAGCGCCTGCTTTCCACTCGAGAAAGACATTTTCGCCGATATCGTAATTAAAGTTAATACCATGACGGCTGACAATAACTTCTGTATGATTCGGAAGTGTCACAACAATTCTGAGCATCCCGCCGACAAAGCTCTTTTCAGTAATTGTGCCGCGAATAGCATATGCTGATTTTTGTTCGCGCCACACACTGATATTTTCACTCCGAACAGCAACGGTGAGCATATCACCCTCATGAATTGTATAGCTTTCCTTTTTGCATGCCATCAATCCGTAATCGTTTTCTATAACAACATTGTCACCTTCTGTGCGGACAGCCTTTCCGGACAAAATATTGGCCGAACCGACAAATCTTGCCACATAGCTGGTCTTTGGATAATCGTATATTTCCGACGGACTTCCTGCCTGTTCAAACACGCCATCCTTCATCACGACAATCACATCCGACATATTGATTGCTTCTTCTTGGTCATGCGTGATATAGATAAACGTAATACCAAGCTTTTTCTGAAGCTTTTTAAGCTCATGCTGCATCTGACGGCGCAGCTGCAAATCAAGGGCACCTAAAGGTTCATCCAGAAGTAATACTTTAGGATTATTAATCAATGCCCTTGCAATCGCTACACGCTGCTTCTGACCGCCGCTCATCTCTGACGGCATACGTTTTTCAAAGCCCTCCAGCTGGACTAAAGCCAACATCTTTGTGACCCGCTCTTTAATCTCTGCTTTGGCAACCTTTTTGATTTTAAGGCCGTAAGCGATATTGTCATAAACACTCATATGCGGAAAAAGTGCATAATTTTGAAATACTGTATTCACATTTCTTTTTTCCGGCGCCATATTTCCCATCTGCACACCGTCAAGTAAAACTTCACCCTCATCCGGCGACTCAAGACCGGCAATAATTCTCAGCGTTGTCGTCTTTCCGCAGCCCGATGAACCAAGCAGCGTCACAAAATCGCCTTCCCTGACTGAAAGACTGATGCCATTTAATACTCCGGTCTCCCCGAAGCTCTTTTTAACATTTTTCAACTCCAGTATCACTGGCTTTTCTTCCTTTATTAAATCCTTCATTTGATAATCCTTCCCGGGCGTATTTTTGTAAATTGGCCGTGATGTACCACCGGCTCGCCGCCAACGATAACCTCGTCAATGCCCTCCGGTTTCCCGTCAGGCCGTCCAAGATGAGGAAATGCCGCATGGTCTGTCAGCTTTTCCAAGTCCATCACAACAATATCTGCATCCATGCCGGATGCAATGACACCCTTTTTATCCATTTTAAAAAACTGCGCCGGAAGCAAAGATGCCTTAAAAACAGCTTCTTCAACCGTCAGACACTTTTTCTCTCTGACCATATCAATAAAAAACTTTGGATATGTACCGGCAATCTGCGGATGCCCCTCACCTTCATCATAACCGCCTGCGTCTGTCGATGGCATTGCGTAGTCCGCCATCAATGCCATATGAATCTCCTCAGGCTTTCCTGTAAAACAAATCACAGAATCATCCGGGCAGCAGGCGCGAAGTTCTTCATAAATCTGCCTTGTCATTCGCTGACCTGTATACTTTCCGGTTGCCACAACAAAATCACCAAACACATAACCATTATCACGGATGGCTTCCTCACTATAAGTTTCTGTACCGACATAAGTTGACCAATCCGTATACATCCCGCTGTCTATCCAAATATTCAGTCCTTCACTTCTTGCTTTATCAACAATCTGCAAAGCCTCCTCCATACTGCCGTTGCCATATTGGTAAACAAAGTGTGAAATCAATACTTTGACACCGGTTGCTTTTGCAACCGCCAGGATCTCATAAAGAGAATTCATGTCATTATCCGTAAAAAGCCGGGTATGTACTGCCATCGGCTTGTTATTTTTAACTGCAAGTGCACAAAGTGCCCGCATTTCTTCGATTGACGCCCCCGGTGAATAATCCAGTCCAAAGGATATGCCGCACGCACCGTCATCAAACCCTTTTTGTGCAAGGGCAAGCATCTGCTCAATCTGAGCCGGGCTTGCTTTTTCAAAAGTATCATAAAGCCCCACTGCTTTTCTCAAGGTAAACGAATGTCCGATAAATTCAACCTGATTGATATAGAATCCCCCGGCCGTCTGTTCTTCAAAAAACTGCCCGATATCTAAAGGGCTCAGCCCGCAGTTTCCGCCTATTGTTGTTGTAATTCCCTGACAGGCTGACAGCTCACCACTGTAAAAATGCCCGTCAATATGTCCATGCACATCAATAAA
>CABUBX010000103.1 GCA_902489925.1 uncultured Lachnospiraceae bacterium | reverse complement strand
AAAATAGAATTCATGTTGATAGAATAATTATATTATAAAATATCCAAAAATTCAATGACTATTTCTGAAATTTTGCTAATATTTTATTCATTTGCGAATACAATTCCGGTTTGTCTTTATTTCCAAGGGAAACTGAAATGTATTTGTTGCCGGCCGCGTCGGCTGAATAGGCAATAAGGCAGGCGCCGGCTTCATCTGTTGTTCCTGTTTTGCCGCCGTAAACTGTAATACCGTCGGGGCTTGTATATGTACCGTTCATGTAAAGATTGGTTGAATTATAAGTAATGGAAGCTGTATTTCCGGAGGTTGTCGTGTAATGATTTGTATAGCTGCCGCTGCAAACCGCATTTTTAAAATCGTCATATTTCAGACATTCATTAAAAATCAAATACAAATCATAGGCACTGGAATAATGATTGGAAATGTCTAAACCGCTTGGATTCGAAAAATGTGTATTGACGGCACCGATACGGTTAGCTTCCTCATTCATCATTGCCACAAAGTTTTGTACGTTTCCGCTGATATGGATTGCGAGTGCATTGGCGGCATCGTTTCCGGAATAAACAAGCATACTGTATAAAAGCTCTTTGACACTGACGATGTCACCGGGAACAAAACCGCAGACCTGAGCGCCCGGAATCATATCTGCATTCATCCCGGCAGTAAGTGTTACAAGGTCGTCCATATTGCCGTGTTCAAGGACAAGAAGTGCGGTCATCAGCTTTGTAAGGCTGGCCGGTGCCACTTCCTTATACGGAAAATTGTTGTAAAGGACTTCGTTTGTTGTCGTACAGACTAAAAGTCCGGGTATTGCCGACGAAGGTTCTGCATTGGCGGCAGAATCTATGGTGGTGTCAGAAGGCTCTGTTGATATACCGTCTGTCGTCTGCCCGGTTTCTACTGTATCCGTTTCAGTCTCAGACGATAAATCTTCGGAGGTTTCCGGTGAGACTGTTTCCGGATTACTTAAAATATCTGATGTAATAACAGCAATACCGTCAGAGTATGGCTCTAGGGTCTCAGCTGTTGTTAAATCAAGGATATCTGAGCTTTTCAGTATATTTAAGTCCGAATATTCAATTAACATCGCAGAATCTGCACGGCAACCGGTCAGTAAAAGGGCTGTCGTGCAGACTGTAAGTACAATTTTCTTTTTCATGTTCTTATCTTTCTTTTTTGGATTGTTAATTTATTTGTAAAATTCACGCCATTCAAGGTCACCTCTGTCGAGGGCTTTAATCAGAAGCTCTGCCGTAGCAAGGTTTGTCGCAATAGGAATATTGTGAAGGTCGCATAGGCGAACAATTTCATGGACGTTTGGTTCATGGGACTTAGAATTAATCGGGTCACGCAAGAAAATAACAAGGTCAATTGTATTATGCTCAATCTGTGCCGAGAGCTGTTGCTCGCCTCCTAAATGTCCGGCTAAAAATTTATGGATATTTAAGTTGGTGACTTCTTCAATTAAACGCCCTGTTGTACCTGTGGCATAGAGCTCGTTTTTTGCAAGGATGCCCCTGTAGGCAATGCAGAAATTCTGCATAAGCTTCTTTTTGTTATCATGTGCAATTAAGCCAATATTCATGGTTAATACCTCCTGTTTTGTTGTAGACAAACATTTTTTAATATAAACCTTCCTCACTTTTAAAGATAAAAATGCTATATTAATAATATACAAAATAATGTGAGGTTTTGCAATATATTTATAAATAATTAACGAAAAAAATTATTTATAGCACTCACCGGCAATAAGAATAGGTCTCTCAATCAAGGTGTTGTTTTGTCGGTTTCTCAATAATTTCCTTAAATGGAATATAAACAACTAAAACAGGTACTTCTTTTTCATGTGAAATTAACTTAAAATCAATTGTTTTTAAGTTAATTTCCATATATTTTTCCAATGCATGGGAAATATCACACTGAATGTTGGCAAGTGTATCCGGTGAACAGCGCGCTCTGTCTGACACGAGCACGGCAGCGAGGCGCTCTTTGGCGATGCTTCCGGATTTCTTTTTTAATAAACGGGAAAATATCATCAAAAGGCCCCCTTAACTTATTTTAAGAAGGCGGCTTATGTGATGAAAAAAGCCCCTGTTTAATTTTGCCGTATCTAATGGAAGCTGATGACCGGCAATTCGCTGGCAAATATCACTGTAGGCCTGACCGGCAGGGGTTTTAAGTCCGATGACCGGTTCCCCGTGGTTGGTTGAGATAACAACATGTTTGTCATCGGGAACAAAGCCGAGCAAAGAAAGACCGAGAATATCAACAACGTCTTCTACAGACATCATATCGCCGCGGCGTATAAGGTCCGGTCTGAGGCGATTGACAATCATATAAACGTTGTCAATGCCGTGAGCTGTAAGAAGTCCTGAAACTCTGTCGGCATCTCTGATTGCAGAAATTTCAGGTGTTGTGACGATAATCGCCTTATCTGCACCGGCAATGGCATTGAAAAAGCCCTGTTCAATACCTGCGGGACAATCAAGAAGAACATAATCGTAGTCTTCTTTTAGTTGGTCTGTCAGTTTTTTCATCTGCATTGGTGTGACGGCCGTTTTATCCTTTGTCTGCGCCGATGGCAGCAAGTATAAATTCGGAAAACGCTGGTCATGAATTAAAGCCTGTTTAAGACGGCATCTTCCTTCAATGACATCGACTAAATGATAGACGATACGGTTTTCCAGCCCCATAACAACATCAAGATTTCTAAGACCGATATCTGTATCGATAAGAATCACTTTCTTGTCAAGTTTCGCGAGACCGGCGCCGATATTAGCCGATGTGGTCGTTTTTCCGACACCGCCTTTTCCGGATGTAATCACAAATACTTCACCCATAGGGATTTACCTCCAATGATAAATTAAACGGTCGAATAAACAAAGAAAGCTTTTAACATCATATAATATTTTGCAAAAAATGTCAATTAAGCTCGCAAATTTATTCGATTAATGTTGAAAATGTCAAATACATTATCATTTGGTGCATTCTCTTAAAAACCTATCGAGGGTTTTTAAGCTTCACATATAAACCGCGCGAGGGATTCGTACTTTTGTTCACCGATAATCAGGTGGTCTAAAAGCCGGATGCCGATATAACGTCCGGCCTGATAAAGTGTTTTTGTTACAAGGATGTCCTCCTTGCTTGGGGTCGGGTCACCGCTTGGATGATTGTGAACGATAATAATACTGACAGCCTCATATCGCAAAGCTTCGATAAAAATTTCCCGCGGCTGTACAACGGCAGAATTAACCGTGCCTTTAAATATAAGACTGTCACGTATAAGGCAGTTTTTTGTATCAAACATCATGAGCATAAGGTGTTCCTGTGTGTAATGGCGCATCTCCTCCATATAGTAAGCCGCAATGGTATCAGGGCAATTAAAACAAAGCCGCTGCTTTGCCCCGGAGACAGAAATGCGCACGGCAAGCTCTGCCGCACATAAAAGCTGAATGGCTTTAACTTCCCCGATACCTTTAATTTTTTCTAAATCGGTAATGGATAAATGGCATAGACCGGAGATACCGCCATGAGTGTCACAAAGTGATAAAACATTCAATGCGAGGTCCGTACTTCTTAAATCTTTGGTTCCGGTTTTAATGATGACGGCCAGAAGTTCTGCGTCAGACAGCGCTTTTACCCCTTGTTTCTGACATTTTTCATAGGGACGCTCAGACTCCGGCATACTTTTGATTGGTAATTTAGAATTGGTTGTCATACATGACTCCTTTCTTAAAAGAGCCATGAGTGTAAAAATATAAAAACTTCTCCTGCACACGCTTTTATTTTAGCACAGGAGAAGCTGATTGTATACCGAAATAGATTTGAAAATATCGACACTATTTGACACAGGCCTATTTTGAAAGTTTTACAAGACCTGCCTCATAGAGCTTTTCAAGAGACATAACAATACCGAGCTTTGAATGATACCATGTGATACCGCCTTGAAAATATACGGAATACGGCGGTTTAATCGGTGCATCTGCGGACAGTTCGATGGATGAGCCCTGAATGAAAGCGCCGGCAGCCATAATGACTTCGCTGTCGTAGCCCGGCATCGCCCACGGTTCAGGCGTTACATGGGCATCAACAGGTGCTGCGGCCTGAATACCTTTACAAAATTCAATGACACCCTCGGCAGAGCCAAGAACGACAGCCTGAATGATATCATGACGGCTTTCTGTACTGTCAGGGACAACCTTAAAGCCGAGACGTTCATAAATATTTGCGGCAAAAACTGCGCCTTTAACAGCGCCTGCAACGACCTGAGGCGCGAGGAAAAGTCCCTGAAAGAAGCTTCTGTTGACGCCAAGGCTGGCGCCGACCTCTTTGCCAAGTCCGGGTGTTGTTAAGCGGCAGGCGGCATTTTCTATACATTCTTTTTTACCGACAATATAGCCGCCGATTGGCGCAAGACCGCCGCCCGGGTTTTTAATTAATGAGCCGACACACATGTCAGCCCCCACATCTGTCGGTTCAATGGTTTCGACAAACTCTCCGTAGCAGTTATCAACCATACAAATAACATCCGGCTTAATTGACTTTATAAAAGCAATGAGCTCACCGATTTTGCCGACAGAAAGTGTCGGCCGTGTCTGATAGCCTTTAGAGCGCTGAATTGTGACGAGCTTTGTCTTATCATTGATAGCCTTTTTAATATTTTCATAATCAAAACTGCCGTCATCAAGCAAATCGACCTGTCTGTAGGTTACACCATATTCAGCTAAAGAGCCTCTTGACGGGCGAATGCCGATAACTTCCTCAAGTGTATCGTAGGGCTTTCCTACAGGGGACAAAAGCTCGTCACCCGGTCTTAAATTACCGGATAAAGCAGTACTTAGGGCATGTGTACCGCAGGTAATATGGGGACGGACAAGGGCATCCTCTGTATGAAAGATGCTGGCGTATACTTTTTCTAAAGTGTCGCGGCCGTCATCGTTGTAGCCGTAACCGGTGCCGCTGTTAAAATGATAATCGCTGACGTGATTATCCTGCAGAGCTTTGATAACCTTTAGCTGATTAAGTTCTGCAATGGCGTCAATTTCGTCGAAACGGTCCTTTAACAGGCTTTCGATGGATTGACAGTATTCAAAGACTTCGGGTTTGACACCGAGACTTTCGTAGTAGCTTTTTAAATTCATAACGATTTCTCTCCTTAGATGATTATATAATATGGACATTCTTTAACTGTAAAAGCATATAGTCAAGAACGGTTTTTTCGTTTTCAAAATTTTGCTTTTCAACGCGGCATACGCATTTTTCGCGGCGAAACCATGTCAGCTGGCGTTTGGCAAAATGACGTGTGTCCCGTTTTAAAATATAGATTGCCTCATCAAGGCTCGTTTTCCCCTGTAAATAATCAATAATTTCTTTATAGCCGAGCCCTTGCATGGAGACAAGATTTTTTGTATATCCCATATCGAGAAGCTTTTGAACCTCATCGATTAATCCGTCCTTGAGCATTGCATCGATTCGGTCTTCAATGCGCGTGTAAAGTATTTGACGGTCATGTTCCAGCACGAAATACATAAAATTGTACGGTGATTTTTTCTCCTGCTGTTGTTTATTATGCTCAGAAATCTTCTGCCCTGTTTTATGATAAAACTCAAGTGCGCGGATAACCTTTTTGACGTTATTGGCATGGATTTTATCGGCAGCCTCAAAATCAACATCGGCAAGTGCAGCATGAAGCCTTTGGGCACCATTTTCTTTTTGGGCTTCGGCTTCAAGCATATGTCGATAACTCATATCACTGTCCTCGGCTTCAAAATCAATATCGTAAAGGACAGACTGGATATAAAAGCCGGTGCCTCCGACTAAAATAGGAATATGTCCGCGGTTATAGATTTCCTCCATGTAAGCTTTCGCTTTTTTTTGGAAAATAACAACATTAAATTCTTCGTCCGGCATAAGCTCGTCCACAAGAAAATGTGGGATGCCTGCCATCTGTGCTTTTTCAATCTTGGCTGTGCCGATATCCATATATTTGTAAACCTGCATAGAATCGGCAGAGATAATTTCACCGCCGACAGCTTTTGCAAGATTGATAGATAACTCTGTTTTACCGACGGCTGTCGGTCCCGTAAGTATAATTAACGGCTTTTTAGCATTTTCCATGTGGCCTCCTTTTATTGAATACGCTTGAATTTTTTTTCAAGCTCATACTTGCTCATAGAAATGATTGTCGGACGTCCGTGAGGGCATGTATAAGGGTTTTTTGCCTGTAAAAGCAGTTCAATCAGCGTATCGGCTTCTTTAAAGGACAACTGCTGATTGCCCTTAACGGCAGCCTTACAAGCTGCGGTTGCAAGCCTATCGGCAATCATATCATCATTTAAGTGTCCGATTTCTGAGCTGATTTGGTCAATCATTTCTACAATAATATCTTTTGCTTTAAAGCCATATAAATCCATTGGTACGGCTCTGACGGCATATTCACTTCCGCCAAAAGGCTCGATTTCAAATCCAAGCGCCGTAAAACTGTCCATATGCTCTTTTAAGGCTGTTTCCTCCTTCATAGACAGGGACAATATCATTGGCGGTTCCAACAGCTGTGATGATGGATTTGAGGCTTTGTAGCGGGCAAGGATTTTTTCATAAAGAACTTTTTCGTGGGCGGCATGCTGGTCAATAATAAACATTTTGCCGTCATATTCCACAATCCAATAGGTATCAAAAACTTGTCCGATTAATTTATGCGAAGACCGTGCCTCGCGTGAAAGCAGCGGCGACTTGAAAAGTGAAAGCTGCTCTGTTTTTTTTGGCACTGCGGCTGTTTTATTTTCTGTTGTTGCAGCAGGCACTGCGGCTACTTTAGTTTCTGCTGTCACGGAAGGAGTGACGGCTGTTTTCGTTTCAGTGTTTGGCGTCGATGCTGGTGTCAGTGCTTTTTGAGCGGTTAATTTTGCCGGTGTATATTCATTTTGTGCTTCGCGCAGCATAGCTGCCCGGCGCATTTTCTCAAAAGGCTCAGGGATAGACGGCCTTTGTTTTTCTTCCGGTTTTTCCTTGTGCGCTTTTTTTTCGGAGTTAATTTCTACTTGAGGAATCAGCTCACGTCCTTCAAGTGCCTGACGGATAGCATGATAAACAAGTCGGTAAATTTCTTCATTATTGTTAAAGCGTATTTCCATTTTTGTCGGATGGACATTGACATCAATTAAAGAAGTATCTATCTTAAAATGAAGCACAGTCAGCGGATATTTGTGAACCATGATGAAGTTTTTATAGGCTTCTTCAATAGCCTTTGTAATAATACCGCTTCGTATATAGCGACCGTTAATAAAATAGTTTTCATAAGCTCTGTTGCCGCGGCATATCAATGGCTTCCCGATAAAGCCGCTGATGTCGGTGCTTCCGGCTTTTGCGCTGACTTCAAGGAGATTTGCGGTAATATCTCTGCCGTAGACATTATAAATGATATCTTTAAGCCGCATATTGCCTGTTGTGTGCAGTTTAATTTGTCCGTTATTAATAAATTTAAAAGAAATTTCGGGATGTGACAGGGCGAGCCGGTGCAACAAATCACTGATATATCCGGCTTCGGTCATCGCGGTTTTTAAAAATTTCCGCCGCGCAGGTGTATTATAAAAAAGGTTTCTTACAATAAAGGTTGTTCCCTGTGGACAGCCGATATCTTCTATAGATTTTTCCTCACCGCCCTCGATTTTGTATCGGGTTCCGATGAGTGAACCTGTGGTTTTTGTCATAAGCTCAATCTGAGAAACTGCTGCAATACTTGACAGTGCTTCGCCGCGAAAGCCAAGCGATGAGACAACGAGTAAATCCTCGACAGATTTAATTTTACTTGTGGAATGTCTGTAAAAAGCAATCGGAATATCGCTTTTATCAATGCCAATACCGTTGTCGGTAATTCGGATATAGCTGATGCCGCCGTCTTTGATTTCCACAGTGACGGCGGTTGCT
>CABUBX010000102.1 GCA_902489925.1 uncultured Lachnospiraceae bacterium | reverse complement strand
CGATGCAGCTTTGCATGGGGGCTACAGAAATCGGTCAGGGTGCGGATACGGTATTTAGCCAGATGGCTGCCGAGACAACGGGTATTCGTCTTGATAAGGTTTATGTTGTTTCAACTCAGGATACGGATACAACGCCGTTTGATACAGGCGCCTATGCATCAAGACAAACCTATGTTTCGGGGATGGCATGTAAAAAATGCGCCAATCTTTTAAAAACACGCATTTTGGAATATTCTGCCTATATGCTCAATCATGCAGACGATGATTTGGCAAAGACTGTGCATTATGAGACTGTAAAAAAAGCCTCCGACAGTCTTCGCAGTGTGATTGGACTTTCGGAGGATGAGCTTGTTGAAGCGGAAATGCTCGATATTATAGACAGCAAGGTTGTTGTAGCCGGCGGTGCACCGGAGATGTTTGATGTGGCAGTTGCGGCAGAAACATCGTTTTATTCTTTGGATAAATCCGAGCATATAACTGCGGAGGTCACCAATCATTGCAAGGATAATACATTTTCTTCCGGCTGCTGTTTTGTGGATATAGAGGTGGATATGCCGCTTGGACTTGTCAATGTGAGAAGACTTGTCAATGTCCATGATTCGGGCGTATTAATTAATCCGGATTTGGCAGCGGGACAGGTTCAGGGCGGCATGAGTATGGGACTTGGCTACGGTTTGTCGGAGGAGTTGCTTGTGGATGAAAAGACAGGGCGCGTGCTCAATGATAATCTTTTGGATTATAAGATTCCGACGGCAATGGACGTACCGGATTTACATGTGGAATTTATCCAGCTTCAGGACCCGACGGGACCTTACGGCAATAAGTCTCTTGGCGAGCCGCCGGCAATTCCTGTTGCACCGGCAATAAGAAATGCGATTTTGAATGCAACCGGTGTGCATATGAACGTAACGCCGATGACAGCACAGCGTCTGACAGCGGCATTTAAGGCAGCGGGTCTGATTTAATGTTAAAGGACCTGGCAGTGCCGCCAAAAAGGCGGCATAAATGCGGAAAGGAGATAGAAATTCATGTTTGATATACAGTCGTTTTATGAGGCTGAAAGCGTGAAGGCTGCAGTCTTGTGTCCATTCACAATATTCCTGAAATCAAGGGCGTGACGATGACAGAGGACGGCGATATAAAAATCGGTGCGGCGACAGTGTTTTCACATATTACAAATGATTCGCTGATTCAAAAATATATTCCGATGCTTGGGGAAGCCGTAGATACGGTAGGCGGACCTCAGATTAGAAATGTGGCAACCATTGGCGGAAATATATGCAACGGTGCAACTTCGGCAGATTCTGCCTCGACAATGTGGACGCTTGAGGCAGAGCTTGTCCTTGAAGGGCCTGACGGAGAGCGGATTGTTCCTATAAGTGAGTTTTATACAGGCCCGGGCCGGACAGTGCGCAATCGCTGTGAATTGAGGGGCTTAAAGCACCAAACGGAGAGCTTTCGTTAATTCAAAAGGCTTTTATTGAAGAAGCGGCAGTCCAATGCGGTTTTTGTACGCCTGCGCTGATTATGAGTGCCGTGGAAATTGTCGGTACAGGAAAAAAATACAGCAGGGATGAGCTTAGAAAATTAATTTCAGGCCATCTTTGCAGATGCACAGGCTATGAAAAAATTTTAGATGCCATGGAAAGAATTGTTGATGAGGTGTACCGCACTGTAAACAACAAAGAAAATTAATAAAAATTAGAGGACCGGATAAACTATAG
Source organism: uncultured Lachnospiraceae bacterium (assembly GCA_902489925.1). Taxonomy (GTDB): domain Bacteria; phylum Bacillota; class Clostridia; order Lachnospirales; family Lachnospiraceae; genus Scybalocola_A. The sequence continues at coordinate 6,240 of CABUBX010000102.1, read as the reverse complement.
GCGAAAGTATCGTCTGTTTATCCGGTACAATATTTTCTGAAAGAAGTGTGGAAAATAAGTGTATATTTTGATAAAATAAGAGCTGTTAGGAGGAATAAGTGTGAAATACAGAGCAATATTATTTGATTTAGACGGCACGCTGCTGCCTATGGATATGGAAGTTTTTACAAAAGGCTATTTTAAACTTTTGGCAGCTAAATTGGCAAAGTATAAACTTGAACCCCAAAAGCTTATGGAAACGGTCTGGAGTGGCACGGCGGCGATGGTGAAAAACAACGGTGAAGCCTCCAATGAGGCAAGATTTTGGGAGACATTTGAAAAATTAACAAATTTGCCGAGGGAAGAAGTTAATGCAGAATGTCTTGAGTTTTACGAAAATGAATTTAATCAGGCCAAAATTTTTACAGGTGAGAATCCACGGGCGAAGCGAGCGGTAAAAATAGCGCATCAGAAAGCGCCTATGGTTGTTTTGGCGACAAATCCTTTGTTTCCGCTGGCAGGACAAAACACAAGGCTTGGATGGCTTGGCCTTTCAAAAGAAGATTTTGACCTTGTGACGAGTTATGAGCAGGATTGCTACTGCAAACCGAATCCGAAATATTTTGAGACGATTTGTGCCCGCATCGGTGTGAAACCGGAGGAATGTCTGATGATTGGCAACGACGAGGGCGAGGATATAGCCGCGGCATCATCTATAGGTATGGATTGCTATCTTGTGACAGACTGCCTTGTCAAAAAGGAAGGCTTTTTATGGCAGGGACAGCGCGGCACATTTGAGGAAATGATACAGATGATTGAGGCGTTGGAGGAGGTGGCAGACGATGCAGCTTTTAATTAAACAGCGTGTTTTTTCGTGGTCGGATACATATGACGTGTATGATGAGGCGGGAAATGTGAAATACTTTATAAAAGGCGAATTTTTGTCTGTTGGACACAGGCTTCATGTCTGCGATGCCATGGGGAATGAAATCGGTCTTATTAAAGAAAAAATACTGGCATTCATGCCGGAGTTTGAAATTGAAATTGATGGCGCTGTCTGCGGAAGAATACAGAAAAAATTTTCGTTTTTCAAACCGAGGTATGATGTGGATTTTATGGGGTGGCGTGCCGAAGGAGATTTCCTCGGATGGGATTATGATGTCTATTCCGGCTGCAGCAGCATTATGCACATTTCACAGCAGCCGCTTCGCTGGGGCGATACATATATTATTGATTTTGAAAATCCGGCAGATGAAATTGCGGGATTACTGCTTGTTATTGCCATTGATGCAGCAAACTGTTCAGAGAATTAAGATAAGGGAGGAGTTTTTATGAATTATGATGTCATTATTATTGGCGCAGGTCCGGGAGGAATATTTTCGGCATACGAATTGACAAAGCTAAACCCGGAAATTAAGGTAGCTGTTTTTGAGGCGGGACATGCCCTGAACAAGCGTCATTGTCCGATTGACGGTGGGAAGGTAAAGTCCTGTATTCACTGTAAAAGCTGTTCAATTATGAGTGGTTTTGGCGGTGCGGGCGCTTTTTCAGACGGAAAATACAATATTACCAATGATTTTGGCGGTACACTTTATGAGTATATCGGAAAGAAGCAGGCGCTTGACTTAATGAATTATGTGGACGAGATTAATTTGGAATATGGCGGTGAGGGTACAAAGCTTTATTCGACCTCTGGCACAAAGTTTAAAAAGCTTTGCATACAAAACGGACTTCATCTTTTAGATGCTTCGGTGCGTCATCTCGGCACAGACATTAATTATGTTGTTTTGGAACACTTATATGAGCATTTGAAAAATAAAGTTGAATTTTTCTTTGATACACCGGTTGAAGCTGTAGCCCAGACAGAAAATGGCTATGAGGTGAGCTGCAAAAACGGTGCTTTCACAGGAAAACAGTGCATTATTTCTGTCGGACGAAGCGGCAGTAAATGGATGGAAAAGGTATGCCGGGATATGGATATTCATACACAGTCAAACCGTGTGGATATCGGTGTCAGAGTCGAGTTGCCTGCAGAGGTATTTTCACATCTGACAGATGAGCTGTATGAGAGTAAGATTGTCTACAGAACACGAAAATATGAAGATTTGGTGCGTACTTTCTGCATGAATCCTAAGGGTGCTGTTGTGACGGAAAATACAAACGGTATCATTACGGTCAACGGACACAGCTATGAAGACCCTGCAAAGCAGACGAACAATACAAACTTTGCCCTGCTTGTGGCAAAACATTTTTCATATCCGTTTAAGGATTCCAACGGTTACGGTGAAAGTATCGCAAGACTGAGCAATATGCTTGGCGGCGGAGTGCTTGTACAGCGCTTTGGCGACCTCGTGCGCGGACAAAGAAGTACTGAGAGGCGTATTGAAGAATCTTTTACGACACCGACATTAAATGCCAATCCGGGTGATTTAAGCCTTGTTCTTCCAAAGCGTATTTTGGATGGCATTATTGAGATGATTTATGCCCTTGATAAGATTGCCCCGGGTACGGCAAATGATGATACACTTTTATATGGTGTGGAAGTGAAGTTTTATAATATGGAGGTTGAGGTTAATCAAAACCTCGAGACAAGATATAAAGGGCTTTATGTCATCGGAGATGGCAGCGGCATTACACATTCACTGTCTCATGCTTCGGCCAGCGGTGTTTATGTGGCAAGAAACATTGTCAGCGAGTGACGATATTGCGAAATTTAGTCCTTTTGTCTATTGATTATTTCATATATAAGAAAAACACACTAAAATTTATTAAAAAAACTAATGCAAAGTCCGCAATGTGACGAATATTTTTTAAAAAAAGGACTTGAGTCCTATTCAAAGTAATCAATAAGTGTTATACTCTAAGCATCATTTGATTCCGTATGGAAGTTAAAGGAGGAAAAAACATGAAAAAGAGAATAATTTCAATGCTTCTTGCTGGTGTCATGGTACTTTCACTTGCTGCTTGCGGCAGCGGCGGCGATGATAAGAAACCGGAGGATACTACAAAGAACACAGAAGCCGCAGCAGGTACTGAGGGTACGGAAGCTGTTACGGATATGAAGATTGCGATGGTTACAGACTCCGGCGATATTACAGACCAGAGCTTTAACCAGACAACTTATGAGGCATGTAAGACATGGTCAGAGGCCAACGGTGCAGAGTTTAATTACTATAAGCCGGCAAGTGATGCCGACGAAGCGAGAATTGCAAGTGTTGACCAGGCTGTTGCCGATGGCGCCAACATTGTTGTGCTTCCTGGTTATTTATTTGCCCAGGCGATTATCACAGAATCAGAGCTTTATCCGGACGTGAAGTTTATTGTGCTTGATATGGGTGCAAATGACATCTGCGCAAAGGGCGTCGGCGAGGGCTACAGCGGAAATCCTGACGATTACAATGTGACAGATTATTATAATGAGGCAAATGTATACTGCTGTACTTATCAGGAAGAAATTTCCGGTTATATGGCAGGCTATGCAGCTGTAAAATTAGGTTATAAGCATCTTGGCTTCCTTGGCGGTATGGCAGTGCCGGCGGTTACACGTTTCGGTTACGGCTATGTACAGGGTGCAGATGCGGCAGCTAAAGAGCTTGGTATTACTGATGATGTAACTGTTGAGTATGTGTGCGGCGGACAGTTCTACGGCGATGCTGATATTACAGCTTACATGGATACATGGTATGGCTCTAAGGGTGTAGAAGCTGTATTTGCATGCGGCGGCGGTATTTATACATCTGCTGCAGAAGCGGCAGTAAAGACCGGCGGCAAGGTCATTGGTGTTGATACAGACCAGAAGGCCATTCTTGATGTCAACTATGGCGAGGGCATTACAATCACTTCGGCAATGAAAGGTCTTTCAGAGACAGTTACAAATGTTCTCACAGACATTAAGGACGGCAAGTGGAGTGACCATGCAGGCAAGATTGAAGTGCTTGGTATGATTTCTGAAAATGCTGAAGAAAACTACGTTCAGCTTCCAATCGAGAGCACACAGTGGGCTGACAGCTTTACAGAAGATGATTACCGTGAACTTGTAAAGAAGATTTACAGCGGTGAGATTAAGGTTTCTGACGACATTACAAAGTTGCCTGAAACAGAAATTACAGTCAATGATTACGATACGATTAAGTAAACAGGCGATTTAAAAACCTGGGGAGTGGGAGTTTCCCACTCCCTTTTCTGTTTTATATAAGTATGCATAAGGCTCAAACAGTTTTATAAAATTGAAGGGAGGTTTGTAAAGGATGGATAAATATGCGATAGAGATGCTTGGAATTACAAAAAAGTTTCCGGGGATTATAGCAAATGATAATATTACTTTACAGCTGAAAAAAGGAGAAATCCATGCGCTGCTTGGTGAAAACGGTGCGGGAAAATCAACACTGATGAGCGTACTTTTCGGTCTGTATCAGCCGGAGGAGGGCGAGATACGAAAGGACGGAAAAAAGGTTGAGATTAATGACCCAAATGATGCAAATGCACTTGGTATCGGTATGGTGCATCAGCATTTTAAGCTTGTCGAGTGCTTTTCTGTGCTTGACAATATTATTCTTGGGGCAGAGACAACAAAGGGCGGATTTTTAAAGAAGGATGAGGCGCGAAAAAAGGTTGTTGCGCTTTCGGAAAAGTACGGTCTTTTTGTAGACCCGGATGCTGTGATTGAAGACATTACGGTTGGTATGCAGCAAAGAACAGAGATTTTAAAAATGCTCTACAGAGACAATGAAATTCTTATTTTTGATGAGCCGACGGCTGTGCTTACGCCGCAGGAGATTCAGGAATTGATGTCGATTATGAAAAACCTTGCCGCAGAAGGCAAAAGTATTCTTTTCATTACGCATAAGCTGGCAGAGATTATGCAGGTGGCTGACCGCTGCAGCGTGCTCAGAAAAGGAAAATATATCGGAACAGTAGATATTAAAGACACAACGCCGGAAAAGCTTTCTGCGATGATGGTTGGACGAGATGTCAATTTTGTTGTTGAAAAGGATGAGGCAAAGGTTGGCGAGGTTGTGCTTGATGTGCAGGATATGACGGTTGCCTCAAAGCATCATAAAAATAATGCAGTCAATCATGTGTCGCTAAAGGTACACAGAGGAGAAATTGTTTGTATTGCGGGCATTGACGGCAACGGACAAACCGAATTTGTCTACGGGCTTACAGGCCTCGAGCATTTAAAGAGCGGAAAAATTACAATGAACGGTGTTGATATTACACACGCCTCCATAAGAAAACGCTTGGTATCGGGCATGAGCCATATTCCTGAGGACAGGCATAAACACGGACTTGTGCTTGATTACTCCCTTGAAGACAATATTGTTTTACAGCGCTATTTTGAGCCGCAGTTTACAAATAAAGCAGGATTTTTAAAGCGTAAATCGATTCGAAAGTATGCCAATCGCCTGATTGACCAGTATGATATCCGTTCGGGACAGGGCGCTGTGACAAAAGCGCGTTCAATGTCAGGCGGCAATCAGCAGAAAGCAATTATTGCGAGAGAGATTGATAAAAATCCTGAGCTTTTGGTTGCGGTTCAGCCGACAAGAGGACTCGATGTCGGTGCAATCGAATATATTCATAAACAGCTTGTGGCTCAGAGAAATGCCGGAAAAGGTGTGCTCTTAGTCAGCCTTGAGCTTGATGAGGTTATGAATGTGTCGGATAGAATTTTAGTCATGTATGAGGGCGAAATTGTCGGTGAATTTAATCCGAAGGAAGTCACAGTTGAAGAACTGGGGCTTTATATGGCAGGCTCTAAGAGAAGGGAGGCGTAAGCATGGGCGCAAAAGAAAAGAAAAAAGGCAGTATTTTAAGAAACGGTGCATTTCAGACAATTATCGGTTCGCTGCTTTGTATTATTATCGGTCTTATTGTCGGCTATGTCGTGCTGCTTATTATTAATCCTGAAGGTGCCGCAAAAGCCATCAGTGCAATTTTAAAGAACTTTTTATATTATCCGAGTACGGCTGCTCAGATGAAGTATTTTGGAACAACACTTGTAAAGGCATCAGCCCTTTTGATGTGTTCACTTTCTGTATTATTTGCATGGAAGGTCGGTTTGTTTAATATCGGTGTTGCCGGACAATATGTCATCGGTGCGGGCGTTAGCATTTATTTTGCGGTCGGACTTGAGATGCCTTGGTATGTATGTCTTTTGGCAGCGGTGATGTCTGCTGCTTTAGTCGGCGGAATTTCAGGTGCCTTGAAAGCGTACTTTAATGTCAACGAGGTTATTTCATGTATTATGCTTAACTGGAT
>CABUBX010000101.1 GCA_902489925.1 uncultured Lachnospiraceae bacterium | reverse complement strand
TCGGATGCGGCGGCGGTGCTGTATGGCATGAACCGGATTTTTAATTTGGGACTTACAAGACGTCAGTTGATGGAAAGAGGTGTCAGCCTCGGTGCTGATGTGCCGTATTGTCTGCTTCGGACGACAGCACTTTCGGAAGGGATTGGTGAGGTGCTCACAACCTTAAAGCCGATGCCGTCCTGTTTCATCTTAATTGCCAAGCCGTCGGTGAATGTATCGACAAAGAACGTGTTTGGCCGCCTTAAAGTGGAGGAGATTCAGACGCATCCGAATATAGACGGGATTGTTGATGGCGTCAATGCGGGCGATTTATATAAAATTGCGGCAAATCTCGGAAATACACTGGAGATGGTGACGATTGCCGATTACCCGATTATCGAGACAATTAAGCAAGAGATGAAAAATCTTGGCGCTATCGGCGCTTTAATGAGCGGCAGCGGTCCGACAGTGTTCGGACTTTTTAATGATGAGGCGGCGGCGCGCTCGGCTTATGCGTCGATGAAAGCAGGAAAGCTTGCACGTCAGGTCTTTTTGACACGGCCGGTAAATTCATAAGGGACAGGAGATAAAGAAGATGATGAGTGATTTGAAGATGAATGTCAGTGAATATCTGCCATTGCGCGATGTTGTCTTTAAAACACTGCGTGAGGCAATATTAAAGGGAAATCTGGCGCCGGGCGAGCGATTGATGGAGATTCAGCTTGCCAATCAGCTTGGTGTCAGCCGTACACCGATTCGCGAGGCCATCAGAAAGCTTGAGCTTGAAGGTCTTGTAATTATGATTCCGAGACGGGGGGCTGAGGTGGCAAGTATTACGGAAAAGGACTTAAAGGATGTTCTTGAAGTGAGAACCTCGCTTGAGGAGTTGGCAATCGGTCTTGCCTGCGAGCGTATAAGTGATGAGGCGGTCGAAGAATTGAAGGCAGCATTAAAGAATTTCAAAGCGGCAATCAATGAAGGTGATGTGACAAAGATTGCGGAGAGCGATGTGGCTTTCCATGATATTATTTTTAATGCAACAGGTAATGCAAGACTGATTCAGATTGTCAATAATCTGCGCGAGCAGATGTATCGGTATCGCCTCGAGTATTTGAAGGATTACACAACCCATGACAGGCTCTATAACGAGCATGAACAGATTGTGGCGGCGATTGCCGGACGGAATAAGGAACGGGCAAAAAAACTGATTATTGAGCATATTTATCATCAGGAATTAACCGTGATTAAAAATATTCAGGAATAAATCAGCAGTATTTTGCCAAAATAAAATCATAAGCGATATTAAAGGGTGCCGGTGACGGCATCCTTTTTTTGACTTTAAATGTCTGGAAAGGGAATTGCTTTATGAAAAAAGAATGTATTTCGGGACGACTTTGTGAAAATGCAGCGTATATTGAAAAATGTTTTGAACATTGCTCGGATGTCGTATACCGGCGGATGTTTATAGGCGAGGGAAGCTATGAAATCTTTATGGTTTATATGGATTCAATGGCGGACAGAGCGTTTGTGGAGGGTGAGCTTTTAAAGGCATTAATGTTTGGCCCGGTTGTTTTGCCGAAGCAATGCCCGCTTGAAACGGTGAAAAATTTTTATCTGACAACGGCGGATGCGAAGCTCATGGATGATATGCAGGCGGCAGTGACGGAGATTTTGTCGGGGAATACGGTGATTTTCGGTGCAGGGGAAGTGCAGGCGCTGATGATTAACAGTAAAAAATTCCCGTCGCGCGGTGTGTCGGAGGCGGAGTCGGAAACGACAATCCGCGGCTCAAAGGACAGCTTTACAGAGTCGGTGCGCGTCAATACAGTCCTTATACGGCGGCGAATCAGGGATACGAGACTGAAGGCCGAAGGCATGAAAATCGGTGTGCGCACGAAGACAGATGTGGTTTTGATGTATATGGAAGACCTTGTGCGTCCAAAGGTGCTTGAGGCGATACAAAAACAGCTTCAAGGGTTTATTGTTGACGGTATTTTCGACAGCGGTATGCTTGAGCAGTTTATAGAGCACCGATGGTATTCGCCTTTTCCGCAGTTTCAATCGACGGAACGTCCCGATAAAGCCTCGTCGGCGCTGCTTGAAGGGCGCGTGGTGGTCGTTGTTGATAATTCACCGATGGTACTTTTATTGCCGGTGACGCTTGCCTGCTTTTTTCAGGCGGCTGATGATTATTATAACCGCTGGGGCATTGTTTGCGTGACGAGATTTTTGCGTTACGCGGCAGCCGTTGTGGCAATGGTGCTTCCGGCGCTTTATATTGCCCTTGCCGGTTTTCATACGGAAATATTTCCGACAAGTCTTGCCCTGTCGTTTACGGCGGCAAGGCAGGGCGTACCTTTCCCGTTGGCGCTGGAGGTTGTCTTAATGGAAATTGCCTTTGAGATACTGCGTGAGGCAGGCATCAGGCTTCCGGGGCCGATGGGAAGCACGCTTGGCATTGTGGGCGGTCTGATTATCGGGCAGGCGGCGGTGGATGCAAATATTGTCAGCCCGATTGTTGTCATTGTTGTGGCGCTGACTGCGCTTTCGGCTTTTACAATACCAAATGAGGGCTTTGCCTCTGCCTTTCGTCTTGTAAAATTTTTTCTTATATTGCTTGGAACCTTTTTTGGAATCCTCGGCGTTGTGATGGGGGTGATTGCCGTGCTTATCCATCTTTGCAGCCTTACAAGCTTTGGCATACCGTATATGATGCCTTTTGTAGATTCGTCAGTTTGCCCGAAGGAGGATTATAAAGACAGTGCGCTTAGATTTCCGCTGTTTACGATGCAGGACAGACCGGTATTTACCCGTCAGAATGCAAGACGGCGGATGCGGCGGGCAGAAAGGAGAAAAACGGATGTTTTCGGAAAATAATCAAATCTCGGGCAGGCAGCTTAACCGTATGCTGGTGCTTGATTTATTTGCGGCCTCCTCGATGATTTTGCCCCGGCTTTTGCCGAGAATCTGCGGGCGGCAGGGCGTATATGCAATTTTGGCAGCCGCAGTATTTATGCTGGCCGGGGCAGCTGTGTATATGAGGACGGCATTTTGCTGTGAGGATAATTTTTATAATTTTGCTAAGAGACAGACCGGCAGTGTCCCCGCAGCGCTGATGGTGCTCTTTTTTATGGTAAAGTTTTTATTGTCGGCAGTGTTTATTTTGAAAATGTTTTCAGAAGTCATCGGAAGGACATTTCTTACGCAGATGCCTGAACGGGTGATTGCGGCGCTCATAATTTTAACGGCGCTTTATAATGTCAGCAGAGGGATGGAGACAAGGGGGCGGCTTAGTGAGCTTTTGATGTGGATTGTTCTTGTGCCGATTATGTTTATTGTGTTTTTAGCGGCATTTGAAATCAAGGGCAGCCGTATTTTTCCTATGGAAATAAGCCGTCCGGGGGAAATCGCTTCGGCGGGACTTTTATGCGCGGCTGTATTTAATGTCTTTGAATTTTTACTTTTTGCGGTGCCTTACGTTCGGTATGAGTGTTTTAAACGGGCATACAAATACGCGATGGGGGCGGTCGTGACAGCGGCGCTGTGTGTGATTTTTATTTATATTGCCTGCATCGGTGTTTTTTCGGCGAATGGGGCGGCGGCTGAGTATTGGCCGTCGGTGACGCTGATGCAGGTCATCAGGCTTCCGGGGCGGTTTATCTCAAGGCAGGACGGTCTTGTGCTTGCGGTATGGATGGGGGCGATATTTATTCTTCTGAGCGGTTATATTTTTTATACAGATGAATTGACAAAACAGCTTTTTCCGAAAAAATATTTTAAAGGGACGATGATTGGCTGGCTGATTCTTGTCTATGGTTTATTTTGGGCGATTAAAGATTACGGCGCTTTTGAAAAATTTTACTGGCAGACAATGGCTTTTTGGGGGATGCCGATAAGCCTGCTTATCGCATTTTGGCTTTTGGTGGGACAAAGGTTTAAAAGGAGGCTGAGTGATGAAAAAAACAGTTAAAACCAGCTTTAAAATGACGTGTTTTTTGCTTGCTGTGTTTTTGGTTTTGCCGCTGACAGCCTGCAAACATACGGTACAGCTGGAGGATAGAAATTATGTGATGGCGCTGGGGCTGGATGCGGAGGGAAATAAGCTAAAGGCAGCCTTTAGCTTTCCTGATTTGGAAGCGCTGACGGGAAAGGGCGGCAATATTCATTATCCTGTAATGACAGTGATTGGCAATAATCTTGATGAGATTGAGCAAAGCTATCGGAGAATGTCCAGCAGGCGTCTTGACTACGGTCAGCTTCAGGTGATTGTTTTCGGAAGAAAGCTTTTGGCAAATAAACCGATGATGGAGACGGTGCTTGCCTATATGAAAACAAGACCAAGCTTTACACGGACAATTCTTGTTTGTCAGGCTAAGGAAACGGCGGAAGAAATTATCGGCTTGGATGCGTGTGTCAATGGCTCAATCGGAATTTATATTCGGGAAATGTTTGAAAATAATGCCGCCCCCGACGGCTATGAGAAAACGATTATTAATGATTTGATGATTGCATGGAAAGATGATACGGAGACTGTGCCGATGGCTGTGCTTTCGGCTGAGGGCGAGGGTGATAAAAAGGTGCCGAAAATATGCGGTATTGTCAGCTGGTCGTGAATATGCGGCTTTTTGGCGGACATACTCTGTATATAAAGTTTACGGAGTGTGAGAATAATGATACGCAAAATAAGAATTGGATTATTTGTCTTTGGGTGCGTTGTCTTAGTGATGTTGGCGGGCATACGAAACAGCGGCTTATCCGGGGAGGCATACCAGCAGGAGATTTCAGAGGCCGTATTAAGACTTCATGTGCGTGCGGACAGTAACAGCCAAAGGGCACAGCAGGTTAAGCTGTCTGTTCGGGATGAGATACTTCACAGGTTAGAAAAATATGAGAAGGATATGAAAAATAAAAAGTCGGCAAAGGACGTTGCAAAGGCGCATTTAAAGGAACTTCAAACGGCTGCCGGCGATGTACTTAAAGATTGGAATTGCCCATATGGAGTTGACATAAAAATAGAAAAAACGTGGTTCCCGAAGAAATCCTATGGGGATGTCACATTGCCGGAAGGGATGTATGATGCTGTTGTGGCAGAGCTTGGCAGCGGCCGTGGAGAAAACTGGTGGTGCGTGCTTTTTCCGAAGCTCTGCTTTGTGACGCCCGAGGACGGACAAGTGCCGCAAAGCGGCAAAGAGGCGCTGTCTGAAGCCTTATCGGAAGAAGCCTATGATGCAATTACAGGATATGAAAGACCGCGCTTTAAAATAGTTGAATGGTTTGAAAAAATTTGGTAGAATAAAGGACGGTTACATGTGTGATGTCAGATGAAAGAGGCGATTTTATGACAGAACAGGAAAAGAAAGATTATGTAAACCGTCCGGAGGGGCAGCGGTTTACGCTTGAGGAGTTTAAAAAGATTATTGCAAAGCTTCGGGCTGAGGACGGTTGTCCGTGGGACAGAGTGCAGACGCATGAAAGTCTTAAAGATTGTATGCTTGAGGAAGCTTATGAGACTGTAGATGCGATTAATCATAATGACAAAGAAAATCTTAAAGAAGAACTTGGCGATATGCTTTTGCAGATTTATTTGCATACACAGATATCATCAGAAGCCGGGGAATTTGAGCTTGAAGATGTTGTCGATGGTATTGCAAGGAAGATGTTAAGGCGTCATCCCCATGTGTTCGGACAGGCAGCTGCCGAGACAGCGGAGGAGGTGCTTGTAAACTGGGATGCGATTAAGAAAAAGGAAAAGGGGCAAAAGTCGGTATCCGAAGGCTTAAAGGGGGTTGCAAAAGCGCTTCCGGCCAATGTGAGGGCGGCCAAGGTACAAAAAAAGGCAGCGGCTGTCGGTTATGACTTTGCTTCTGTTGACGATGTGAAGACAAAGGTTTATGAGGAGTTGCATGAGCTTGAGAGTGCGATGGTCTCAGGCAATGAGGAGGAAATCTTTAAGGAATTTGGAGATGTTATGTTTTCGATGGTGAATCTCTCCAGATTTTTAGGGGTAAATGCCGAAAATAGCTTGACAAATGCCACAGAAAAGTTTATAAATAGACTTGATAATGCGGAAATTCTTGCGAAAAATCAGGGTATGGATTTGGCAGGGATGACGGCTGAACAGTTAGACAAACTTTGGGAAGCGGTTAAAAAGCATGAAGAAGATTTATGATTTTATATTTTTAGGAGGATTTTTAAAATGAACAAAGCAGAATTAGTTGCAGCAGTTGCTGAAAAGGCAGAATTAACAAAGAAAGACTCAGAAGTATTATTAAAGGCATTTGTTGATGTTGTTACAGAAGAATTAATTAAAGGCGAAAAAGTTCAGTTAGTTGGTTTCGGTACATTTGAAGTTTCTGAAAGACCGGAGAGAGAAGGCAGAAACCCTCGTACAGGCGAAACTATGAAAATCGCTGCTTCCAAAGCACCTAAATTTAAAGCAGGCAAAGCTTTAAAAGACGCGCTTAACGCATAATTAAGAGTGAATAACATGCATGCCGACGGTTTTTGCGGCATGCATTTTTAAGTTGCACGGCTGTGCAAAAATGGAGGATAAGATGAGACTTGATAAATATTTAAAGGTGTCAAGACTGATTAAACGTCGCACAGTGGCCAATGAGGCCTGTGATGCCGGACGTGTCAGTGTCAACGGCCGCCCGGCAAAGGCTTCCCTTGATGTGAAGGTCGGCGATGTGATTGAAATAGGTTTTGGTACAAGAAATGTAAAGGTTGAGGTTGTTGCTGTTGCAGACACTTCAAAGAAGGAAGAAGCTAAGGAATTGTTTAAATATCTTTAGAATAGTTATAATGCCGCCAATTGTGTCATAGAGTGAATTAACCGGACATTGTGCAAGAGGTGGCTTATATGGAAGAAAGGTATCATAGTGCAGAAAAGCAGAGTATGACAGCCCACAAGCTGGTGATGGGTGAGCGAAGCTGTATGCAGATGAGCGGCGTTAAGGATGTCGTTTCCTTTGATGCCGAGGAAATTATTCTTGAAACGGCATGTGGGCTGCTGCTTATACGGGGGCGTGAGCTTCATATGAGCAGGCTGTCTTTGGAAAAAGGTGAGGTCAACGTCGATGGGACGATTGACAGTCTTACCTATTCCGATGCGGGAAGAACGGATAAAAAGCAGGAACGGCTTTTAGGCCGTCTTTTTAAATAATGGGCGTAAGCAATGCTGTCATTCATCAGAGTACTTTATTTGTGCAGGCGGCTTTTTGGGGAATCTGTCTGGCAGCAGCCTATGACATCCTTAGAATTTTGCGGCGGGGCTTTTGCCACAGGAAAGTTGCGGTAATGGCGGAGGATATCATTTACTGGATTGCATCGGCTTGCATAATTTACGGGCTTTTATATAAATATGACAGTGGCGCAGTCCGAAGTTATACAATCGCGGGAATGCTTTTGGGGATGGCTGTGTATTCGTTTGGTGCAAGCCGCTTTATTGTATCGGTTTTAGGCCGGGGATTGAGAAAAATTGTGAACTCTTTAAACAGGCTATTGAAAAAATGTGTGAAACCATTTAGAATAAATAGAAATAGAAGAAAGGAAAGGCTGGTGACAGAGCATGGCTCAGCAAAAGAAGACCGGAAAAAGTCGCGTGAGCGCCCGTGAGCGGAAAAAAAGAACAGGGATTGTGACAGTGAGCATTGCAGTTATTATTTTGTGTGGGGTGCTTCTATTTAACAGCTTCCGTTTGTCGAATCAGCTCAGTGACTATGCAGCGGTAGAAGCCAATCTTCAGGAACAGATTAATGAGCAAAAGAAAGAATCTGAACGTCTTGACAAAGAAAGCGAATACGTAAAGACGGAGGAGTATATTGAACAGGTCGCAAGAGACAGGCTGGGGCTTCTTAAAAAGAATGAAATTCGTTTTGAAAAAGAATCTCAATAAATTTTAAAAAAGTTATTGACAATATGGCAAAGGGATAGTATAATAATCAACGTTGGTGCGGCGGAATAGCTCAGTTGGCTAGAGCACACGGTTCATACCCGTGGTGTCATGGGTTCAAATCCCTTTTCCGCTAC
>CABUBX010000100.1 GCA_902489925.1 uncultured Lachnospiraceae bacterium | reverse complement strand
TTAAATAAATAATACCGCGCCTGTACAACGCTTTCTTTATAATGCCATTTTAACACTATGTATTGCAGCACGCAATATAAATATAACAAAAGGCATAACCTCTTTTCAGAAATTATGCCTCTAAATTCGTCGGGGTGACAGGATTTGAACCTGCGACCTCATCGTCCCGAACGATGCGCACTACCAAGCTGTGCTACACCCCGCTTCAACATTGATTATAATATCACATGTGGAGACAAAATTCAAGAGAAATTTCTAAATTTTTTAAATATTTTTATTATTATATTCAATAGAACTTTTATGGCATATATATTACAATAATCCTGCATATTTTTATCGAGGTGATTTTATTTATGAAAAATTCAAATGAAAACGTGTCAGCATCCAATGCAGTCCCCGGCTTTTTCACTAAAGATACCGGCTTTTACAAAACATTTTTCAAAATGATGATTGTTGTTGCCCTGCAAAACCTTGTTGCCTACAGTGTCAATATGGCCGACAATATCATGCTCGGAAGCTACAGCCAAAATGCTCTTTCGGGCGCTGCCACCGTCAATCAGATTTTCTTTATGGTTCAGCAAATTGCCCTTGCCATCGGCAATGCGCTCGTTGTCTTAGCCTCCCAGTATTGGGGTGAAAAGCGCATACAGCCGATTCGCACATTAACCGGCATTGCCTTAAAGCTTGGCATTGTGTGCAGTGTCGTTATCATTGCCCTTTGCGTATGCTTCCCTGTACAGCTGCTTAATCTTTTTACAGACAGCGCACCGATTATCGCCGAAGGGCAAAAATATCTCACACTCGTCCAATGGACGTTTGCCCTGTTTATTATTACCAATATTTTAATGGCAGCTCTGCGAAGTGTCGGCATCGTTCAGATTTCATTTTACATATCCGTCATTTCGTTAGTTATCAATGTCGGCATCAACTACGTTTTAATCTTCGGCTGCTTCGGTCTTCCCGAAATGGGTGTTGCCGGCGCCGCAGTCGGCACATTGATTGCGCGTATCGTCGAACTTGTCATCGTTGTGATTTACATATTGAAGTTTGACAAAAAGCTGATGCTCTTTAAAGAAAACATTTTCAGGCCAAACAGGCAGCTTCGCCATGATTATAAAAATGTTGTCCTGCCGATTATGATGTCACAAGTGCTTTGGGGCGTTTCTGTTCCTATGCAGACCGCCATTCTCGGACATATGTCAGCCGATGCCATCGCTGCCAATTCTGTAGCCACAACCTTTTATCAATATCTGAAGGTTATTGTCATCGCAATGTCCTCAACCTCTGCCGTGATGATTGGCAATGCCATTGGCCGCGGCGATATGGGCCGCATAAAATCCGATGCCCGCTCATTAGCTGTCATTGATGTGCTGATTGGTCTTATACTTGGCATTATACTGTTTCTGTTAAGAAACCCCCTGCTTTCTATGTATGACCTGTCCCCCGAGGCTTCTGTCATGGCCGCAAACCTCATTGTTATCATGAGCTTTATCATGGTCGGCATGTCGTATCAGATGCCTGTAAGCTTTGGTATTATTCAAGGCGGCGGTGACACAGGCTTTACAATGAAAATGAATATGATTAGTACATGGCTTATCGTCATGCCGCTCTCCTTTATGGCAGCTTTTTGGTGGCACTGGCCGGTTGAAGCCGTTGTCATCGTGATTCAGTCCGACCAGATTTTTAAAGGTCTTCCGACATTTATCCGCTTTAGAAGCTATAAGTGGATTAAGAAAATGACAAATTAAGATGCCTATTTCTTTTTACCTATATAAACTATAGAAAAACGCTCTCAAAGACCACTGTCTTTAAGAGCGTTTTATAAAATCACAATTACTGAGCTTTAATCTGATAGAAACCTTTTTTGCCCTTCTTAATCATCAGTGCGCCTTCGTCGTTAAAGTCTTTTGAGCCGTATACGGCATCAAATGCAGGCACTTTGACATCATTGACTGTCACACCGCCCTGCTGCACTAAACGTCTGCCCTCTGAGCGTGTTTGAGCAAGTTTTGTATCCACTAAAAGTGTAATGATATCAATGCCCTCATCAAGCTGTTCCTTCGGATATTCCTTTGTCGGAACGCTGCCTGCCACACCGCCGTTTACAAAAAGCGCTTTGGCTGCGGCCTGTGCCTGATTGGCTTCTTCTTCGCCGTGAACAAGCTTTGTCAGCTCGTATGCAAGAATTTCTTTGGCTTTATTTAACTGGCTGCCTTCCCACTTATCCATCTCGTCAATCTGCTCAAGCGGCAGGAATGTGAGCATTCTTAAACACTTTAACACATCGGCATCGGCCACATTTCTCCAGTACTGGTAGAATTCAAACGGACTTGTCTTATTCGGGTCAAGCCATACAGCACCCTTTTGTGTTTTGCCCATCTTCTTTCCTTCTGAATTTAAGAGCAATGTAATCGTCATAGCACTTGCATCCTTGCCGAGTTTACGGCGAATCAGCTCTGTGCCGCCGAGCATGTTACTCCACTGGTCATCACCGCCAAACTGCAGATTACAGCCGTATCTCTGATATAATGCATAGAAGTCATAGCTTTGCATAATCATATAGTTAAATTCAAGGAAACTTAAACCTTTTTCCATTCTCTGCTTGTAGCACTCTGCAGTCAGCATACGATTGACACTGAAATGCGGTCCGACTTCTCTTAAAAGCTCAACATAATTCAAATCAAGCAGCCAGTCTGCATTGTTGACCATTAAAGCCTTGCCCTCGGAGAAGTCAATGAAACGGCTCATCTGCTTTTTAAAGCACTCACAGTTATGCTCAATTGTCTCCTTTGTCATCATCTGACGCATATCAGAACGTCCTGAAGGGTCACCAATCATTCCTGTGCCGCCGCCGATTAAGGCAATCGGACGGTTTCCGGCTTCCTGAAGACGTTTCATCAGGCAAAGCGCCATGAAATGACCTACATGAAGGCTGTCTGCTGTCGGGTCAAAACCGATATAAAATGTTGCCTCTCCGTTGTTAATTAATTTTCTGATTAACGGCTCATCCGTTACCTGTGCAATCAGGCCTCTGGCCTGCAATTCTTCGTAAATACCCATAATAAACTTCCTTTCTGCAAAATAAAAAGCCCTCATCTTTATAAGGACGAGGGCTCGTGGTACCACCTTAATTCACCGGCACATCGCTGCATCCGGTCTTTGTAAGTCTGTCATACTGCCAATGCGGCAGTCATAAACTTTTGCTGTATAACGGCAGCGGCCGGCGTGGATTAGACGCACTCAAAGCTGTATTCAAAGTTTTTCTTATCCGCACCTCTCATCTGCCGGTTACTTTCTGTGGACAGCCTAAAACTTCTACTTGGTCTTCTCAGTGTATTAAGCTTTGTGAAATTGAGTATAGCCTATCATATCCGCGTCAAAAAAGCAAGTCCTTTTTTACACTCTGACTTTTGTACCCCTCGTGTCGCGCTTTGCAAGCTTTAGTTTATTTAATGATAACTCTTTATCTTTATAAGCAATCAACTGTTCCGTACCGTTTTTTAGAAAATAAAGCATTTCCCCAAAATCATCTTCGGAAAGCTTCATACCCCTGACACCGACAGCGCCCTTTTTCTTTTCGGGAATATCCGTGCAGGCAAATTTAAGAAAATAGCCGTTGTGGCTTTGAATGACAACATGGCTGATATCCGATGACGGGGCAATTCCGATGACCGCATCGCCTTCATTAAGCTTTGTTGCCGCGATTGTCCGCTTAGACACATCAAATTCGCTGCCGTCCACAATTTTGAAAAAGGCATTTTTTGTGCCGAAAATCAGCTTTTGCGTAATGACCTTTGCCAAATCATCTACATAAATCATGCGCTCAATTTTACTGTCATAATTACAAAGATTATCGATTGGCGTCCCTTTATCTCTGAAACGCCCAAACGGCACATCCATGACACGAATCAAATGCAGCCGCCCCGTATCTGTAAATATACAAAGCCGTCCTGTATTCATACAATGAATAATGTATTTATTTTCATTATGAACCGCTTCTTTATTGCGCTCATAGGCTGCCATATCAATG
Organism: uncultured Lachnospiraceae bacterium; assembly: GCA_902489925.1. Lineage (GTDB taxonomy): Bacteria > Bacillota > Clostridia > Lachnospirales > Lachnospiraceae > Scybalocola_A. The sequence continues at coordinate 4,026 of CABUBX010000100.1, read as the reverse complement.
GTTTTTGAATAGCCAAAGCGGTCCATAATAAAGACAACCGGCATTTCTTCAATTTTCTTTTCCTCATAAACCGCTTCTGCCGCATTTTCAATTAATGTGCGGCGCGGTACGGCATAGGCTTTTTTAATCGCATCCAGCTCTTTTTTAATGACCTTTGTCATACTGGAATGATTTTCAAGAATATCCTCGTAAGCCGCAATATTTTTTACAGTCTCGTCATATTCCTTCTGAAGCGCTTCGATTTCCAGCCCGATTAATTTGTACAGACGCATCTCTAAAATCGCTGATGCCTGACGCTCGGAAAATCTAAGCTTTGAAGCCGCCCGCTCGGATACCTTCGTCTTAAACTTAATGCCCTCTGTAACACCTTGCATCAGACAGGTTTTTGCCTGCTTAATATTTTTGCTTCCCCGAAGAATTTCAATAATCAAGTCAATGACATCACAGGCTTTTATGAGACCTTCCTGTATTTCTTTTTTCTCCAGCTCTTTTGCAAGCATTGTTCTGTATTTTCTTGTTGTAATCTCATACTGAAAATCAAGAAAATATTCGATAATGCTTCGAAGTCCCAGTGTTTCCGGACGGCCGTCTGCCACAGCAAGCATGTTGACGCCAAATGTATCTTCAAGCTTTGTCTTTTTATAAAGCATGTTTTTAAGGTTTTCAACATCCGCATTTTTCCGAAGCTCAAGCACGATACGGATGCCGTCCTTTGAAGACTGATTTGAAATATCGACAATGTCATTGGTCTTTTTTGTTTCCACCAGCGTATAAATATCATTTAAAAACTTTCCGATATTAGCGCCAATCATCGTATACGGAATTTCCGTAATGACAAGGCGGTCTTTTTCCGAACCCTTGCCCTTCTCAAATACAACCTTGCCCCGAAGCTTTATTTTTCCCTGTCCTGTTCTGTAAATTTCCTTGAGGTCATCTTTGTTAATCACAATACCGCCGGTCGGAAAATCAGGCCCATGGACATAATCTAAAAGAGCTTCATCACTCAGCTTGCTGTCAGCCATATAAGCCTTGACGGCATCAACCACCTCACCAAGATTATGGGGCGGTATGCTTGTCGCCATGCCGACCGCAATGCCTTCCGAGCCGTTGACTAAAAGATTCGGCACTCTCGCAGGAAGCACTTCCGGCTCTTTTCCTGTTTCATCAAAATTTGGCACAAAATCAACGACATCCTTATCTAAATCCGATAAAAAAGCCTCCTGTGTCACTTTTTCAAGACGGGCTTCTGTGTAACGCATCGCTGCTGCCCCGTCTCCCTCAATCGAGCCGAAATTACCGTGACCATCCACAAGTGTCATCCCTTTTTTAAAATCCTGTGCCATCACAACAAGGGCTTCATAAATTGAGGAATCACCGTGAGGGTGATATTTACCCATCGTGTCCCCGACAATGCGGGCACATTTACGATAAGGCTTATCGTATTTTATGCCAAGCTCATGCATATCATAAAGTGTCCGGCGCTGTACCGGCTTTAATCCGTCGCGCACATCGGGCAGCGCTCTCGCCACAATGACACTCATGGCATAATCTATGTAAGATTTCTGCATCACATCCGAATATTCGGTGCGTATAATCTGTTCTTCTTTATTCATCTGCTGCTTTCCTCCACTTTATACATCAAGCTCTGCATCATGGGCACGCTCATAAATAAACGCCCGCCGCGGCGGCACGTCTGTGCCCATAAGCATCTCTGTCACATCCGATGCCATACGCGCATCTTCAATTTCTACAAGCTTTAAAATTCTCGTCTCCGGGTTTAATGTTGTCTCCCAAAGCTGGTCTGAATCCATCTCGCCGAGACCTTTGTATCTTTGCAGAGTAAAGCTGCCTTTATGTGTTTTTCTGTATCTTTCCAGCACTTTATCATCATATAAATATTCTTCATGTCCTTTTGCCGGCATTGCTTTATAAAGGGGCGGCATTGCAATATAGACATGTCCCTCATAAATAAGCTCGGGCATAAACCGGTAAAACAATGTAAGCAGCAGCGTGCATATGTGGGCGCCGTCCACATCGGCATCAGCCATAATAATAATTTTATCATAGCGCAGCTTTGTGATATCAAAATCATTGCCGTACCCTTCCGAAAAGCCGCAGCCAAAGGCATTAATCATCGTTTTAATCTCGGCGTTGGCAAGCACCTTATCAATACTTGCTTTCTCCACATTTAAAATCTTGCCGCGGATTGGCAAAATCGCCTGAAACTGACGGTTTCTTGCCGTCTTTGCCGAGCCTCCGGCAGAATCTCCCTCCACGATAAATATTTCACACTTTTTGGCATCCCTGCTCTCACAGTTGGCAAGCTTTCCGTTGGAATCAAAGGAAAACTTAGGCTTTGACAAAAGGTTCGTTTTGGCTTTTTCTTCCGTTTTCCGAATTTTTGCCGCCTTTTCGGCGCATGACAAAACGCCCCTTAACGTCTCTAAATTTCTGTCAAAATACAGCTGTATCTCCTCGCCTGTCACCTTTCCTGTCGCTTTGGACGCATCCTGATTATCAAGCTTTGTTTTTGTCTGACCTTCAAAGCGGGGCGCCGGATGCTTGATTGAAATAACAGCCGTCATGCCGTTTCTTATATCCGCCCCTGTAAAGTTCGCATCCTTTTCTTTGAGTATGCCAAGCTCACGGGCATAAGAATTCATGACTGTTGTAAACACAGTCTTAAAGCCTGTAATATGGGTGCCCCCCTCGGCATTGTAAATATTGTTGCAAAAGCCGAGAACATTTTCATGAAACTCATTGACATACTGAAAGGCGCCCTCGACTGTAATGCCTTCGCTTTCGCCTTTAAAGTAAACCGGTTCATGAACACAGTCCTTCTTTTTATTCAAATCTCTAACAAAACCGACAATGCCCTCCGGCTCGTGATATTCCACATGCTCAGGCTCACCGCGGCGCAAATCTTCAAAAACAATTGTCAGCTCTGAATTAAGGTAAGCTGTCTCATGAAGCCGGCTCTTAACCTCGTCCGCTTTAAAGTCTGTCCGCTCAAAAATCTGCGGGTCGGGAAGAAAATTCACCGTTGTGCCCGTTCTTCTCGCCTTGCCCTCCACAGGCAGCAAACCGTCAACAAGTTCGGTTGTCGGCACACCCCGCTCGTAGCTGTCATGATAAATACAGCCGTCTCTATAGACCTTCACATCAAGCCGTGCCGAGAGTGCGTTGACAACAGACGAGCCAACGCCGTGAAGGCCGCCGCTTGTTTTATAAGCCGAATCATCAAATTTACCGCCGGCATGAAGTGTTGTAAATACAAGACGTTCCGCCGAGATGCCCTTTTTATGCATACCGACAGGAATACCGCGCCCGTCATCACTGATTGTTGCCGAGCCGTCCGCCTCAAGTGTTACATGAATTAAATTGCAGTAGCCTGCCAGATGCTCGTCCACCGCATTGTCTACAATTTCATAAATAAGATGGTTTAAGCCTTTTCTCGATACGCTGCCAATATACATACCCGGCCTTTTTCTGACGGCCTCTAAGCCCTCAAGCACCGATATGCTGTCCGCATCATAAGTCTTTGCCTTAGCCATTAAATTTCCTCCATTCAAAATTTCGTAACTTTTATTATAGCATATTTTTATCACTGTGCAAAACTGTTTTTAATCTACTTTAAGAGTGATTTTATAACTGTAGATTTTAATATATTTTAATATATCAAAGCCCGGTCGAACACAAAATCGTGTAGACCGGGCTCATTGAATATGTTGATTAAATCATTTTAATAAATACATTCTATAACCATTATATAGTATTTCATCAATTCACATAATTTTTCCTAAAATGCTACTTTTCTTTATCATAATCAATAATAATTTTGTTGCATTTAATACACCTGTATGCTTTCGCAGCACTTATAGAAAACACTCTATTTTTAAACGATAATAAAACAGCTGACTCATCTAACGCCGGAAGGGCAGCTATCAGCCTTTTCCTTTTTGACCAATACACACCGTCTCTGCATTGTATATATCCTAGTATAACTCACTTTAATTGACAATCTGT
>CABUBX010000099.1 GCA_902489925.1 uncultured Lachnospiraceae bacterium | reverse complement strand
TCCAGCGTGTTGATGGCCTTATAGGCAAAGCCTGCCGGCGCGCCGCCGATGGCAATAAAAAGCATCGGTGCAATAATGCCGTCAGTTGTATTTTCGGCAACCGTCTAAACGGCCGCCTTTATAATCTCATCTGCCGAAAGGGCGGACGTATCGCGGCCCACAAGATATGAAATCATCTTTCTTGAAAGTCCGATGTCTCTTTTCTTTAAGGCATCATATACCTTTTTGGATTCATCCTTCAGACACTTTGTGGCAAAAATCTGATAAATCCAAAAAATCTCAACAACTACCGCAAGCCACGGATGAATCTCGGACAACCCTTTTAAAATAAAAAACGGCACAAAAAATGATACTGACACAACAATGATTGTCAGCCATCCGCCTGCTGCAAGCATTACGCGCTTTGTTGACGGAAAAAGTCTTCTGAGCAGACGCTCAGCAGAATTTATAAGCTTTCCAATCAGCCGAATCGGATGATAAAGCCACGAAGGGTCTCCGAAAATCAAATCAAGTATAAATCCTATCGTTAATTTATATAGTAGCATTTTTTCAATCTCTCTTATTGTATGATATCATAGCTCTCTTGAAAAATAAAGCACTTTTTACAAAACCGGGCAGATAAAGGTGCGGGTATCCGGCATATAGCCAGTTTTTACTGTGCCCCTCCGCCCATTGACGGCCATTTGGTTTTGAAATTTCAAAATCGTCGCCGCCATTATCTGAGGCCGAATAATGAAATTCATGCCCTTTAAGCACATCGCCCTTTTCGCCAAGCAGCCCGTCCTCCTTAAGCTTTATATAAATGTAGCCAAACGGCCCGAGTTTTTTTGTCATCCCCGCCGTGCCGGAAATTGCACCGACCATCGGGTAACATGTGCCGTCCGTCAGCGCAAGCTGCTCATGTAAATACATAAAGCCGCCACATTCTGCAATCATAGGCATCTCGGATTTAAAAGCCGCCTTAACCGAAGCCTTCGTCACTTCATTTTTTGCAAGGCGCTCTGCATAAATTTCAGGATATCCGCCGCCAAGGTAGATTCCCGATACGCCCTTAGGCACAGGTTCATTATCCAGCGGTGAAAATGGTACAATTTCTATACCTAAATCTTTAAAAAGCTGCAAATTATCCTCATAGTAAAAGCAAAAAGCCGCATCCTGCGCCACGGCAAGCTTTAAGCTGTCCATCGGCTCACCGCCCGCCGGGCAACTGTCATCTTTTATCAGATTGTTTAGGTAATTTTTAGAAACCGCCTCCGTCTTAAGCGGCGCCGCTGTTTCTGCAATTTCAAATAACGCCTTAAAATCAATCGTCCTTTTTGCCGCTTCGCCCAACGCTTTAAGCTTTTTATCAAGATTTGTAATTTCGCCCGCGGTCACAAGACCAAGATGCCGGCTTTCAAAGACAGCCTCCGCCTGCTGCTCAAAGCATCCTATCACTTTTACACCCGTTTTCTGCTCAATTGCATCTTTAAGATAAGCCGCCATCCCCGTTCCGACCTGATTCAAAATCACACCGCGAATTAAGCTGCTGCCTTTTTCACTTTTGCACATCTCCTGTGCAAACTTTTTATAGCCATAAATTAATGCCGCCACCGACAGCGACATGCCTTTGGCATTCACCGTCAGAATCATCGGTGTGTCTGTCTTAACCGCGATGTCAAAAGCGCTGCCTAAAAATTCGGTCCCGATACCGTCATACATCCCCATAACACCTTCGAGGATTCCGATTTCACAGTCTTTAAGCCGCCTGCCAAGTGTCATTTTCAGAGCTTTCTCATCGAGAAAAAAAGCATCAAGATTAACCGAAGGTTTTCCTGTAATATATTTGTGAAACATCGGGTCAATATAGTCCGGTCCGCACTTAAACGGCGCTGCCGAAACACCCATCGTCTTTAAGGCAGACAGCAGAGCGCAGGTCACTGTTGTCTTTCCGCAGCCGCTGTTTGTCCCGACAATCATAATTCTTCTGTTTGACATAAAAACCTCCGTTCCTTAAATCATGTTTAAAGTCTGCCCTTTTTGCATACACTCCAGCCATTTTAAAATTGCCTCAGCACTTTCAAGCCCGTCCTCACACTCAGGTCTGTCAATAAGCACCACAGGAATTGAAAAGGCCTTTGCACTCTCTATTTTTTCCAAAAGCCCCCCGCGCTCACCGCTGTCCTTTGAGACGAGCACCTCAATATGATACTGCTCAATCAAGGCTTTATTATCCTCCGGCGAAAATGGCGGATTCTGTGCAATCACATGGCCTTCATCAATTCCGGCATCTCTGCAGGCAAGCCTTGAGCTTTCCGTATTAAGAACGCGCACATAAACCCGTTCATTAAAATCCGGCAAAATTTCTTTATATATCGGCGCCGTATTCGCCCCTGTCGTCAGCAAAATATTCCCCGGCATTTCAAGCAGGCGAACGGCCGCCTCACGGGCATCGGCTGCATGAATAATCTTTTCATAATGATAAGCCTGCGTCTTTCTGATATAACGGGCATAAGAAACGCCGCAGGCTTCTGCCGCCCCTTTAAGATTTTTAGTCACCTCCACCGCAAACGGATGCGTGGCATCAATGACAAAATGCACTTTATGCGCTGATATAAATTTTTCAAATCCGGCTTTATCCATTCGCCCGACAAATACACAGGCGCCTGTTTCCCGAAGCATCTTCGCCCCAAGCTCTGTCGCCACACAGGCGGCTGTTTTAATATGCAGCTTATCGAGCACGCGCATCACCTCAAGCCCCTCGCTTGTCCCTGCCGCAAGAAGGCAGGTGAAATTTTCCTCAAAAAGCATTTCTTTATCTGTCATCGCACGCCTCCGTCTCACCGCAAAAACTCATCTCTCACACTGTCAAAAAACTCAAACCATGTCCGGACATTTTCAAGCTTCGTCCACGGCTTCTTTCCTGCCGGCTGACTGTCCAAATCATAAATCGCTGCCCGCTTTGCCCCAAGCTTCGATGCTATAATATTTAAAAGCGTTGTTTTGCCCGAGCCATTGCCGCCATAAAAAAATGTTACCGGCGAAAACTCAATCTCTGACAGCTCTTTCTCCGAAAAAACACCAAAAGGATACACTGAGCGATAGCATGTCATTTTAGATTTTTCGTAATTTTTAAGAAAGCCGTATTCATCAGACAGAAGCGAAAAACTTTTTATATACATTTTGAAAGCGCCATATCAATGGCGGCAACAGTTTTTTCGATTTCTTTTTCCTTATGCTCATATCCAACAAAGAAGGCTTCAAACTGGGACGGTGCAATATAAATCTTTTGCTCAAGCATTTTCGCAAAATAACGTTTAAACATCTCCAAATCAGAGCTTGTGGCCCCTTTAAAGGAGGTGACCTCCTTATCCGTAAAGAAAACGGTCATCAAAGAACCGACTCTGTTTACTGCTGCAGGAACATGATACTTATCAATCGCCCTCTTAAATGCCGAAGCGATTATTTCAGCATTTTTATTAATCGCCGGATAAATCTCGTCTTTATGTGCGCGAAGTATTTTAAGTGTTGCAAGTCCGGCAGCTACTGCCGCAGGATTTCCCGAAAGCGTTCCTGCCTGATAGACAGGACCTGTCGGTGAAACCTTACACATAATATCTTTGCGTCCGCAATAAGCAGCCATCGGCATACCGCCGCCGATAATCTTTCCAAGTGTCGCCATATCCGGTGTCACGCCAAAATATTCCTGCGCGCCGCCATAGCTTAAACGAAATCCCGTAATTACCTCATCGAAAATAAGCAGTGCGCCGTTTTCCTCAGTTATTTTGCGAAGTCCCTCTAAAAATCCCGGCTGCGGCGGCACAACACCCATATTGGCAGCCACCGGCTCTACAATAAGCGCCGCAATTTTATCTTTATAATTATCAAAAAGAACACGCACGCTGTCCAAATCGTTATACTGGGCAACAAGTGTCTTTTCCACAAAAGCCGCAGGTACACCGGCGCTGTCCGGAATTTTTTCTGTGAGCAGCCCCGAACCGCCTTTAACTAAAAGTCCGTCAGAATGTCCGTGATAACAGCCCTCAAATTTAATAATATAGTCTCTGCCTGTATAGCCTCTTGCTGCACGAATGGCGCTCATCACGGCCTCTGTACCGGAATTGACAAGGCGCACCATCTCAGAACACGGCACAGCCTCATTAATCATCTCGGCAATTTCTACCTCCGCCACAGTCGGCGCACCATAGCTTGTGCCGCGCGCTGCCGCATCGCAGACAGCCTTTACAACTTCTTCCCGCGCATGACCTAATATCATCGGTCCCCATGAACCGATATAGTCAATATATTCATTACCGTCGATATCGTAAATATACGCACCTTTCGCATGGTCTATAAACCTTGGTGTCATACCGACAGCCCGATAAGCACGCACCGGACTGTTGACACCGCCGGGCATAACCTCACAGGCTTCCTTAAAAATCTTTTCACTGTTCATAATTTACGCCTCTTTTAACCAACGCGCCACCTCCGGCGCATAATATGTAATAATCATTTTCGCGCCGGCACGCTTCATTGCTGTGAGCGCCTCCAGCACAACGCCCTTTTCATCAATCCAGCCGTTTAAAGCTGCCGCCTTAATCATCGCGTACTCACCGCTCACCTGATAGGTACAGATTGGCAGCGGATATTTATCGGCAACTGTTTTTAAAATATCAAGATACGGAAGTCCCGGTTTTACCATAAGAATATCCGCACCCTCTGCCATATCCAGCTCAACTTCAATAAGTGCATCCTTTTTGTTGCGCCAATCCATCTGATACGAGCGTCTGTCGCCAAAGCACGGCGTCGAGTCTGCCGCCTCGCGGAACGGCCCGTAAAATGATGAAGCATACTTCACACTGTAGGACATAATCAAAGTATCCTGATAACCTTCGCCATCAAGCACCTCGCGCATTTTTCCGATTCGGCCATCCATCATATCCGACGGCGCGACAATATCTGCCCCTGCCATTGCACAGGATAATGCCGCCTTTGAAAGCAATGTCAGCGTCTCATCGTTTAAAATCTTACCACGGGCATGGTCTACAACGCCGCAATGTCCGTGACTTGTATATTCGCACAGACATATATCGGCAATACATACCATATCGGGATACAATTTTTTTGTGAGTCTAAGTGCCCGCTGAACAATACCGTTGTCATCATATGCGCCGCTGCCCATCTCGTCCTTGTGTTCGGGAACGCCAAAGAAAATCACCGCATTTACACCGCTTTCAGCCACTTCTCTTAAATGTGCTTCAAGCATATCCAAAGAATAATGATAAATCCCCGGCATTGATGCAATCTCTGTTTTGATTTGCTCACCTTCCACAACAAAAATCGGGTAAATTAAGTCATCCGCACGAATGTCCGTCTCGTGTACAAGGTCTCTCACAGCCTTTGACACCCGAAGTCGTCTCGGTCTTCTTACTAAATCCATGAAAATTCCTCCTTATGATTCTTCATGTGCTGCCTCTAAAAGACAATCCACCAGTCCGTCGATATCATATTGGCGGGCTTCTTTATAAACTGTATATCCAAGGGCTTTTGCCGCTTTGGCCGTCACCGGCCCGATGCAGATAATCTTGCCCTTAAATTCCGAATTTTTATCAAGCATACTGTCAAAGGCTTTCACAGCCGATGCACTGCAAAATGTAATGTAATCAGCATACTCTACAATACGGTTTAATTCTTCCGCTTTGCGCTCATCATAAGCCGTTTTATAAATCGGCAGTGCCTTGTAATCAATTCCTGCCGCCGAAAGCATATCGGTTAATTCCTTTGACGCTTCCTTTGCCCGAAGCAAAAGCACCCTGTCATCTTCATGAAGCATCGGGATTAATGCCCTACCCAAATCAGCGCTGGAATAAAGTACCGGCAGGCAATCGCAAAAGATGCCTTTTTCTTCAAGCGCCTCTTTTGTGCCCTTGCCAATGACTGCAAACTTCATTTCATTTAATTTTCTTATGTCAACCTGATGCGTGCGCAGATGCTCAAAAAATATTTCAACACCGTTGCGGCTTGTAAATACAATCCATGTAAACGGCTTTTCCTCATCAAACCATTTTTCTAACACAACGCCGTGAATCGGCTTTGTATAAATCAAACTAAAGTCAAGCGCCTCGCCGCCGAGTGCACGTATTTTTCGCCCAAGTGTCTCCGTCATGGCATCCGTCGCCGTAATCAGCACACTCTTGCCTGACAGCGGTTTTTTACCGAACCAATCCAGCTGCGGCTGCAAACCCACGACATCGCCGATGATAGAAATTGCCGGTGTCTGTATCCCGGCCTCCGCCGCCTTTTTCACGATGTTTTTAAGCGTTCCGACAGCGATTTTCTGGCGCGCCGTCGTTCCCTCCTGCATCACTGCCGCAGGCGTATTGGGGTCCTTTCCGAAAGCCATCAGATTTTGTGTAATATTCAAAAGATTTTTAAGCCCCATGAGAAAAACAAGGGTGCCTTCCTCCTTCGCCAATGTCTCATAATCAAGCACAGACTCTGATTTTTTTGCATCCTCATGGCCTGTAATAACATGAAATGATGAGGCAAGTCCCCGGTGTGTCACAGGAATACCGTTATAAGCAGCAACCGCATAGGATGATGAAACCCCCGGAATTACTTCAAAATCAATGCTCTCAGCCCGAAGGGCAAGTGCTTCCTCGCCGCCCCTGCCAAAAATAAACGGGTCACCGCCCTTTAGTCTTGCGACAACTTTGCCCTCCTTCGCCTTCTGCACAAGCAGGGCATTGGTCTCCTCCTGCTTCATATAATGCTGTCCCGCTCTTTTTCCCGCATAAATCAGCTCTGCATCCCGCCGTGCCTCCTGCAAAAGCGCATTACTTGCAAGATTATCATAAACAACGGTGTCGGCCGCCCGAAGCGCCTCAAGTCCTTTGACTGTAATCAGTCCCTTATCCCCGGGACCTGCGCCGATTAGGTAGACAAGACCTTCTTTTTTCTCCTTTTTCGATGCCGCAGCCGCAAGAAGTTCTTCGGCAAGACGGCGTCCTAAAGCCTCGGCCTGTGATTGGGTGATATCGCCGCAGCAGCCTGTGATTTTTTCAGAAGCGCGCAAAAGAAGCTGACTGCCCTCCGCCGCATAAACAGCCTGCATTTTCATCGTGTCATTTTCTATGGCTGCAAGCGCTGCCGCCGGCGCATTACAGCCGCCACCAATCGCTTTAAGAAAGCTTCTCTCGGCTAAGAAAACCTTCCACGTTTCCTTGTCACATACCGCATCAAGCATTTCTCTGACTTCCCGGTTATCCTCCCTGCACTCAATGGCAAGAATCCCTTGCGCCGCCGCCGGTAAAAGCTTTGACGGCTCAATATATTCATACTGAAATGCATGATAATCAAAGTCCTGCGCCGTCCTGTAATTAAGACGCTCTAGTCCTGCCCCTGCCAAAACAATGGCATCATAGGCACCGTCCGCAAGCTTTGTCAGTCTTGTCTGCACATTTCCCCTGATTTGTTTAATCGTCACATGCGGATTGATTGCCTGAAGCTGCAGCTGTCTTCTGAGGCTTCCCGTCCCGACAATCGTTTCCGGCGCCATTTTTTCAAGCGGCGTGCCGTCTTTTGTCACAACAACATCGCAAACCTCAGCCCGCGAAAGCACCGCGCCAATCGTAAGTCCCGCCGGAAGCTCTGAGGGCATATCCTTTGCACTGTGAACCGCAATGTCAATATCGCCGGCATACAGCCCCTCCTCAAGCTCTTTTGTGAACACACCTTTGCCGCCAAAACTTGAAAGACTTTTATCAAGCCATTCGTCGCCCCGTGTTGTCATCGTCACAAGCTCTATTTCTATTTCCGGAAAGGCCTCCTGAATTTTTTGCGCAGCCAGCCTCGTCTGCGCCAAAGCCAAAAGACTTTTTCTTGTTCCTATTCTCAACTTCTCCATGTTATAAACCCTCATTCGCCTTTTGAATTTCTGTCCAAATCACCGCATCGGGAATACGGCCTTCATGCAAAAGCCCATAATCCGTCAGTGTTCTTAAAACCTGCTGCCGTTTTTTTTGTGAAAATATTTTTTCTTTAACCGTCAGTCTGGCAAAAATCAATCGTCTTGAAAGCTCGCCGTACCACTCAGGTACAGAC
>CABUBX010000098.1 GCA_902489925.1 uncultured Lachnospiraceae bacterium | reverse complement strand
TCGAATCCCGTCTCGCGCTTCTTTTTTTGCCCGGAAATCCGGTTATGGATTACCGGGCTTTTTTCAATGGAAAAATATTATCCGAAAATATATGTTTAGTATGAAAAATAATTCGAAATTAACAAAAAAATATTTAAAATAACGGAAGATAGTGGCGTGATAAGCTTATGGTATGAATAATGTTGTTGGCGAGGTGAGAAGATGGTTACGTGTGTGATGGATAAGTTAAATAAATCCTACGGTCAAAAACATGCGCTGATTGATTTTTCGTGTACATTGACACCGGGAATCTATGGACTTTTAGGTCCAAACGGCGTAGGCAAAAGTACGATGCTTAATATAATTTCGGGGAATTTAAAGCCCGACAGCGGAACGATAGAGATGACACCGGAGAAAAATATTTTAAAAACGCTTGGTTATATGCCGCAGCAGCAGGCACTTTATGATGATTTCAGTGCGCGAAGCTTTCTCTATTATATGGCCGGGCTCAAAAAAATTAAGTCTCCGAAAAGGAAATTGAAGAATTGCTTCGCGTTGTAAATCTTAATCAGGTGGCGCACAAGCGTATGGCAGTTATTCCGGCGGAATGAAGCAAAGAGTGCTTTTGGCACAGGCGCTTTTGGGAAATCCGAAGCTGCTTTTGCTCGATGAGCCGACGGCGGGGCTTACCCGATGGAACGCATAAGAATCCGTAATTTTATCAGTGAATTTTCAAAGGATAAGATTGTGCTGCTTGCAACCCACGGTGTCAGTGATATTGAGTATATTGCGAGCAAGGTGATTATGTTAAGAGGCGGATTTTAAAAATATGGAAACACGTGACATTCGGGCGGATATTGATTTGTCAGTGACAAGCGTTTACGATTTTGTCATGTCTGATATTTTAGTACTGGCACTTGTTCTTGTCATGTGTGTGCTTTTGTTTTCCAAGGAATATGAAAAAAAGCTTTTTCCGCTTGTGCTTGCGGCGTCGTCAAAGCTTAAGGCGGCGGTTTCTAAAATCGCTGTGCTTGCCGTCGTTTGTTATGACAGTGTCTTGGTGATTGTCAATGTCACGCGGTATATGACTATCGTTAAAGATTATCCGGTGGACTATATGAATGCGCCTGTGCAGACTGTCTCAGCGCTGTCGGCTTATCCGCACAATCAGACCTTGATGTCATATATGATATGTCTTTGTATCTTAAAGTTTTTGGGTGCAATCTTGCTCGCATTTGCAATTGGTGCGGTTTCTGCCGCCTGCCGCAGTGATGCGTCAGCAATGACCGGGGCAATCGCCTTATTTGCTTTGCCGGTGGCTGCAATCGGTGCTGATATAGGGCTTGTCAAGTATGTGTCGGTATTTTGCTATACCGGAGGCAATCTTTTTATGCAGTCGGGAATGTCTGTTTGACAGGGGCATGGACTTTGTTTATAATGGAGTTATCAGAAAAAATTAGCGGAGGAAGTAAAGTTGAAAACGACATTGGTAATTATGGCCGCCGGTATCGGAAGCCGTTTTGGCGGCGGTATTAAGCAGCTTCAGCCGGTAGGGCCAAACGGCGAGATTATTATGGACTATTCGATTAAGGATGCCAAGGTTGCAGGCTTTGATAAGGTTGTCTTTATCATAAGAAAAGATTTGGAAAAGGATTTCAGAGAAATCATCGGCAACAGAATCGAAAAAGAAATTGAAGTTGCCTATGCATTTCAGGAGTTGGAGGATTTGCCTGAGGGCTTTGCAAAACCTGCAGAGCGGACAAAACCGTGGGGTACGGGACAGGCAATCTTAGTATGTAAGGATATTGTGAAAGAGCCGTTTGTTGTCATTAATGCAGATGACTATTACGGCAAGGAGGCTTTTGTAAAGCTGCATGAATTTTTGCTCAGTGAGCCTTCATATGTTGACGGCAAGTTAAATCTTGGTATGGCCGGATTTATTCTTGGCAATACACTCAGCGAAAACGGTGCGGTGACAAGAGGTATTTGTGCGGTCGATGCCAATGACTATCTGACAGATGTCATTGAGACAAAGGGCATTGAAAAGACTGCAGATGGTGCCGTTGTCCGCGAAGAAGGCTGTGAGGATAGAAAAGTGGATGTGGCAAGCCATGTATCGATGAATATGTGGGCGTTTCCGCCGGAATTTGTGGGTGTGCTTGAAAGCGGCTTTGAGGAGTTTCTTGGCAGTCTTTCTAAGGACGATGTCAAGAGTGAGTATTTGTTGCCGATTATTATCGACGGCTTGATTAAGTCCGGTAAGGCGCAGGTAAAGCTGAATGAGACAAATGACAAGTGGTACGGTATTACTTATAAGGAAGATATCGACTATGTGAAGGAAGCATTTAAGTCAATAAAGTAACAGATTGGCAGGGCAGATGGATTGTCTGTCTGACAGGAGAAAAAGCGCCGGTGTTTGCTGTATGGCAATACCGGCCTTCTTTATGAGAGAAGCTTTTAGGGCAAGGGTATATGTAGGAGGAAACATCAGTGAAACGATTAATCAGAATTGTAGGTGCATGTGCGGTTGTATTGCTGCTGTCGGGACTTTTGGGCTGCGGCGGGAAAAAATCCTACCAAAAGACTTTTTATTCACTTTTTGAGACCGTTTCGACGCTGACGGTTTATGCAGACAGTGAGGAGGATTTTGAAAAAGCGGCAAAGTATTTTGAAGATGAGCTGACAAAATACCATCGGCTTTTTGACATTTACAATAACTATGACGGTATAAATAATTTAAAAACAATTAATGATTATGCAGGCATTAAGCCGGTGGCGGTTGATGAGGAAATTATTGATTTGCTGAAGTTTTGCAAGGCGATGTATATAGAAAGTGACGGTCAGGTTAATATAGCCTTTGGCAGTGTCCTTTCAATATGGCATGATTACCGGGAAGCCGGCATGGAAAACCCGGAAGCGGCAAAGCTTCCGCCGATGGAAGACTTAAAAGCGGCAGCGGCTCATACGGATATCGAGGCTGTTGTAATTGACGAGAAAAATCATACGGTTTATTTGGAGGATGCTGCGATGCGTCTGGATGTCGGTGCTATTGCAAAGGGTTATGCCGTAGAAAAGATAGGGCAGGATTTAAAGGCACAGGGAATTTTAAATGCGCTTATTGATGTCGGAGGCAATATTAAGGCGATTGGGAAAAAGCCTGATGACAGTCTGTGGAGGCTTGGACTGCAAAATCCGGATTTAGACAGTGATGAAATTTATCTTCATGCAATTGCACTGGACGAGGCATCGCTTGTGACAAGCGGTAATTACCAGCGCTACTATACAGTGGACGGCAAACGCTATCATCATATCATTAAACCTGAAACCTTGATGCCTTATGATGCCTATGCGGCTGTATCGGTCATCTGCAAGGATTCGGGTATCGGGGATGGCTTGTCTACAGCGCTTTTTAATATGAGCATTGAGGACGGCAGGGCACTGGCAGAGCAGTTTGATGCGGCTGTCCTCTGGGTAAGGACAGATGGTAGCGAGGAAATGACGGATAATTTTGAAGCCTTTATCAAGGACTGACATCGGATAAATCAGATAGAAAAAGTGAGGAAAATTTTGTGAAAGCAATTAAGAAAATATTGACAAGAATTTTTGTGGACGGTTTGACAGGCATGGCACTCGGCCTATTTTCCACATTAATCATAGGCACAATTATTAAACAGCTCGGAGATTTGATTGGCGGAAATATCGGCGGTTATTTGTCGGTTATCGGTCTTATTGCCCAGCGTCTGGCCGGCGCGGGGATTGGTGTCGGTGTCGCTTATAAGTTTAAGGAATCTGCCTATGTTGTGCTTTCGGCGGCAACAGCCGGAATGATTGGTGCTTACGCCGGAAATATTGCGGCGGGAACGCTTTTTTCGGACGGCGCACTTGTACTTTCGGGACCGGGGGAACCTTTGGGGGCTTTTATCGCAGCCTATGTGGGAATAACGCTTGGACGTCTTGTTGCCGGAAAGACAAAGCTTGACTTACTCATTACACCGGCGATAACGATTCTTTGCGGCGGTGCGGCAGGTATTCTTGTGGGACCGCCTATTTCAAGCTTTATGGGATGGCTCGGTGAGCTTGTCAACTGGGGCACGATGCAGCAGCCGATACTTATGGGCATTGTTGTCTCTGTCGTTATGGGTATGGTATTGACATTGCCGATAAGCTCTGCGGCGCTCGGAATTATTCTCGGTCTTTCAGGCCCGGCTGCCGGTGCGGCAACAATCGGATGCTGCTGTCAGATGGTCGGCTTTGCCGTAGCAAGCTATAAAGAGAACGGTATCGGCGGCCTTTTGGCTCAGGGACTTGGAACATCAATGCTTCAAGTGCCGAATATTGTCAGACGTCCGCTTATATGGATACCGCCGATTCTTTCGTCGGCAATTTTAGGTCCTATAGCCATCAGCGGCATTTTTCATATGACGAACAATGCGACCGGCTCAGGCATGGGCTCGGCAGGGCTCGTGGGGCAGATTATGACGTATCAGACGATGATTGCTTCGGAATCGGCGGCAGCAGTGATGATTAAAATTGTTGTTTTCCATTTTATTTTGCCGGCGGTGATTACTTTGGGAATTTCAGAGGGCATGAGAAAAATGGGTTATATAAGAAATGGCGACATGAAGCTTGATGTATAATTTTCGGAGGGAAATGATGTCGGAAAATCATATGATGATGGAGGATGTGATTGGAAGTCACAGTGAACGTATGAAAAACCTGAGCAAATATTATCCGTTTTTTAAGCTGTGGGACAACAGTTTAAGCCTTTATAAGGATGGAATATATGCCGAGGTTGATATGCCATATATGACACTTTCAATCATTCGTTATTTTATTGAAGAAAATCAGTTTAATCGAAAAAAAGTGACTTATGAGATGGTTTGCGGATTTATCCGGGAACTTTTAGAAGAAGATTTTCATATTTATGACAGCGATGAGAAAAAGGCGCTGGCATCCTTTATTTTTGACAAATTGTGCAATGACGGCCGTCCTTTTGTTTTTTCATGGTTTGACCCTAAGGATAAAAAGAAGAAAGTGTTTCGCGTGCGTCTTATAGAAAGCCGGTATGCCAATGGGCAGATGACCTTTGAGCTTACGGAGGAAGCCATTGCCTTTTATTTGGACACAAAGGAAATCAAAGACGAAAGCCGGATTTCCGTAGAGAACGTACTGCTGTCTAAGATGGTTGCTTCAAGAAACTTTAAAGGCGGTCTTTCGGTGCTTATGCGCATTAATCAGGAGGTGATGCGTCTTGAAGCTAAAAAGGACGGCATTATAAACCTGCTCGGCCACAATGTGTTTGAAGGCGTTAAGGCGCTTTCCGAGTTTATGTCGGTTGGTCTTGCATGGTTTGATGAGGAGGAAAGACTTTTTTCTGAAAATAAAGTCCTTGTAGATAAAGCGATGGCTCTGGCAAAGGGGACAGAAGCGGCAAAGGCGGTGTATGATTTGGATACGGCGCTGAAAATGACGATGAAAAAGCACAGTGATTTACTCGGAAGCTGCATGGCACTGCAGGTTCGTGCCGACGAGATGGTGCGCAGGGCAAAGCACAGCCGATTTCGCGCTTCTGTTGATTTCAAAGACTATTTGGATAAGATGACGGAAACAGATAATCTTTTGGCGCTCGAGCGTTTTGTAAAGCCTTTATTTATGCCTAAGCTTCATAAAACGTTCACGCTGACACAGCTTGATGAGCTGCTAGATTATAAACCGGAGGAGAATGTCCTTAGGGAAACAACGGAGACGGGACATGCCGTTGACTATGTTTATGAGGATGAAGCTGCAGAGGCGCGTATTCATAACAATTTTGAGTATTTTCTTAAAGTGCTTTTTGAGCAGATTAGAGAAAAAGGACGGGTTACTTTAAGTGGCCTGAATTATCTCTATGCCATGAAGTTTGGCAGTGAGATTTACTTTAATGGCGATTATTATGCCTTTTTGGCCCATTTGAGTCAAAAATCAGCGTATGATTTGAGCAAGGTCAGGGATGTTCAGGATACATTTCTTGAAGGTATTATGGCAAAGCTTCTTGAAACAGAATACGGCAGACCGTTTGAAGGGCTTAATTTCACGCTTTCATATGTGCCGGAGAAAAGAATTGAATTACCGAATATGTTTGATATGACAGAAATTGTGTTTGAAAGGACGGGCGGAGGATGGAAAACCGAAATTTAGAAAAGGCCGTGGAAATTTATACAAAGCTGATTATGGGGGAAGCTGTGAGCAGTGAAAATAATACAGATTTATACGAGGCCTATGAAAGTATTGCCGGTGTCTATGACCTTGTGCATATGCTTTTAAAAAAATCAAATCTGAAGCTGTATGAATATAAACAGGCGCTTTATGTGACAGCCGGAGAGCATAACCGAGTATTTGGATATACAAATGATGATTTGAAAAAGGCAATCGGTTTAAGAGTTAATAAAGAGCTTTTTTTGGCGTATTACATCATTTATACGGCGGTAACGATGTTTTATGCAACATCTGCCGACTTGTCCTCAAGAGAGTATATTCGGGCTGAGGAGATAATTGAGGCGGTGAGCGCGGGGCTTCATAAGGTATCCGGCGAGAAGCTTTTGGAAGTTATGTCGGATACGGAAAAAGAAAGCTTTCAGACGATAGCGGCGCTTTGGAGTGAGCTGCCGCTGACGGCAGCCAATGATGACAGTGCATCACTTAAAGCAGCCCGGGGTTCAAAGCTTGGAATAGTTAAGCTTGTTTTTAATTTTCTATCTGAGCAGCAGCTTTTCTTTGAAGCCGGCGGGAAATATTATGCCCTTGACCGCTTTCGGGCAATGGCTCAAAACTATTATGATGACGAGCGCGGAAGGCTTTATGAGATTTTAAATGAGGGAGGCGATGTGAATGCCGCATATTAACAGAATCCGTGTAAATAATGTAAAGTACAATTTCGGCACCCAGTTTTATGATGATTTTTCAATGCGCTTTGACGGCAAAAATGCACTTTATGATTTGGCAAACGGCGGTGGCAAGAGTGTGCTTATGCTTTTGCTTTTTCAAAATCTCATTCCTAATTGTACGCTGGATGAAAAGCAGCCGGTGGAAAAGCTTTTCAGAACGAGCGACGGCAGCACCTCCATTCATTCGCTTGTGGAATGGAAGCTTGATGATATAGATATTGAGGATGGATACAAATATATGCTGACCGGCTTTTGTGCCCGTAAGGCAAAGAATGACGACAATCAGGATGAGCCGCAAAGGGCAAGCGCGGCAATAGATTACTTTAATTACTGTATATTTTACAGAAGCTACAATGATAATGACATTATTAATCTGCCTTTATCTAAGGGCAATGAGCATATGACGTATACGGGACTTCGTACATATCTTAAAACGCTTGAGCACAGCGACTATCAGCTTAAGGTTTATTTGTTTGACCGAAAAGGTGAGTATCAGCGATTCATAAGCCGTTACGGCCTGTATGAGAGCCAGTGGGAAATTATTCGCGGCATCAATAAAACCGAAGGGCATGTGCGTACATATTTTGAGTCAAATTACAGGACAACAAGGCGGGTTATTGAAGACTTACTTATAGAGGAGATTATACAGAAAGCTTTTATAACAAAGGCCGGCGGCGATGACAGTGACATGGCACAGACCTTGCTCAGTATCAAGGACAGACTGCTGGAGTTATCGGAAAAAAGGGATGAATTGGCAGATTATGACGGACAGATTGAAGCGCTGAAAACCTTTGGCGGAAGAATAGAAAGTCTGAAAACATTTTATGCTGAGGAAGATGCCTATAAAAAAGAGCTTGTAAAAATCATCAATACGATGAAGCAGGGGCTTCGCAGCAGGCAGAGGGATATAGATTTGCTGTCAAAGGAAAACAGTATTTATGAAAAACGTATTTTGGAGACAAAACGCCGATTGGATACGGCGAAGGTGCAAAAGAACCGCGAACGGCTCAAAACTATGGAAAGTGACGGAGCTGCGGATAAGGAAAATCTCAATCGTTTGGAGATGACATATTCTCAAAAATTATATGAGCTTGCAAAGGCTCAAAGTATGAATGATTATATGGAATACCGTGAAAATGAAAAAGAAATACGAATTATCAGAGAGGCGCTTGAAAACAGCGCGGCAAGTCACGGACATATTGTAGAGGATATGCACCGGCTTTCGGCACAGGCGAAAAGACTGATTGATTCAGGGCGGTCTGTACTTTCAAAAAAGGCAG
>CABUBX010000097.1 GCA_902489925.1 uncultured Lachnospiraceae bacterium | reverse complement strand
GGACGCTTTAATCATTACCGGAAAGCCTATCCCCTTTGCAATCTCAAGGGCGGCCTTTGCATCATAAACCGCATCCTTTGTTCCCGGAATCACAGGCACACCGGCATTCATCATCGTCATTCGTGCTTCGGATTTATTTCCCATTGCATGAATCAATTTTGAAGAAGGGCCAATAAATGTAATATGACATTCCTCGCACATTTCTACAAACTTTGTATTCTCAGATAAAAAGCCAAATCCCGGATGAATGGCATCAGCACCACTGATAATAGTCGCGCTTAAAATATTTTCCATATTCAAATAGCTGCCCTTAGATGGCGCAGGACCAATACAGATGGCCTCATCTGCAAGCTGTGTGTGCAGCGCTTCCTCATCTGCTTTAGAATAGATTGCCACAGTTTCGATGCCCATCTCACGGCAGGCGCGTATAATTCTGACAGCAATTTCACCTCTGTTGGCAATTAAAACTTTCTTAATCATTATGACACCTCGTTAGCCAATGGCAAATGTAAGCTCTGCTTCAGCCACTTTCTTGTCACCGTCGTAAGCAACAGCCGCACCGATTCCAATCGGTCCTTTTTGCTTAATAATCTCCACTTCCATGCGAAGCATTGTTCCGGGTACAACCTTATTTCTAAAGCGCGCTTTATTCACACCGCCAAAGAACGCTATCTTCCCTTTCATTTCCGGCTGGCTCAAAATCACAATTGCCCCAACCTGTGCCATCGCTTCAATAATGAGTACGCCCGGCATCACAGGCTCTGTCGGAAAATGGCCTGCAAAAAACGGCTCATTGTATGTTACTGCTTTATATCCCACTGCTTTTTTGCCGTCTTCAATAATCTCCGCCTTATCCACAAGCAGAAATGGCTGACGGTGCGGGATAATATCCATAATTTCTTTAATACCTAAAGTTGTCATCCTTACCTTCCTTATCTCACTTTAAATAAAGGCTGGCCAAATTCTACAGCCTCACCGTTTTTCACAAGAATCTCAGCAATTTCACCGTCAACTTCACTTTCAATTTCATTCATCAGCTTCATTGCCTCAACAATTCCAACAACCTGACCTTTTGAAACAATGTCACCGACCTTTACAAAAGGTGCTGCCTCCGGAGAAGATGCCTCATAAAACACACCGACAATCGGCGCTGTAATTTCTTTGAGTTTTTCAGACAAAACGGCTTCTTCCTCAATGACATCGGCCTTACATGCACTTTCAGGTACAGACGCTACCTCGGGTACAATCTGCACCGGTGCTGTCACTGTCTGCATTACACCATTGTTTTTTTCAATACTTATTTTTAAAGAGCCTTCTTCTATATTTAAGGATGTAATCGGTGCCTCGGCAACCTTATCAATTAATTGAATAATCTTTTCTATATCCATCTTCCATCACCTTTATGCTTCAAACTTTTTAACAAGCAGCGTCGCGTTATGTCCGCCAAAACCTAATGAGTTGCTCATCGCAACATTCACCGGCACAGATAAACCGTGATTTGGCACATAATTTAAGTCACATTCCTCATCAGCCTCACATAAACCTACCGTTGGATGAATATAACTGTCTTCAATAGATTTGACACATGTAATAAATTCAACCGCGCCTGCCGCGCCAAGCAAATGCCCTATCATAGACTTTGTAGAGCTCACCGGCACCTTATAAGCTGCCTCACCGAGCGCCGCCTTAATTGCTCTTGTCTCAAACAAATCATTATGGTGTGTACTTGTACCGTGTGCATTAATATAGCTGACATCCTCCGGAGTTACTCCGGCTTCCTTCATTGCATTCATCATTGCTGTTGCTGCGCCCATGCCATCCTCTGCCGGGGAAGTAATGTGATAAGCATCACTTGTCGCACCGTAGCCTGAAATCTCGGCAAGAATATGTGCACCTCTTGCCTGTGCGTGTTCAAGGCTTTCAAGAACAACAATACCTGCGCCCTCACCCATGACAAAACCGCTTCTGTCTTTATCAAACGGAATGGATGCACGCATCGGGTTTTCCGATGTTGTCAATGCTGTCAAAGATGTAAACCCGGCAACACCTGTCGGACAAATACAGCTCTCGGCACCTCCGGCAAGCATCACATCGGCATCGCCGCACTGAATTGAGCGGTAAGCCTCCCCGATACAGTGACTTCCTGTCGCACAGGCTGTCACAATGTCGATACATTTACCTTTCATACCATAATATATAGAAATATTTCCTGCGGCCATATTCGATATAAACATTGGAATAAATAAAGGTGACACTCTTGACGGTCCTTTTTCATGAAGCTTTAAAACTTCTTTTTCAAGTAATGAAAGGCTTCCAACGCCGGCGCCAACAGACACACCAACACGGTAAGCATCCTCCTTTGCCATATCAAGACCGGCCTGATTCATCGCCTCTTTTGCTGCTGCAACAGCAAACTGTGAAAACCTTTCCATACGTTTTGCTGCTTTAAACTCAATATGCTCTTTTGCCACAAAGCCCTTCACCTCTGCAGCGAGCTTTACTTTATAATCGGTTGTATCAAATGTTGTAATCGGGTTAATACCTACTTTTTCTTCTTTGATTGAGGACCAAAACTCCTCCACTGTATTTCCGATTGGGGTAATCGCACCCATACCTGTGACAACAACTCTTTTCATTCTACTTTTCCTCCTTATCCCATGTACATACCGCCGTCAACGCTGATGGTCTGTCCGGTAATATACTTTGCATTTTCCGAAGCAAGGAATAAAACAAGCTCTGCCACATCCTTTGTTTCGCCCAAAGTTCCCATAGGAATTGACTGCATAATCGCCTTTTTTGCATCATCGCCAAGCACCGCTGTCATCTCTGTCTGAATAAATCCCGGTGCAACGGCATTCACTGTAACGCCTCTGCTTGCAAGCTCTCTTGCTGCAGCCATTGTAAGACCGATGACTCCGGCTTTAGACGCCGAATAATTTAACTGTCCCGCATTTCCGCTGCGTCCGACAAAGGATGACATATTAATAATTCTTCCGCCTCTTTGCTTGAGCATCTGTCTTGAAACATGGCGGATACAGTTAAAACATCCCTTTAAATTAATATCAATCACATCATCAAAGTCAACCTCACTCATGCGCATCATCAGACCGTCCTTTGTAATGCCCGCATTATTTACTAAAATATCCAGATGCTTATTCTCTTTAATAATTGTATCAATCATAACCTTTGTCGCATCAAAATCCGCCACATTGCACTGATAAATTTCTGCCTGTCCTCCAAATGCTTCAATCTCCTGTGCAACAGCCTTTGCCGCAGCTTCAGAGCCATTATAATTGACAATGACCTTGGCGCCGTTTTTAGCTAATGTCAACGCAATTTCCCGGCCGATTCCCCGGCTTGCGCCGGTGACTAATGCCACTTTATTTTCCAACATATATCATATCCTCCATCACTGTAAAGCTTTAAGCTTTTCCAAATCCTCTATGGATGCAATATTTAAGCATGTCGCTTTTCTGTCAATCCGTTTTAAAAATCCGGCCAGTGTCTTTCCCGGTCCGATTTCGACGAATGTATCAATGCCGTTTTCAAGCATTAGGCGAACGCTCTGTTCCCAGCGCACCGAAGAAGATACCTGCCTTACGAGTAATTCTTTAATCTCTGTCTTATCATTCACATATTCTGCCGTTGTGTTGGCAACATAGGGAATCTCAGAATCCATAAAAGTCACCTCGGACAACGGTCCTGCCAACTTTTCCCCGGCACCGCGAAGCATGGAGGAATGAAACGGTCCGCTGACATTTAACATTGCAACCCGCTTTGCACCGGCCGCTTTAAGCTTTTCTGAAGCTTTTTCTACAGCCTCATATTCCCCTGAAATAACAATTTGTCCCGGGCAGTTATAATTTGCCAGCTCAACAATTCCTTCTGTATCGGCACAGATTTCCTCAACCTTTTCAAAATCAAGACCGAGTACCGCCGCCATGGCGCCGCCTGTCGGAACAGCCTCCTGCATAAAAATACCTCTCTGACGAACAACCTTCATCGCATCCTCCTCAGAAAGCTTTCCGGCTGCTGTTAATGCGGCATACTCTCCGAGACTTAAACCGGCCGTCACTTTAGGCTCAATGCCAAAAGCGGATACCGCTTTTAATATTGCAAGTTCGGTTGTTAAAAGTCCAATCTGTGTATATTCTGTTATATTCAGCTTGTCATTTTCCTCAAAACAAAGCGCAGGTATATCAAGTCCTGTAATTTCACAGGCTTTATCATAAACAGCACGGCTTGCACTGTTGTTTTCGTAAAAATCCTTTCCCATGCCAAAGTACTGTGCGCCCTGACCCGGAAATATAAACGCGATTTGGCTCATATTATTCACCTCTGATTAATATTTTGAATATCAAAATATTCTTCTAAAAATAAAGTATAAGATACATTGCTATCCTATACCGGCTGCTTCATCCATCAAACATCCTATTTAACGTCCTGCCCATCAGCGACGGGCAGGACATGGATATCTGATTACTGAATTATTTTGAAAATTTTTTAAATCTGTCTGCTAAAACAGCATCTGCTTCGTCAATTAACTCCGCAACAATTTCTTTACAAGTCTGACTTTTTTTGATAAGTCCGGCAATCTGCCCGGCCATCATCGTACCTTCTTTAACATCGCCCTCGATAACAGCCTTTCTCAATGAACCGACTGTAAGCCCTTCAAGTTCTTCAAAGCCGGCACCTTCTGCTTCAAGTGTAAGATAATGCTTTGTCATCTGATTTTTAAGTGAACGCACGGGATGACCGCCGCTGCGTCCTGTCACAACAGTATCAATATCTCTTGCCTTAATAACTTTATCCTTATAATTCTGATGAATCTGTGTCTCGTCAGCCACAAGGAAGCGTGTACCAACCTGAACACCTTCTGCACCAAACATCAATGCTGCTGCCACACCTCGGCCATCACCGATTCCGCCTGCTGCAATCACAGGAATTGAGACAGCATCCACAATCTGAGGGATAAGACACATTGAGGTCGTCTCGCCGATATGACCGCCGGCCTCACAGCCTTCTGCAACAACAGCGTCAGCACCGCAGCGTTCCATACGCTTTGCAAGCGCAACCGAGGCAACGACAGGAATTACCTTTACACCGGCTTCTTTCCACATCGCCACATACTTTTCAGGACTTCCGGCGCCTGTTGTCACAACTTTAACACCCGACTCGGCAATCACCTTGGCAATTTCATCCGCATCAGGATTCATAAGCATCAAATTAACGCCAAAAGGCTTGTCTGTCAATTCCTTGCACTTTTCAATCTGTTCCTTCACGAAAGCTGCAGGCGCTGCACCGGCACCAATCAGACCCAAGCCGCCCGCATTGGAAACGGCTGCTGCCAAATGGTACTCTGCAACCCATGCCATACCTCCCTGAATCACAGGATATTCAATATTAAGCAATTCAGTAATTCTAGTCTTCATTATAGCAATAGCCTCCGTCAATGACGATTAGTCATCAATCCCCTGAGACTTTAAATATTCTACAACAGCACCTACAGTTGTAATCTTCTCAAGGTCATCTGTAGGAATCTCAATTCCGTATTCTTCTTCAAGAGCCATAACTAATTCAAATAAATCTAATGAATCGGCGCCAAGGTCATCCTTAAAATTAGCCTCCATTGTTACTTCGCTGGCATCCACATTTAACTGCTCAACAATAATCTCCTGAATTTTCTCAAACATAATAAACTCTCCTTTAATATAAATTTTAATTTGTTTTCCAAAATAAGAACCGGTAATTCACCGATGCTTATCTTATTTTATATCATTCCTGCCAATTTGACAATACCAATTTTGCTGCACGCAAGACAAAAGAGAGCGGCTGCATCGCAGACATTCGCTTTTGCTTCTCTTTTGTTCTACGCAACTATCAAAAACCATATCACAGGCACCAGAAGCGACGGCAGCATATTCAATGTTTTGCAGTCTTTAATCTCCAATATGGAAATGCCCGAGGCAGCAATCAAAAAACCGCCGATAACTGAAATTTCCGTCATAAATGCATCTGTCAAAAAGCCAGATAAAGCCCCTGCACCCATATAAATAGCGCCCTGCCATAAAAAAAGAACAGGCGCCGCCAGCCCAATACCAATACCGTAGGTTGATGCAAGCACCATAGAAGTCACAAAATCCAATGCCGCATTTGTAAACAAATATGTATGATTCCCGTGAAGCGCACTTTCAATCGGTCCGAGAATCGACAATGTACGATGCAAAACAAAAGAATCGCTGTAGACAGCCCCTTGGCAAACTCGCCTAAGCCGACTTTTTCAGCCACTGTCTTAAACCGTTCCTCCAAATTCAACGCAGTTCCTAAAAAACTTCCCACAGCAAGCGACACAATAAAAAGCACCGGATATTTGCTTTCCGGCATATTTTGGACAATCGAATTAATCCCTATTCCCGCTGCTGAAAGTCCCATGGCTGTAAAAAGCGCCTGCTGATACTTTGGTTTAATTCCTTTCTTCGCCGCACTTCCGATAAGCGTTCCCGCTAAAATTGTTCCCGTATTTACAATCGTTCCAATCATAATAAGACTCCTTATAATGTATTCTCCGGCACGATATTCCCCACATTTCTGCCCTTTTTAGTTTATCACTTTAAAGTGTTGTCTTCAAGCCTTTTCTACCTGCTGCTATTATTTTATGCATACTAAAAAAAAGCCCTTTCTTTTTTTTAGTATATCGCTTATAATAGATTTGTATATCAAAGTTTGGAAGGTGACTATAATGAAGAAATTTTTAAGTGTGTTTGTAAAAACTGCCGCCGTGATTGCTTCCGTAGCCGGCATTGCCTATGTTGTTAAACAGGTTTTAGACAAAAAAGCGGAGAATGATTTATTCGATGATTTTGACGAAGACTTTAAAGATGACTTTGAAGACGATGAGGACGAAGAAGAAACTTCTGAAAAAGACGCAGAAACTGAAAGAGGTTACGTAGACATCAGTATCGCTTCTGCCGAAGAAGAAACAGAAGACGCAGAAACACCGTCTCCGGCTGCTGAATAAAAATTATTTGTATAAAAATTTTAAGGGAGTGCACCCTCAGATGAGGACGCACTCCCTTCGCTTTAATAATTAAGAAATCATGACTTTCTCAATAATTCTTCAATTTCTTCTTTTCGCGGCATGACACGCAAAGCACCCTTTCGCGTCGTAATCAGCGATGCTGCGGCATTTGAAAACTCCAGCAGCTCTTTAACCTGTTTCGGTTGTATCGTATGAATACCATATTCCAAAAGATAGTGCAGCATACATGCACAAAATGTATCTCCTGCCCCTGTTGTCTCGATTGTCTTTTCCTGCAAAAATGGTTTTCCTTCAACCATTTTCCCATCAAAGAATGCCTTGCTTCCTCGTTTTCCCATCGTGGCACATACAAACGGAATCGGATATTTTGACAAAATCTTTTCTATTCCCGCATCAATATCTTCTTCTCCGGTCATAAATGTAATCTCATCATCCGAGATTTTCAAAATATCACATTGCTGAAATCCAAACGCTATCTTTTTCCGGGCATCCTCTAAATTTTTCCAAAGGCGCGGACGCAGATTCGGGTCAAAGGAAATCAAACAGCCGCTTTGCTTTGCAATGTCTATTGCATATTTGGTTGTTTCTTCGATTCCCGGTTCTGTCATCGACAAACTTCCGAAATGAAATACCTTTGTATTTTTCAGAAGTTCCGTATTGATATCTTCTTTCCTTAACATCATATCCGCCCCGGGATTCCGATAAAACGAAAAAGTCCTGTCCCCATCCGGCGCGGTATGTACAAATGCCAATGTTGTCGGGATTTCCTCATCAAAGCATATCCCCTCTGATGAAATGCCCTGTTCCTTCACTGCTGCCACAAGTCTTTCACCAAACGAATCCTGTCCGACTTTTCCGATAAATGCGGTGCTTCTTCCAAGCCTCTGAAGCATAGAAAGCACATTGCACGGCGCACCTCCCGGATTTGCTTCATACATTTGATTTCCCTGACTGCTGACCCCGCTTGCTGTAAAATCAATGAGCAATTCTCCAAGTGCTACGACATCCATCTGATTCCCTCCATTCTAAAGTATAATATCATATTTCTCTATATTGACGGTTGCAGTACCATCACAGAAAAATTCAATCTCATCTGCATCCTGCGGTGTACAAATCGCTGTCGTCACAACCTGTGAGCCGTCATTGATAAACAATTCGATTGACTGTCTGTCCATA
>CABUBX010000096.1 GCA_902489925.1 uncultured Lachnospiraceae bacterium | reverse complement strand
CCTGTGACGGTGAAATTGTAGATGCGCTGGCACTGCCTCTTGGCGGAC
Source organism: uncultured Lachnospiraceae bacterium (assembly GCA_902489925.1). Classification (GTDB taxonomy): domain Bacteria; phylum Bacillota; class Clostridia; order Lachnospirales; family Lachnospiraceae; genus Scybalocola_A. The sequence goes on along the minus strand of CABUBX010000096.1, from coordinate 8,175 downwards.
TGATGACGACACTGGATGCAAAGACGGTGATGCGGCGCAATGATGAGCTGAATGGACATGTTCGTGAATATGGCTGTGAGATGGCTGCACCGTTTATGAGTCTGTCATTCATATCACTGCCGACAGTTCCTCAGCTTGGCTTGACGGATTACGGCTTGATTGATGTACTTGGACATAAAATCATAGATTTGATTGTGGAAAAGGAATAAGGTGAGTTCAATGAAAGAAACCTATGTGGGAAAGGGCAGAGGACGTCTTGAGGGCATGGACAAAGCAACAGGCCGGGCGATGTACGCCGGGGATTATGAGATGCCGGGAATGCTTCATGTTGCGGTTGTCCGGGCGCCGATTGCGCATGGATATATTCATTCAGTGGATTTTAGCCGCTTGCCGGAAGATGTGCTTGTATTTACAGCGGAAGATTTGGAAAATAATCTGATTAAAGATGTGTGCTGTGATTCACCGGTGTTTGCAGCTTCAAAAGTGCGCTATCATCTTGAACCTGTTGCCCTCGTGGCAGCCGACAGCGAAAAAGCAGCAAGAGAAGCGGCAAAGCAGGTGACTTTTGAATGTGAGAAGCTTCCGGTTATCGAGACTGTTGAGGAGGCGCTGGCAGAGGATGCGGTAAAAATTCATGACAGCGGGAATTTAATTGTCGGTTTTGAAAATGAAAAAGGCAGTGTGGTTGAGGGCTTTAAAGAGAGTGATTTCATTGTTGAGGACACATTTGAGCTTCCTGTGCAGGACCATGGTTATATGGAACCGGAAGCTGCCTTCGCCTATGTTGATGATGACGGGCGGCTTCATGTCTATACTTCAACACAAAATGTTTATAACGATAGGGTCATGATTTGTCATGCGCTTGGGCTGCCGGAGGAAAGGGTGCATATAAAGGCAGCGACTGTCGGCGGCGGCTTTGGCGGAAAAGACGGACATACAACACAGATTTTTGCAGCCCTTGTTGCGTGGAAAACAGGTCGTCCTGCCAAAGTTGTGTTTGACAGAACAGAATCTCTTGCAGCATCCTATAAGCGCCATGCAGCTAAGGTGCATGTAAAAATTGGTGCAAAAAAGGATGGATTACTGACAGCCTTTGAAGGTTATGGCATATTGGATACGGGGGCCTATATTGGTCTTGGCACAGCTGTGCTCGGCCTTTTTTCAGAGCATCTTGCAGGACCTTATGTTATACCGAATGTAAAGATTGACTGTAAGCTTGTGTATACAAATAAGATGCCTGCCCATGCGATGCGTGGCTTTGGCGCACCTCAGGGTGCCTTTGCGACAGAAACACTTTTAAATCGCATTGCGGACATGCTTCATATGGATGCGATTGAATTTCGAATTAAAAACGCTTTGGAAACGGGCAGCATTGGTGCGCTCGGACAGAAGATGGAACACTGTGTCGGTTTTAAAGAAGCGCTGAGACTTGTCGCGGCATCTGATTTATGGAAGGAAAGCAAAACAAACACAGATTCATATATCGGTTATGGGATAGCGGGCGGTCATTTAAGCTGCGGTCTTGGAAAGAATATACCGGATGATGCAAAGGTGGAGATTATTGAAACTTCACCGGGACATTATGACTTACATATCGGTTTTGTGGATATCGGACAGGGAAGTACAACGGCGCTGGCAGCATTGGCAGCAGATGCCCTTGATACAGATTTTGAAAATATTCATATGGTCATGGCAGATACAGATAAAAGTTATGACTGTGGTTCAACCGCGGGTTCGCGCTCAACCTATGTTGCGGGAAATGCAATCTTAAATGCAGTGGAGAATTTTAAGGCAGCAAAGGCAAAAAATCCGGAGATTTGCGAAGCCGTAGGTGCTGCCAGTTTCCCGGAATCGGACAAGACTTTTAAAACGCCGGGATTTCCGCATGCTATGTATACGTTTATTGCTCAGGCAGTCAAGCTTCGTATAAACCCGATAACAGGACAGATTGAATTACTGGATATTTTTGCGGCAACAGAGGCCGGGCGGGTGATTAATCCGTTGTCAATGGCGGGACAGATGCAGGGTGGTGTAGCCATGTCAGTAGGCTATGCATTGATGGAGAGCTGTCTGTTTAAAGATGGAAAGCTGATGAACAATGATTTTTCGACATATCTGATGCCTACATCAATGGATGTACCGTCAATTCGCAGTGACCATGTAACTGCTTATGAGAACAGCGGGCCGGCAGGCGTGAAGGGCGCCGCCGAGGTGGCAACAGTTTCCATTGCGCCGGCAATCGGAAACGCAATTACTCAAATATCAGGGGTGACGCTTAAAGCGCTGCCATTTGATAGATACATTATTTTATCTGCCTTAAACGGCAGCCTATAAAAGAGGAGGACGCGTGATGAAAAAAATCACAAAATTAATCGCAGGTGTACTTGCAGCAGCTATGGTGCTTGGCGCATGTGGCTCTAAGCCTGCACAGGACAAAGAAACCGCTAATGGTACAGCTACACAGACAGAAGCCGGTAACAGCGAAAATTCCGGTGAGGTTAAGAAATTAAAAGTAGCCTTAATTCTGCCGGGCAAAAAAGATGATGTTTCTTTTAATCAGGCAATGTATGAAGGTGTGACAGCTTACGCCGAGGCACATCCTGAAGAATTAGAACTCAAAGTTGTTGAGAATGTTTACGAAGTTGCAGATATCGAGCCTGCACTGATGGATTTCGCAGACCAGGGTTATGATGTTATCTTCGGTCATGGTTTTCAGTTTATGGAGCCGATTGTAAAGGTTGCACCAAGCTACCCTGAAACATATTTCTTACTTGGAACAGGTTATAAGACTGTAGACAACTCAGCAGTATATGATGTGCATCTTCAGTCCGGCGGTTACCTTATGGGTGTTGTTGCCGCACTTGCAACAGAAACAAATAAAGTCGGCGTTGTCGGCGGTGCAAACGCAGCAGAAATTTACCGCGGCCATGAGGCTTTTAAAGCAGGTGTAAAATCCATCAACCCTGATATTGAAATTCAGGAGGTTTACACAGGCGACTGGACAGATACTGTAGGCGCTAAGGAAGCGGCTGTAAGTATGTATGATGCAGGCGTTGATGTTATCTGGCATTCAGGTGACGGTATCGGCCTTGGCGTTGTTCAGGCGGCAAAGGAAAAAGATAAAATCTGTCTAGGAAACGTTGCAGACCAAAATTCTTTAGCACCGGACAACGTATTGACAGGTGTCGTTTACAAATGGGAAAGCGTTATTGAGAAAATTTTTGCCGACATTCAGGCGGGCACATTTACAGGACGTGAAGAAGCAGACAGATTCTACTGGATTACTGTGGAAAATGACGGACTTGCATATGCGCCAATCGTTGATACGAAGGGTGTTTTAACCGATGACGAAAAGGCAAAAATCGAAGAAGTATATCAGGGTATCAAAGACGGAAGCATTGTTCTTCCTGAAATTGAAGAACCTGAAGCATAATTAATTTTACAGCGGGCGTCCAAAATACAGGACGCCCTGTGATAAAAACTGGGAGGAACATTTGGCATGGATAATCTGGCTGTAAAGATGTGCGGCATTACAAAGATATTTAATAATAAAAAAGCCAATGACAGTGTTGATTTTAATCTGAAGCAAGGCTCAATTCATGGTCTTTTAGGCGAAAATGGCGCAGGAAAGACAACGTTGATGAATGTGCTCTATGGATTGTATCGTCAGGAGGAAGGCGATATATATATCAACGGTAAAAAAGAAGATATTTCTTCACCGGTAAAGGCAATGTCTTTGGGCATTGGCATGGTGCATCAGCACTTTATGCTGGCAAGACCATTGTCGGTCGTTGAAAATCTTATGCTTGGCAGAAAATCGAGCAAAGGTATTTTGCTGGATACAAAAAAGGTAGCTGCTGAGATTTCAGAATTGGCAAAAAAATATAAAATGGATGTGGACCCTTATGCAAAAATCTGGCAGCTGTCCGTAGGTGAACAGCAGCGCGTGGAGATTTTGTCTGCGATTTATCAGGGCGCACAGATTTTAATTCTTGATGAACCGACTGCTGTACTGACCCCTAGTGAAGCTGAGCTTTTATTTGATACACTGCGGGAAATGAAACAGGATGGCAAATCAATTATATTAATTACACATAAATTAGAAGAAATTCTGTCTATTGTAGATGAAGTTACAGTGCTTCGCGATGGCTGCTGCATCGGCTCAAGATTGGTGGATGCGACAACAACGAAGCAGGAACTGACGAAAATGATGGTTGGCCGTGATGTGCTGTTTGATTTCCCGGAGGTGACCAAAGAGCCGGGTGAGGTGCGACTTGACATTGCCAATGTCTGCTGCCTGAATGATAAGGGACTGCCCGCGTTAGAACACTTTTCTTTAAATGTGCGTGCCGGTGAGATTGTAGGCTTGGCCGGTGTTGACGGTAATGGGCAGAAGGAATTGTGTGAGGTCATTACCGGAATGAGGAAAGTGACAGAGGGCACAATTACGGTTGACGGCGCGGCGATGGCAGGCAAAAAGCCAATCCAGTATATCAAAGCCGGTGTGGCACATATTCCTGAGGACAGACATACAACAGGGCTTGCGCTAGGCTGGAATATTGAAAAAAATCTTATTTTGAAATCTTTTATGAAAAAACCGTTTTCAAATCATCATTTGCTTTCAAAGAAAAAAATTCACGAATACGGTGAAAAGATGATGAAGGATTATCAGATTAAGGCGCAGTCCGGTGAGGACATTGTCCGGGGCTTATCAGGCGGCAATCAGCAGAAAATTATTTTGGCACGTGAGCTTGATGGAAATCCGAATGTGCTTATTGCCAATCAGCCGACAAGAGGACTTGACGTCGGTGCTTCCGAGTATGTCCGTCAGCGGATTTTGGAGGCGCGCAATAAAGGGACTGCGGTACTTCTTCTATCTGCTGATTTGGAGGAAATATTACAGCTTTCCGATAGAATTGCCGTCATTTATGACGGAAAGGTGATGGGCATATTACCGAGAGGGGCGTCAATCGATGAGATTGGGGCGCTGATGCTTGGAAAGAAACAGGAGGATGGCATCCATGAAAAATAAGATTTTAAATACGCTCGGAAAGACTGCGGCTGCACTGGCAACGATTGTGGCTGCACTGCTTGTCGGAGGCATATTGATTGCTATTTCAGGCAACTCTCCGCTTGAGGCTTATGAAACGCTTTTTCGCGGTGCTTTTGGCTCTAAATTAAGAATTTCAGAGACTTTTGTCAAAATGATTCCGCTGATGCTTATTGCGCTCGGAACATCAATAGCTTACCGCTGTCAGTTGTGGAATATTGGCGGTGACGGCCAGTTTATTATGGGTGCTATTTTTTCAACGGCAATAGGACTTTACAGCGGACTTCCGGCATTTATTCTGATGCCTTTGTCCTTAATTTTCGGCGCCTTCGGCGGTGCGCTCTGGGCAGGACTTGCAGGGTGGCTTCGCACAAGATTTAATGCCAATGAAGTTATTACAACCTTGATGTTAAATTATATTGCAACCCATTTTCTGGCATTTCTTGTATACGGACCGATGCAGGACCCGGCCGGATATGATTATCCTCAGACAGCTGTGCTGGATGAAAAATTATATCTTCCTTTATTTTCATCTGAGCTTAGAATACATGCAGGTATCATTGTTGCGGTCATTGCTTTAATTTTAGTTATTTTCTTCTGGAAATCAACCCAGGGCTATAAAACAGACCTTGTCGGTCAGGGATCGATGATTTCCAAATATGCAGGACTTAATGTAAAACGTACAATCGTTATTACAATGATGCTTTCCGGTGCGATGGCAGGTATTGCAGGCTGGACAGAAGTTTACGGTGTACAGTATCGTCTGCTTGAAGGCATTTCAAGCGGCTACGGAAACTTAGCTGTCGTCATTGCCCTGCTTGGCGGCTTAAATCCGATTGGTATTTTAATCGCATCGTTTTTCTTTTCAGCACTGCTTGTGGGCGGTGCCACAATGCAGCGTATGACCGATGTACCGTATTCAGTCGTTGATGTTGTTCAGGGTTTGATTATTATATTTGTTATTACACGTACTGCTTTTAATACAAACAGAGTTAAAGCGTTTTTTGCAAGGAGGAAGAAACATGTTGAGTGATATTTTAAATGCCAGCTTTTTTATCAGTCTTTTGGCCGGTATGGTGCGTTTGGCAACACCGATTCTTCTTCCGGCATTGGGACAGCTCTTTACACAGCGCGCCGGTATTTTAAATCTTGGCGTCGAGGGCACAATGACAATTGGTGCGGTATCGGGCTTTATTGTAGCTTTCCTTACAAATAATTTATGGTTAGGTATGCTTGCGGGAACCTTCTTTGGCGTGATGTGGTCGTTGATTATGGCGTGGCTTTCGGTGACAATGCGCGCAAATCAGGTGATTGCGGGTATCGGATTAAATATTCTTGGCGGCGGTGTTGCTGTCTATGTTTACCGTGTTGTGTTTGGTATCCAGAGTCTTCCACCTCAGGTAGACCCGTTTGCAACAATTAAAATACCGGTACTTGGTGATATTCCTGTCATCGGACAGATTTTGTTCCAGCATAATATCCTTGTTTATCTGGCGTTTATTATGGTGGCAGTGACATGGTTTGTTTTGGAAAAAACAACCTTTGGTCTTAAAATTAAAGCAGTTGGAGAGCATCCGCGTGCTGCGGATTCTAAAGGGATCAGTGTTACCGGTGTCAGATATGCGGCTGTTTTGATTGGCGGCGCTTACGCAGGTGCAGCAGGTGCATTTTTATCCCTTGGTTATATGAACATGTTCACAGAAGCTATTGTGAGCGGACGAGGCTTTATCGCTGTGTCGGTAGTTATTTTTGCGCGCTTTATGCCGCTGCGTTCAATGTGGGGCGCTTTAATTTTCGGATTTGCTTCGGCGCTTCAGGTAAGATTGCAGGCGATTGGCATTGATATTGCCAATCAGCTGATGCTGATGCTGCCGTATGCATTGACAATCATTGCATTGATATCCGCATCTAAAAAGGCAGAATTTCCGAGTGCATATACCGTGCCGTATTCCAGAATGGAGAGATAGCATATGCGCAAATGGAAAAAAGTGATTATCATTGCAGCAGCTGTTTTATGTGCTGCTGCAATCATTGTTTTATGTGTAGGAGAAAAAAGAAAAAAACCATCCGAGGCACGGGCGATAGAGCGGGTAAAGGCTTTCGCCGAGGCGGTGAATTATGAGTATAAAACACCGGAGAAGGCTTATGTTTATCTGACTCAGACATTAAAAGAACAAATCAGTGAAGAAGACTTTGTCACAGCTTTTTTAAAGGAACGTTCATACCCATATCTGACACCGTTTTTTATTAATTATGAATCCATAGAAATGGCCGATGACTTAAAAAGCGGCGTTGCACATTTTTCGCAGGCGGCACGTCTGCCTGGTATGGTGTATGATTTGCCTTTTGTTTATGAAAACGGGGATTATTATGTGACAGCTTTTGAAGAATTGGCAGATGGCTCATATTTGGAAAAGTTTGATAAGTTAGATTGAATAAGAACGACAGACGGGAGGCCGGAATGTTATGATAATTGTAAGACCGAAAACATTAGATGAAGCACTGTCCATGCTCGCCGTAAAAAACAGCGCAGCGCTGGCCGGCGGAACCAATGTGATGGTTGACATAAAAAAAGAGCGTTTTCATGAAGAAAAGCTTGTTGTTTTAGATGAACTTAATGAACTCAAAGGTATTTCTGAGCAGGAGGATACGATTCGTATCGGAAGCAGGGTGACTTTTGATGAAATAGAAATGTCAGACTTGCTCAAAGGGAATCCGGCGGTTGACGCGCTGACGGCGGCAGCGGCCAGTGTAGGCGGACCGCAGATTCGAAATCGAGGGACAATCGGCGGAAATGTTTTGTGTGCATCGCCGGCCTCAGATACTGTTCCGGCACTCCTTGTACTTGACGGGGCTTTGAGACTGCGTACATTGAGCGGGGAAAGAACGGTGCCATTAGAGGGATTTATCACGGGTGTGAGGAAAACAAAGCTTTTGCCGGGCGAGCTGCTGATGAATTTTATGGTGAAAAAAGGTCATGGGAAATCATATTTTTATAAGGTTGGAAGCCGCAATGCCATGGCAATTTCTATTGCCAGTGCAGCTGTTTATTTGGAAATCGAAAACAAAAAGCTCAGCTGTATTCGTATTGCTTACGGAAGTGTGGCTCCGACGGCGGTCAGGGC